>JAODAQ010000071.1 GCA_025463515.1 Rhodoglobus sp.
TCCCGTGCCGACCTGAGCACCCTCAAGCTCGCGGAGCTCCAGGCTCTCGCCAGCTCGCTGGGTATCAGCGGCGCATCCAAACTTCGAAAAGGAGACCTCGTGGACGCAATCAACGAGAACCAGGACAACAGCAACGGCGAGACCGCGGTCGACGTGCCCGAGCAGGAGGCTACCCAGCAGGAGGCCCCCGCGCAGGAGCCCGTGGCCGTGCGCAAGCGCGCCTCGCGCCGCGTGACCAGCGCCGACACGGAGGCCATCGCGGCCGCCGGCGCCGGTGTCGGCGCTCCCGTCGTGGACGCCCCTGTCGTGGACGCCCCGGCCGCCGAGACCCCCGCCGAGCCCGAGGAAGCCCCCGCCAAGTCGGCGCCGCGCTCCTCGCGCTCGCACGTCGCGCAGGCCGAGGCCCCCGCGGAAGACCCGACCCCCGCCGACGTCGCTGTCGGCGAGGATGCTGCAGAGCAGTCCGACTCGGACGACAACGAGCACGGCGAGCAGGAGGGCGGCTCCGGCCGCTCCTCGCGGAACCGCAACCGCAACCGCAACAACGGCGGCAACGGCCAGGCCAACGACGGCCAGCCCCGCCAGCAGAACAACCAGCAGCAGAACAACAACCAGGGCGGCCAGAACGGCCAGAACGGCCAGAACCGCAACGGCCAGCCGCAGCAGCAGCGCGCCGCCGAGGTCGAGGGCGACGAGCGCTCCGGCCGCAACCGCTACCGCGACCGCAAGCGCGGCCGTGGCCCGCTCGGCGACGACTTCGAGCCCGAGATCACCGAGGATGACGTGCTCATCCCCGTCGCGGGCATCCTCGATGTCCTCGACAACTACGCCTTCGTGCGCACCTCCGGCTACCTGCCCGGCAACAACGACGTGTACGTCTCGCTCGGCCAGGTCAAGAAGTACAACCTGCGCAAGGGCGACGCCGTGGTCGGCGCCATCCGCCAGCCCCGCGAGGGCGACAACGCCCAGGGCCGCCAGAAGTACAACGCGATCGTGCGCATCGACTCGATCAACGGCCTGCCCGTCGAGGATGCCGCGAACCGCGTGGAGTTCGGCAAGCTCACCCCGCTCTACCCGCAGGAGCGCCTCCGCCTCGAGACCGAGCCCGGCAAGCTCTCGACCCGCATCATCGACCTCGTGTCGCCGATCGGCAAAGGCCAGCGCGGCCTGATCGTCTCGCCGCCCAAGGCCGGCAAGACCCTCGTTCTGCAGGCCATCGCCAACGCGATCGCCAAGAACAACCCCGAGGTCCACCTCATGGTCGTGCTCGTCGACGAGCGCCCCGAAGAGGTCACCGACATGCAGCGCACGGTCAAGGGCGAGGTCATCGCCTCGACCTTCGACCGCCCCGCCGAGGACCACACCACGGTCGCCGAGCTCGCCATCGAGCGCGCGAAGCGCCTGGTGGAGCTCGGCCACGACGTGGTCGTGCTGCTCGACTCGATCACGCGCCTCGGCCGTGCGTACAACCTCGCGGCTCCCGCATCCGGCCGCGTCCTCTCGGGCGGCGTCGACTCGTCGGCGCTCTACCCGCCGAAGCGCTTCTTCGGCGCCGCGCGCAACATCGAGGAGGGCGGCTCGCTCACCATCATCGCTACCGCGCTCGTCGAGACCGGCTCCAAGATGGACGAGGTCATCTTCGAGGAGTTCAAGGGCACCGGCAACATGGAGCTGCGCCTCTCGCGCCAGCTCGCCGACAAGCGCATCTTCCCGGCTGTGGACGTGAACGCGTCCGGCACCCGCCGCGAGGAGATGCTCATGGGCGCCGACGAGGTCAAGGTCACTTGGAAGCTGCGCCGCGCACTCGCCGGCCTCGACCAGCAGCAGGCGCTCGAGATCGTCCTGGGCCGCCTCAAGGAGACCCAGACGAACGTCGAGTTCCTCATGCAGGTGCAGAAGTCGATGCCGAACGCCAACGGCACCAAAGAGGACTAAGCATGTTCGAGTCAGTGCAGTCGCTGCTGGCCGAACATGATGAGCTCCAGGTCCAGCTTTCCGACCCCGATCTCCACTCAGACCCGGCCAGATCCAAGAAGGTCAACCGCCGGTATGCCGAGCTGTCGCGGATCGTCGCTGCGTACCACGAGTGGCGCCAGCTGACGGACGACGTCGAGGCCGCGACCGAGATGGCCGCGGAGGACGCGTCGTTCGCCGCCGAGCTCCCCGGCCTCACCGAATCGCTGGATGCGGCGCAGGAGAAGCTGCGCCGCCTGCTCATCCCGCGCGACCCCAACGACGCCCGTGACGTGATCATGGAGATCAAGATGGGGGAGGGCGGCGCCGAGTCGGCCCTGTTCGCCGGCGATCTGCTTCGCATGTACCTGCACTACGCGGAGTCCAAGAAGTGGAAGACCGAGATCATCGAGCAGACCTCGAGCGACCTCGGCGGCATCAAGGACGTGCAGGTCGCTTTCAAGGGCAGCTCGACGGACCCGGCCGAGGGCATCTGGGCGCACCTCAAGTACGAGGGCGGGGTGCACCGCGTGCAGCGCGTTCCCGCCACCGAGTCGCAGGGGCGCATCCACACCTCGGCGGCCGGCGTGCTCGTCTTCCCCGAGGTCGACGAGCCCGAAGAGGTCGAGATCAACCAGAACGACCTCAAGATCGACGTGTACCGCTCGAGCGGCCCCGGCGGCCAGTCGGTCAACACGACCGACTCCGCCGTGCGCATCACCCATCTCCCGACGGGCATCGTCGTGGCCATGCAGAACGAGAAGTCGCAGCTGCAGAACCGCGAGGCCGGCATGCGAGTGCTGCGCGCGCGCATCCTCGCCCGCTACCAGGAGGAGGCCGACGCCGAGGCGTCGGAGTACCGCAAGAGCCAGATCCGCACCATGGACCGCTCCGAGCGCATCCGCACGTACAACTTTCCCGAGAACCGCATTGCCGACCACCGCACGGGCTACAAGGCCTACAACCTCGACGCCGTGATGAACGGCGCGCTCGAGCCCGTGATCCAGAGCTGCATCCAGGCCGACGAGGAGTCGCGGCTCGAGGCACTCGGCACCGACAGCTGATTGAGCCTGTTGAGAACATGACGGTCACAGAGATGCTCGACCGCGCCACGAGCGTGCTCGAGGGCGCGGGCATCCGGAATGCGCGAGTGGATGCCGAACTCCTGCTCGGGCACGTCCTGGGCCTGAGCCGCGGGGGAGTGCAGGCGAAGGCCGTCACCGGCTCGGGGCTCAGCGATTCCGAGGCCATTGCGGTTGCGTCCCTGGTGGAGCGCCGCGCGGCCCGCGAGCCCCTGCAGCACATCACCGGCACCGCCGCGTTCCGGCAGCTCGAGCTCGCTGTCGGCCCCGGTGTGTTCGTGCCGCGGCCCGAGACCGAGACGGTCGTGCAGTTCGCGATCGACGCGCTCGCCGCCACGGCGTCTACCGAGCCGGTCGGCGTCGACCTCGGTACCGGCAGCGGGGCGATAGCCCTCGCCATGGCGACCGAGGTGCCGCACTCGCGCGTGTACGGGGTGGAGGTCTCGCCCCTCGCGTACGTGTGGACGCGGCAGAACTTCCGCACGGTCGGCGCTCCCAACGCGACACCCGTGTTCGTCGACCTCGCCGACGCGCTGCCCGAGCTGGACGGCGCCGTGGACGTGGTCATCTCGAACCCGCCGTACATCCCGGTGGGGGCCATCCCGCGCGACCCCGAGGTGCGGCTGTTCGACCCCGAGATCGCCCTCTACGGCGGCGAGGACGGCCTGGACATCGTCCGCCAGGTCTCGACCACCGCCCTGCGGCTGCTGCGCCGCGGCGGCACGCTCGTGCTCGAGCACGGCGAGGTGCAGTCGGGGGCGATCGCCGAGCTTCTGCGCGCCGACGGCTGGACGGCCGTGGCGCACCACCGCGACCTGCTGGGCCGGGATCGCGCCACGACCGCGCTCCGCTAGCCCACGGGACGATTCGGGGGTTCGCCCCCGCGTGCTCGCGCCCCCCGGTTTCTACGCTGGGGACATGCGCCTCCTACCTCTCATCGCCCTTCCCGCCGTCGCCCTCGTGGCGCTCTCCGGCTGCTCGCTCGGCGCCCGCGGCCCCGTCGTCTCGGAGGACCGCCAGATCGACGCGGCGACCGCCGTGGTACTCGACACCTCGGGCGACCTCATGATCACCGAGGGCGAGCCGTCCCTCGTCATCCACGCGGCGGCGGCGGTCCTCGACCGACTCACGGCCGACGTCCGCAACGGCGAGCTCGTGCTCGGGGTGAAGCCCGGTACGCCCGGCATCCTCCTCGGCAGGATCAGCTACGAGCTCACGCTGCCGAGCCTCGAGCGCCTCGAGCTGAACGGCTCGGGCGACGTGGACTCGGAGATCTCCGCGTCGAGCCTCGAGGTCGAGATCAGCGGCTCCGGCAACCTCGACATCGACTCGATCGACGCCACCTCCGTCTCGCTGGACATCAGCGGCTCGGGCGACGTCGAGTTCAGCGGCCGCACCGACGACTTCGAGGCCAGCATCGACGGCTCGGGCGACGTGCGGGCCGACGACCTCGACTCGGCGCGGGCCAGCCTCGAGATCGACGGCTCCGGCGACATGACCGTCGCGGCCTCCGACACGCTGCGCGTGTCCATCTCCGGATCGGGCAGCGTCCGGTACTCGGGCAGCCCCGAAGTCGAGCAGGACATCTCGGGCTCGGGCGAGGTTGCCCGCGCCTGAGCATCCGTGGCTCTTCGTTGACGTTCCGCCCCGTTAATTATACGGTATACGAATACGGAACTCAGCGAGGAGTCACATGGCCGTCACCGCTCCCACCATCGATGTGTACTGGATGCCCGGCTGCAGCAGCTGCCTGCGCATGAAGGAGTTCATCGAGAAATCCGGTCGCGAGTACAACGCGATCAACGTCGACGAGCACCCGGAGGCGCGCGAGGTGCTCAATGAGCACGGGCTGCTGCTGCCCGTGGCATCCGCCGGCGGAAAGTTCGTCAACGGTGTGGATCTCGCCGCGGTCGCCGACCTGATCGGCGTGCCGTACGAGGAGCCCGTGATGCTCTCGCCGGCGGAGCTCGTCGAGCGGTACAACCTCAACCTCGCGGCCGCCGAGGGGATCATCCGGCAGATGCCGCAGGCCGCTCTCGACTACACGCTGCCCAACCGCAAGCGCCCGATGCTCCACGTCGCGAACCAGGTCGCGTCGGTGGCCCGGTCGTTCCTCGCGGCGTACAACGACGACGAGCACACCGTCTCGTTCTACTCCAAGCCCGACGAGGTGCGGACCAAGCAGGACGTGCTCGACCGCGCCGAGGAGACCCGCGCCCTCATCAACCAGTGGTGGGAGGACGACGGCATCGACGACCCGCTCGACCGCGTGACGCACACCTACTGGGGCTACCCGACGCTGCACCAGGTGCTCGAGCGCGAGGTGTGGCACACCACGCAGCACACGCGGCAGCTCGAGTACGTGCTGCAGCACGAGTTCGGCATCGAGCCCGACGCGCCGCTCACAGTGGCGAACCTGGGCGGGCTGCCCCTGCCCGAGCGCATCCATGACTGAGGCCGTCGTCGACCTCACCCCGGAGACCTTCGACCCCAGTGTGGGCTCGGGCCTGTGGCTCGTGGACTTCTGGGCGGAGTGGTGCGGGCCCTGCCACGCGCTCGACCCCGTCCTGGCGGAGCTGGCCGACGAGTCGACGGGCGCGCGCATCGGCAGGGTCGAGGTCGGCGACCATCCAGCAGTGGGGGACCGGTTCGGGGTGACGAGCCTGCCGACGCTCATCGTGTTCCGCGACGGGGAGCCCGTCAAGAAGCTGTTCGGCGTGAAGAACAAGCGGCAGCTCGTGCGGGCGCTCGAGGAGGCGGGCGCTTAGCGCTTCTCCTGCTTCTCCCGCTCCCGGGCGTTCTTGATCGCCTCCCGCTCGCGCTTCTGCGCCTCCCGCAGCCTGCCCTCCGCCTCACGGCGGGCCTGGCGCGCGGCCTTGACCGCGGCATCCTTCGGGTAGCTGTCGGTCCTGACCGGCTCGGGCGGCGTCGCGGCCGGAGCACCCGCCGCGCGCTGCTCGATGTAGTGCCCGATGCCGTCGAGAAGCACGGAGAACCCGAACTGGAACGGATTGACCTCGCTCTCGACGAACCCGGCCTGCAGGCTCGCGAACAGGTACGGGAAGGCTTCCCTGGTGACCAGTGACGCGAGAAGCTGCGCCTCGGCCCGGTCGCGCTCGGTCGGCGTGAGGCCCAACTCGGTGTTCGAGGCGGAGTAGCCCCGCTCGATCGTCGCCTCCCAGCGGGTGTGGCCCGTGACGAGCAGCAGGATGCCCACGCGCTCGTCGTAGTCGAGGGCCGTGTCGCGCAGCACGGCGAGGGCGACATCCATCCACGCCAGGTTGTTGGGCGTGTTCGGCGTCCCCAGAATCGGAATGTCGACCAGCCACCGGTGCGCCTCGTACGCCTCTCGCGTGCCCTGGGCCCACAGGGTGAGGCCCGTGCGCCAGTCCGGCGCCTCGGCGATAGTCGTGGGCGGCAGGCCGGTGCCGTACTCCTGCATGAGCAGGATCAGGTCCTCCTTGGCCGAGACGTACCGGTACAGCGACATCGTCGTGAATCCGAGGCTCGTGGCGACGCTCGACATGGATACCGCGGCGAGCCCGTCCCGGTCGGCGATCTCCACGGCGGCCTCGACGATGCGCTCGATGCTCAGCTCGCGCTTGGGACCGCGCTGGGGGTTCGCGGCGATGCCCCAGGCGAGCGCGACGCCGCGCGGCAGTTCGATCTCGGGGGGTTCTTCGGTCATCTCGCCATTCTTCCTTGACAACGGCCAACGCTTCTGTGTATTACTTACACAGTAACGTGTACGGCATAAACAGTGTATGCCCTATATCCCTTCAGCGAAAGGCAGAACTATGACCCACGCCATCGACGTGCGCGGCCTGCGCAAGTCATTCGGGCGCACGGAAGTGCTCACCGGGATCGACCTCACGGTCGACCGCGGCACCGTGTTCGCCCTGCTCGGTCCCAACGGGGCCGGCAAGACGACGCTCATCAACGTGCTCTCCACGCTCGCGCTCCCGGATGCCGGCACCGCCGTCATCGACGGGCACGATGTTGTGGCATCCCCCCTCGCCGTGCGTGCGAGCATCGGCCTCACCGGCCAGTCGGCGGCGGTCGACGGCGTGCTCACGGGGGAGGAGAACCTCGTGCTCATGGGCCGCCTGAGCGGCTTGCGCCCTCGGGATGCCCGGGCCCGCGCCCGGCACCTGCTCGAGCGCTTCGACCTCGCCGAGTCCGCCCGCAAGCGCGCCAAGGCCTACTCGGGCGGGATGCGCCGCCGGCTCGACCTGGCCCTCAGCCTCGTCGTGACGCCGCCCGTACTGTTCCTCGACGAGCCCACCACCGGGCTCGACACCCGCAGCCGACAGGCGCTGTGGGAGGTCATCCGCTCCCTGCGGGACGAGGGCACCACCGTGCTCCTCACCACCCAGTACCTCGAGGAGGCCGACCAGCTGGCCGACCGCATCGCGGTGCTCGACCACGGCGTGATCGTCGCGGAGGGCACGGCGGCCGAGCTGAAGGCCCGCACGGGCGGCGAGGTCGTCGAGCTGCGCGCGGCCGACGAGTCGCTGCTGTGCGAGATCCCCACCGACGGCACGGTCTCGGGGCTCCGCCGCGCGATCGACGAGCTCGACGCGAGCGGCCTCGACGGCACCATCTCGATCCGCAAGCCGAGCCTCGACGACGTGTTCCTCACGCTCACCGAGCGGGTGGGCTCATGACCGCCGTCGCGCCGGTCCGCGGCGCGCTGCGCTTCGGCACCGAGGAGTCGGTGTTCATCGGGCGCAGCCTGCGCCACTCCATCCGGAACATCGACGCGCTCATCATGGCGATCATGCTGCCCGTCATCCTCATGCTCCTGTTCACGTTCGTGTTCGGCGGCGCCCTCGACTCCGAGGGCGGCTACGTCGACTACGTCGTGCCCGGCATCATCCTGCTGTGCGCGGGGTTCGGCTCGGCGGGAACGGCTGTCGACGTCGCGGGCGACATGGAGACCGGCATCATCGACCGGTTCCGCACCATGCCGATCCGCGCGTGGGCGGTGCTCACCGGCCACGTCGTGGCAAGCCTCGTGCGCAACCTGTTCGCGACCGTCGTCGTCATCGGCGTGGCACTCCTGGTCGGCTTCCGCCCGAATGCCTCGCCGCTCGAGTGGCTCGCCGCGTTCGGCATCATCGCGCTCTACATCCTCGCGATCACGTACCTGTTCGCGGCGATCGGGCTCGCCGCCCGGAGTGCAGAGGCGGCGAACGGGTACACGTTCATCCTGATGTTCCTGCCCTACCTGTCGAGCGCGTTCGTGCCGGTGGACACCCTGCCGGTCTGGCTGCAGTGGATCGCCCAGAACCAGCCGATCACGCCGATCATCGAATCGATCCGCGGACTGCTCCTGGGCACCGACCTCGGCGCCTCGCCGCTGCTCGCGCTCGGCTGGTGCGCGCTCATCCTGGTCGCGGCAGTGGTGTGGGCCGCGGCGGTCTTCCGCCGCAAGGCCGCCCGGCGGTAGGCGAGCCGAGCAGCCTCGGTCGCGCGCGCGACCGGGGCTGCGCCGTTCCGCCTTCCGCAACTCAGGAGCCGACGTGACGGAAGGGGGTGTTGTGGCATTTCCAGTGCGCATCCACCACTCTCGCCACGACGGCTCCTGAATTGCGGATGCGAGGGGCGGGACTCAGCGAGCCAGCGGCCCGGATAGGCGGATGCGGCCCGGCGACGACTCGGAGAGCGGTGACGCCTCGGAGAGCGGTGACGGTCAGGCGCGCGCCGCCGCGAACGCCTCGATCGCGGCGAGCAGGCCCTCTGGGCTGCCGAAGCGGTAGGCCGTGATGCCGACGCTCTCGGCACCCTCGACGTTGACGCGCATGTCGTCCGCGAAGAAGGCATCGGACGCGGGGACGCCGTAGGCCTCGAGCACCCGCTCGAATACGACCGGGTTCGGCTTGCGGGCCCCGTAGTGGCTCGACGTGAACAGGTGGTCGCCGAACAGCTCGACGAGCTCTGGCGCGAGGGTCGCGAGGTGCTTGTGGGCGAGCGCGCCGTTGTTGGTGAGCAGGGTGACCTGCCCCAGCTCGGATGCCCTGCGCACGGCCGCGAGAGACTCCGGCCACGCGGTCATGGCCGCACCGCGGATCCGCACCCAGTCGTCCTCGTCGACGGGCATCCCCATCGCCTTCTCGAACGCGGAGAGGTAGGCCTCCGGCGTCTCGTAGCCGCCGGCCTCGGCCTTCCACTCGCCCTCGTCGTGCCACCAGCGGCGGCGCAGGTCCTCGAGGGAGAGGCCGGTGAGCTCGGTCATCCCGGCCATGCGCACGCGCCAGTCGTAGTCGTAGAGCACATCGTCCATGTCGAAGATGAAGAGCAGGGTCATCGCTGCCTCACCGCGAAGGCCTCGATGGCGGCGAGCAGGGCATCCGTGTCGAAGACGCCGTTCTGCGACGTGAGCTGGTGCGAGGTGATGCCGACCGCGCGGGCGCCCGCGATGTTCGCCGCGGAGTCGTCGGCGAAGAAGCAGTCGCCTGCGGTGACGCCGTAGTGGGCGAGCGCACGGCGGTAGATCTCCTCGCCGGGCTTGCGCGACTCCAACTGGTAGCTGAACAGGCGGTTCTCGCCCAGGATCTCGACCACGTCCGGCGCGAGCAGCGGCAGCGCCGTCGCGGTGGCGGCGGGGTTGTTGGAGAGCAGCGAGACAGTGCCCAACTCGGATGCCCGGCGCAGGGCCGCGATCGACCCCGGGATCCGGGTCATGGCCAGCCGCCGGGCTGAAGCCCACTCCTCCAACGACAGGCGGCGGGAGCCGGTCACGTGCGCGAACTCGTCCAGATAGGCGTCCGCGGTGGGCCATTCGCCCGCCTCGGCGCGGGCCTCGTAGCCGCCCGCCCACCACGCCTTGGCGAGCGCGTACTGCGACGAACCGGTGAGCCGCGCGAGCTCGGGCAGGCGGTACCGGAAGTCGTACGCATAGAGCGTCTTGTCGAGGTCGAAGAAGTAGAGGTCCACGGGCTTACTAGTCTCGCATTACTCTTGAAGGGCCATGGCCCCCATCTACGACTGCTCGGTCGACGCCGAGCTTCTCACCGGTATGCGGCTCGCCAGAACCGCCATCGGCCGCGGAGATCTCGTCGTGATCCCCACCGACACCGTCTACGGCCTCGCCGCCGACGCGTTCAATCCTGCCGCCGTGCAGAAGCTCATCGACGCGAAGGGGCGCACGCGCCAGTCGCCGCCTCCCGTGCTGATTCCGGGCATCCCGACCCTCGATGCGCTCGCCGAGTCGGTGCCCGACGAGGTTCGCGCGCTGGTCGCCGCCTTCTGGCCCGGGGGCCTCACGATCATCCTGCCCGCGCAGTCGTCGCTGTCGTGGGACCTGGGGGAGACCCGCGGCACTGTCGCCCTGCGCATGCCGTCGAGCCGCATCGCGCTCGAGCTGCTCTCGGAGACCGGCCCGCTCGCCGTGTCGAGCGCGAACCTCACGGGCCAGCCGGCGGCGACGACCGCGCAGGATGCGGAGCGCATGCTCGGGGACAGCGTCGCTCTCTACCTCGACGACGGGCCCGGCGGCACTCTCGCGTCGACCATCGTCGACGCCACCGGCCTTCTCGCACCCGAGGGCAAGCTGCGCATCGTGCGCGAGGGGGTCATCGCCTCGGCGGACATCCGCGACCTGGTGGGGGCCGACAAGTGCGAATAGCGTTCTACGTCCTCGTCTCCGGCGTCTCCGCCGCGGTGACCTTCGGGCTCGCGATCGTGATCTGGAAGCTCAGCACGAAGTACCGCCTGTACCCGAAGATCCGGGAGCGGGACGTGCACACGCGCCCGACTCCGCGGCTCGGCGGGGTCGCGATGTTCCTCGGGATGGTCGCGGCGTTCCTCGTCGCCTCCCAGCTCTCCAACTTCAACCTCGTGTTCAGCGAGCCGGGCAAGGTCCTCGGCGTGGGCGGCGCTGCCCTGATCATCGTGCTGATCGGCGTGGCCGACGACATCTGGGACCTGGACTGGCTCACCAAGCTCGCGGGCCAGATCATCGCGGCGGGCATCCTCGCGTGGCAGGGCGTGCAGATCTCGACGCTGCCGATCGGCGGCCAGACCATCGTCTCGCCCTACGTGTCGCTCATCATCACGGTCTTCGCGATCGTGCTCGTGATGAACGCCATCAACTTCATCGACGGCCTCGACGGCCTCGTCGCCGGCGTCGCCCTCATCGCCAACGGCGTCTTCTTCATCTACACCTACCTGCTGCAGCTGCAGGCGCAGACCGAGTACTTCAACCTCGCCTCACTGCTCACCGCCGTGCTCATCGGCGCGTGCGTCGGCTTCCTGCCGCTCAACTTCCATCCGGCGAAGCTCTTCATGGGCGACGCTGGCGCGCTGCTCACCGGCCTTCTGATGGCCTCGTCCGCGATCCTCGTGACCGGCCAGGTCGAGTCGGACTTCGTGGCCCGCCCCGACCAGTTCACCGCGTCGCTGCTGCCCGGGTTCATCCCGATCCTGCTGCCCTTCGCGGTTCTGGTGGTGCCGCTGCTCGACTTCGGGCTCGCGATCACCCGGCGGCTGCGCGCGGGCAAGTCGCCCTTCACCGCCGACCGCAAGCACCTTCACCACCGCCTCCTCGACATGGGCCACTCGCACCTGCACGCCGTGCTGATCTTCTACGGCTGGACCCTCGTCGTCTCCGTGGGATGCCTCGGCTACATGTTCATGCCCTGGTACATGGCGACCCTGCTCATCGTCGTGGGCCTCATCATCCTGACCGTCATCACTCTCTCGCCGCTGAGCAAGCGCAAGGCGCTCGAATCCGTTGCGCAGTCGACGGGGGCGGGCGGCACGGATGCCCAGCCCGACGTCGCCCGCTACGACGGCCTGGACGCCGCCTCCGAAACCGAAGAGCTCAAGGAAACCCCATGAAGACCGCAACCATCCTCGCGAGGGCCCTCGTCTACGGCGCCATCCTCACCGTCGCGATCGCGATCACCGGCTCGATCATCGGCTACCTCGTCGCGGGGGTGCCGGGACTCGTGAGCGCGCTCATCGGCGCGGGCCTCACCGCGGTGCTCATGGGACTCACGGCGCTGAGCATCCTGGTCGCGGCACGGGTGACGAACGGCGAGGCCTCCAGCACCCTGTTCTTCGGCATCGTGCTCGGCGTCTGGCTGATCAAGTTCGTGCTGTTCATCGTGATCCTGGTGCTGCTGCGCGACCAGCCCTTCATCGAGCCGCTCGTGATGTTCTTCTCGATCCTCGTCGCGGTGATCGGGAGCCTCGTTGTCGACGTCGTCGCCTACGTCGGAGCCCGGGTTCCCTACGTCGGCGACATCCCGCTGCCGGGGGACGCCGAGCGCAGCGCCCCTAATAAATAGGAATTCGACACGACGTAGAACTTTGATAGGGTTAGTGAGAACGCCCCCCACTTTTTCATCGCCGCACGGTGACGTGCCCCGATTCTGGAGATAGCGCTGCTACACCACGCTCTCACCCTCATAAACCTCGCCACCGATGACGGATCAGGCGATGGTGGCTTCCACGGGCCTTCGCTCGAGGAGTTCTTCCCGCCGGTCCTGTTCTTCGAGGGCACGCCGTTCGAGATCAACCGCCTCATCCTGATCCGCTTCCTCATGACGGCGGTGCTCATCCTGCTGTTCTGGCTCGGCACGCGCCGCATGAAGGTCGTTCCCGGCCGCGGCCAGTCGGTCCTCGAGTTCGCCACCGGCTTCGTGCGCACCAACATCGCCGAGGGCAACCTGGGCGTCAAGGACGGCGCACGGTTCCTGCCCCTGCTCACCTCGATGTTCTTCGGCATTCTCGCGCTCAACATCTCGGGAATCATCCCCGGCCTCAACCTCGCGGGCACGTCGGTGATCGGCTTCCCGCTCGTGCTGGCGCTCATCTCCTACGTCACGTTCATCTACGCCGGCATCAAGCGCCACGGCGCGGGCTTCTTCAAGGCGTCGCTGTTCCCCGCGGGCGTTCCGGTGCCCGTGTACGTCATCGTGACGCCCATCGAGTTCCTCTCGACCTTCATCCTCCGCCCGGTCACGCTCACCCTGCGACTTCTCATGAACATGATCGCGGGCCACATGCTGCTCGTGCTCTGCTTCTCCGCGACGTCGTTCTTTCTGGCGCTCCACCCGGTCGGCGTGTTCAACTTCCTCAGCATCGGCACCCTGGCCTTCGGCTTCATCTTCACGATCTTCGAGCTCCTGGTGGCCGTCCTCCAGGCGTACGTCTTCACATTCCTCACGGCCGCGTACATCCAGCTCGCGCTGGCTGACGAGCACTGATTAGTTAGCACACACCGAGCGAACCTGGCAGCCGCCAGAGTCTTGCAAGAACCAACAAGATCCATCACGGAAGGAAACACATAACGTGGACCCCATCACGAACGTCGCCGAGCTCACCGGTAACATCGCCCCGATCGCCTTCGGCATCGCGACGATCGGCCCGGCCATCGGCGTAGGCATCGTCGTCGGCAAGACCGTTGAGTCGGTTGCTCGCCAGCCCGAGCTGCAGGGGCGCCTCACGGGCCTCATGTTCCTCGGCATCGCGTTCACGGAGGCGCTCGCCTTCATCGCGATCGCTGTGGCGTTCATCCCGTTCCCCGGCTAATTACTCGTATCTCAACCGATAAAGGAGTCAGGGATGCTCAGCACCCTTCTCGCCGCTGACCCGGAGGGCACGACAGAGGTCATCAACCCTCTGATCCCGGCGCTGCCAGACATCATCTGGTCTGCCGTGTGCTTCGCGATCATCCTCGCGTTCTTCATCTGGAAGTTCCTTCCGGCGATCAAGAAGACGCTCGACGAGCGCGCCGAGGCCATCGAGGGCGGCATCAAGAAGGCGGAGATCGCCCAGGCGGAAGCCGCCGCAGCGCTCGCCCAGTACACGGACCAGCTCGCGGAGGGTCGCGCCGAGGCGGCGAAGATCCGTGACCAGGCCCGCCAGGACGCGACGGCGATCGGCAACGAGGTCCGCGAGCAGGCGGCGGCTGACGCTGCCCGCATCGTGGCGAACGCCCAGACCACCATCGAGGCGGAGCGCCAGAGCGCCATCGTCTCGCTGCGCGCCGAGGTCGGGTCGCTCGCGATCGACCTCGCGTCCGGTGTTATCGGGCAGAGCCTGAGCGACGACAAGAAGGCTGCGTCGCTCGTCGACCAGTTCCTCGCCGACCTCGAGTCCGACGAGAAGTCGAAGGCAGCGAAGTAATGGGATCGGCAACCAGGGAGGCGCTCGCGAGCGCCCGTGGCGCACTCGCGAAGGTCGCCGGCTCGGAGGCCCTCGCGGCCGGCAGCCAGCTCTTCGAGGCTGCCCGCATCATCGGCGGCTCGGCGCAGCTGCGCGCCGTCCTCGCCGACCCGTCGGTTGCCGCACAGGACAAGACCTCGGTCATCGGCCAGGTGTTCTCCTCGATCGGCGCCCCGGCACGCGCACTGCTGAGCGAGATCGTCGCATCACGGTGGTCGAGCCAGGACGACCTCCTCGCCGGTATCGAAGAGGTGGGCATCCGGGCCGTAGCCTCCTCGGCCGCCAAGGGCTCAGAGCTCGAGGCGGAGCTGTTCACCTTCGGCGCCGCCGTCTCGTCCGACCCCGAGCTCGAGCTCGCGGTCGGCAGCAAGCTCGGCACGCCCGCGGCGAAGTCGGCACTCGTGACGAAGCTCCTCGCGAAGAAGGCGAGCCCGCAGACGCTCGCCATCGTGGACCACCTGGTGCAGCAGCCGCGCGGCCGCCGCATCGGCGAACTCGTACGGACCGCCGCGGCTCTCGTCGCCGACCAGGCCGGCCTTGCGGTCGCGACGGTCATCACGGCGGCCCCGATCAGCGACGCCCAGGTCGAGCGACTGCGCGCCGGGCTCGCGAAGAACTACGGGCGCGACCTCAAGCTCAACCTGGTCATCGACCCCTCGATCATCGGCGGCATCCGCGTGCAGATCGGTGACGACGTCATCGACGGCAGCGTGTCCACGCGCATCAACGACCTCAGGCTCCAGCTCGCTGGCTAGCGAACCTGCGCTGACTAACGACAAGACCAAGAAGGAAAAACAATGGCAGAACTCACGATCAGCCCGGACGAGATCCGCGACGCGCTGAAAGACTTCGTCAAGGCCTACGAGCCCGGTGCGGCCTCGAAGACCGAGGTCGGCTACGTCATCGACGCCGCCGACGGCATCGCGCACGTCGAGGGCCTCCCGGGCGTCATGGCCAACGAGCTCATCAAGTTCTCCGACGGCACCCTGGGCCTCGCCCAGAACCTCGACGAGGACGAGATCGGCGTCGTCATCCTCGGTGAGTTCACCGGCATCGTCGAGGGCATGGAGGTCACCCGCACGGGCGAGGTCCTCTCCGTCCCTGTGGGCGACGCCTTCCTCGGCCGCGTGGTCGACCCGCTCGGCGCCCCGATCGACGGCCTCGGCGAGATCAAGGCGGACGCGCGCCGCGCCCTCGAGCTCCAGGCGCCCGGCGTCATGCAGCGCAAGAGCGTGCACGAGCCCATGCAGACCGGCATCAAGGCGATCGACGCCATGATTCCGATCGGCCGCGGCCAGCGCCAGCTCATCATCGGCGACCGCCAGACCGGCAAGACGGCGATCGCGATCGACACGATCATCAACCAGAAGGCCAACTGGGAGTCGGGCGACACCAACAAGCAGGTGCGCTGCATCTACGTCGCCATCGGCCAGAAGGGCTCCACGATCGCGGCCGTCAAGGGCGCCCTCGAGGATGCCGGAGCGATGGAGTACACGACGATCGTCGCCGCTCCCGCCTCCGACCCCGCCGGCTTCAAGTACCTGGCCCCGTACACCGGCTCCGCCATCGGCCAGCAGTGGATGTACGACGGCAAGCACGTGCTCATCATCTTCGACGACCTGTCCAAGCAGGCCGAGGCCTACCGTGCCGTGTCGCTGCTGCTGCGCCGCCCGCCGGGACGCGAGGCATACCCCGGTGACGTGTTCTACCTGCACTCCCGTCTGCTCGAGCGTTGCGCCAAGCTCTCCGACGAGCTCGGCGCCGGATCGATGACCGGCCTGCCGATCATCGAGACCAAGGCCAACGACGTCTCGGCGTACATCCCGACCAACGTGATCTCGATCACCGACGGCCAGATCTTCCTGCAGTCCGACCTGTTCAACGCCAACCAGC
>JAODAQ010000078.1 GCA_025463515.1 Rhodoglobus sp.
CGGCCCAGTCGAGCTCGCGCCCGCCCCGCACCACGGATGCCACCCGCG
The DNA here is from genome assembly GCA_025463515.1 of Rhodoglobus sp. GTDB lineage: Bacteria > Actinomycetota > Actinomycetes > Actinomycetales > Microbacteriaceae > Rhodoglobus. Next base: position 49 of record JAODAQ010000078.1, read on the forward strand.
AGAGCTCGGAGGGCGGCGGCACCCACGACGGCGCAGCTCCCTCGCGCCGCCGCCGCACCCGTACCCGCCGCGGCGGCTCGGGCACGCCCGGCAACACGGCCCCTACCGCGTAAGGCGAGTTGAGTAGGGCGCCCTGGCGCCCGTATCGAAACCGGTTGCTCGAGTTCGAGGTTTCGATACGGCCCTGGAGGGCCTACTCAACCCACCGGGTTTCGATACGGCCCTAGAGGGCCTACTCAACCCACCGGGTTTCGATACGGCCCTAGGGGGCCTACTCAACCCGCGAACGGCGTCGAGCCGGTCGCGCGCGCGATCAGCTTCTCGAGCACTTCGGGGCTCGTCGAGTTCTCCGCGAGCCGGTTCGGCTTGCCCTCCCCGTGGTAGTCGCTCGACCCGGTGAGCTCGAGGCCGAACTTCTTCGCGACCTTGATCAGCCAGCGCTTGCCGTCCTCGCTGTTGTCGCGGTGGCCCACCTCGAGCCCGAACAGCCCGGCGTCGGCGAGCGTGCCGATCACCGCGTCATCCATGGTCCGGTATCGGCCGTGGGTGGCCGGATGCGCGAGCACGGGCACCCCGCCGGCAGCGACGATCACCCGCACCCCGTCGAGGGGCGACGGCGCGTAGTACTTCTCGTAGTAGCCGCTGCGCCAGTGCAGGATGCTCTCGAACGCAGCGCTGCGGTTGGGCACGAATCCCTTGCGCACGAGCGCGTCGGCGATGTGCGGGCGGCCGAGCGTCGTGCCGTCTGACGACTCGGCGAGCACGTCGTCCCAGGTGAGGTCGTAGTCGGCGGCGATGCGCTCGACGATCCGCTCCGCGCGGTGCAGTCTGCCGTCGCGGATGCGGGCGGTCTCCGCCACGACCTCGCCGTTGTTGGGGTCGAAGAGGTACGCCAGCACGTGCACGCTGGCCGGCCCGTAATTGGTGCTGAGCTCCATGCCCGGGATGACCGTGAGCCCCGTCCCCGCTGCCGCGGTGAACGCCTCCTGCCAGCCGGCCGTCGAGTCGTGGTCGGTGATCGCCACCGCGGAGAGCCCGGCAGCGACCGCGGCCCGGATGAGCTGCGTCGGCGTCTCGGTGCCGTCGGAGACGCTGCTGTGCGTGTGCAGGTCGATGGGGCCGTCGGGCATCCGTCCAGCTTATTGCGCTGACCACCGGGGTAGGCTCGGCCAACCATGTTTCGCAGATTCCTCGCCGCCGTCGTGATCGTCGTCGTGGCGGCTGCCCTGGTCGTCGCGCTGTGGCCGCAGGTCTTCGGGCTCGCGAACGCGCCCGTGGTCGCCCAGGTGGTGTCCCTGCGCGGGCTCGCGGCGGCCGTTGCACTGGTGCTCGTCGTCGCCCTCACCCTCGCCGCGCTCATCTCGGCCGGGGCACGGCGGTTTGCGGCATCCCTCGCCATTGCGATGCTCGCGTTCGTGCTCGTGACGGCCGCCGTCCTCTCGACGCGGGGCTTCGGAAACCCCGGCTTCGAGTCGACCACCGACGACGACATCACCGTGCTCAGCTGGAACACGCTCGGCGATGCCCCCGGCTCCGACGTCATCGCGCAACTCGCCCTCGACACGGGCGCCGAGGTGGTCGTGCTGCCCGAGACCACTCGCGCGACCGGGCTCGAGGTCGCGGAGCTCATGAACGAGGCCGGCAAGCCCATGGCCCTGTTCACGTCCGCCTACGACGAGATCTCGAAGGCCCGGTCGACGACGCTTCTGATCAGCGTGGACCTCGGCGAGTACGAGGCCGACGAGACCGCGGTGACGACCTCCGTGCTCCCGACCGTGGTCGCGACGCCGATCGACGGCACGGGCCCGACCATCGTGGCCGTGCACGCGGTTGCTCCGATCCCGGGCGAGATGCAGCACTGGCGCGACGACCTCCAGTGGCTCAAGGGCGCGTGCGGCACCGACAACGTGATCATGGCCGGCGACTTCAACTCGACTCTCGACCACTACTCCGGCCTCGCCACTTCGGCGGGCGCCGCGATCGGCGACTGCGCAGATGCCGCGGATGCCACCGGCAACGCCGCGGTCGGCACCTGGCCGGCGGCTCTTCCCGCCCTGCTGGGCGCCCCCATCGACCACGTGATGAACACGCCCAACTGGAGCGTGACCGGCTTCCGCGTCATCCAGTCGCACGACGGCTACAGCAGCGACCACCGCCCGGTCCTCGCGCAGCTCAGCCCCGCCGGGTGACAATAGAGGCATGGCTGACAAGACCGCTCCCCGTGCCACGTCCAACCGATCGACAACCCCCGTGTCGGAGACGTTCGCGCAGTACATCTCCTCGCAGTGGGCAGACCGCCCGGATGCCCTCCCGACCCCGCGCGACCACGCCGCCTTCGCGGCCGAGCGACGCGCGAAGGTCTCCGCGATGCACCCCGGCAAGCGCCTCATCCTCCCCGCGGGCGCGGCGAAGGTCCGCTCCAACGACACCGACTACGCCTACCGCGCGCACTCCGCGTTCTCGCACCTGACCGGCTGGGGCTCCGACTCCGTCCCCGGCAGCGTCCTCGTACTGGAGCCCACGGCCGACGGCCACGTCGCCACCCTCTACTTCCGCGAGCCCGCCGGCCGCGACTCCGACGAGTTCTACGCGAACCCCGAGATCGGCGAGTTCTGGATCGGCGCCCGCCCCTCCCTCGCGCACGTCGCCGCCGACCTCGGGCTCGCCACCGCCGGGCTCGCCGACTTCTCGGCAGTGCTCGACGCCGTCGATGCCGACACCCTCGTCGTGCGCGACGCCGACCGCGACATCACCGACCAGGTGGACGGCCGCCGCCTGCTCACCGCCGACTCCGAGTCGTTGGAGAACGATGGCGACACCGAGCTGGCGCGAGACCTGAGCGAGCTGCGATTGGTGAAGGACGCCTTCGAGATCGCCGAGATGCGAGCTGCGGTGGATGCCACGAGGCTCGGCTTCGACGACGTCATCGGCGACCTCGCCGAGATCACCGCCCACTCGCGCGGCGAGCGCCTGGTCGAGGGCACCTTCAACCGTCGCGCCCGGGCCGAGGGCAACACCGTAGGGTACGACACGATCGCGGCATCCGGCCCCCACGCCTGCATCCTGCACTGGACGCGCAACGACGGCCCGGTCGTCCCCGGCGACCTGATCCTGATCGACGCGGGCATCGAGCTCGACAGCTACTACACGGCCGACATCACCCGCACGCTGCCGGTCAACGGCGCGTTCACCGAGGTGCAGCGCCGCGTCTACGAGGCCGTGCGCGAGGCAGCGGATGCTGCATTCGCCATCGTCAAGCCGGGCATCAAGTTCCGCGAGATCCACGCTGCCGCGATGAAGGTCATCGCCGCCAAGACCGCCGAGTGGGGCTTCCTGCCGGTGAGCGCCGAGGAGTCCCTCGAGCCCGACCAGCAGTACCACCGCCGCTACATGGTCCACGGCACCTCCCACCACTTGGGTATCGACGTCCACGACTGCGCCGCCGCTCGCCGCGAGCTCTACCTCGAGGGCGTGCTCGAGCCCGGCATGGTGTTCACGATCGAGCCGGGCCTGTACTTCCAGCCGGACGACCTGTCCGTCCCCGAGGAGTACCGCGGCATCGGCGTGCGCATCGAGGACAACATCCTCGTGACCGAGTCCGGCGCGGAGAACCTGTCGGCGGGCATCCCGCGCACCGCTGACGAGGTCGAGGCCTGGCTAGCGCTCTAGCCCGCCGAAGAACACGCGCGACTCGACCACCTGTCCGTCGCGCACGGTGAGCACCTCCGCGTTGCGGTACCGCTCGCCCGACACGAGCTCGTACTCGTAGTACAGCAGCACGTCAGCCCCGCCGAGGTCCTCGATGGCGAGCAGCGCGCGGCTCGCGAAGTGGTCTCGCGTCGGGAAGCAACGGCGGAACCACTCGGCCTTGCCGATGTGATCGTCCTGCGGGCTCGTGAAGTGGAAGGTCTCGGCGGTCAGCCGATCTGCCGCCGCGGCATCCTGCGCGTCGAACGCGGCGTAGAACTCGCCGACAACGTCGATGTTGCTCATGCCCTCACGCTAGCCGCCGTGCCGGGAGGACTCGACCCCTTGTTGCGAGCTGCTCACCGTGTGTAGGACAGCCTGTCGCTCGGCCGCGAAAGGGGAGCGTTTGCGCGCCAGGGACGGAAACGCGTCAGAAGAGACTGCCTCGCGCCGGCTACTCCGCCGGGTGCTGCTGCAGTGTCTGCTGGGCCTTCGCCGTGAGCTCGGGGTCGATGATGATCTGGTAGTTCGACGCGAGCACCTGGTGCGTCGAGGTGAAGTCACGGCGGCGGCGGTTGATCGCGTAGGTGACGAGGCCGAAGATCACGCCGAAACCGGCGCCGATCAGCACCGCGGCGCCGACGAACCCGAAGGCCTGCGGGGTGGGCGGCGTGAAGATCGTGAGTACCAGCCCGAAGAACAGGCCGAGCCAGGCTCCGGATGCCGCGCCCGCGAGTGCGGCGCGGCCGTTCGTGAGCTTGCCGGTGACGCGCTCCACCGTCTTGAGGTCGTTGCCGACGATCGAGAGCTTGGCGACCTCGAAGTCGGCCTTGGCGAGCCGGTCGACGACGCCCTGCGCCTCGAGGTAGGTGTCGTACGTCCCGAGGACGTCGCCCTTCGGGATGGACGGGAGGACGGTGCCACGACGGCCGAACGCGCTGGGATTGGTCACGAGCCCCAGCTTAGCCGCGGGGGTAGGCCAGCCTGAGTAAACTCGAACGCGTGAGCACGACGAGAGTATTCGCCGCCCGTCTGGTCGGGTGCTCCGTTTTCGACCCCAACGGCGACCGTGTCGGCAAGGTCCGCGACGTGCTCGTCGTCTACCGCACCACCGGCGGCCCGCGCGTGGTGGGCTTCGTGCTCGAGGTCCCCGGCAAGCGCCGCGTCTTCCTCTCGATCGGCCGCGTGACGAGCATCGGCTCCGGTCAGATCATCACGACCGGCCTCATCAACCTGCGCCGCTACGAGCAGCGCGGCGGCGAGGTGCGCGTCATGGCCGAGCTGCTGGGGCGCACGGTGCGCCTGCGCGACGGCTCCGGCGAGGCGAACATCGAGGATGTCGCCCTCGAGGAGACCGCGCTCGGCGAGTGGGAGGTCACCCAGGCCTTCCTGCGCCGCCCCAAGGCGAACGCCGCGCTCTTCCAGAAGGGCGCCACGCTCTTCGCCGCGTGGTCGGAGCTCATCGAGAAGCAGTCCCCCGGGGAATCCCAGTCGGCCACCCAGCTCGTCGCGAGCTATGCCGACATGCTCCCCGCCGACCTCGCCAACGCGATGCTCGACCTGCCCGAGCAGCGCATGCTCGAGGTGGCGGAGGAGCTCAGCGACGACCGCCTCGCCGACGTGCTCGAGGAGATGCCCGAGACCGAGCAGGTCGACATCCTCAACCAGCTCGACGACGACCGTGCAGCGGACGTGCTCGACCAGATGCAGCCGGATGACGCTGCCGACCTCATCGCGCACCTGAGCGACGAGCGCGGCGAGACACTTCTCGACCTCATGGAGCCGGAGGAGGCGGAGGACGTGCGCTTCCTGCTCTCCTACGCCCCGGACACGGCGGGCGGCCTCATGACCACCGAGCCGATCATCGTCTCCGCGGATGCCACGGTCGCCGAGGGCCTCGCCCTCATCCGCCGCCACGAGCTCGCCCCGGCCCTCGGTGCCGCGATCTGCGTGACCCTGCCGCCCTATGAGCCGCCGACCGGGCGGTTCCTCGGCATGGTGCACTTCCAGCGCATGCTGCGCTACCCGCCCAACGAGCGCCTCGGGGCGCTCATCGACTCGACGCTCGAGCCGGTGCACTCGGGCACGAGCGCGGCCGAGGTGTCGCGCATCCTGGCCAGCTACAACCTCGTCTCGGTTCCCGTCGTCGACGAGAACCACCGCCTCGTCGGGGTGGTGACCATTGACGATGTCCTCGACTATCTGCTGCCGGACGACTGGCGAAGTACGAACGACGAAACCCCCAGTACCAACACTTCGACGATCCCGGTGAGGAGGACATCCCGTGGCACGCGCTAACAACCGCACCGCACGCACTGAGGCGCGCCTCGACTCACCCCGCGGGCTGCGCCAGCCGGCGCGGATCTTCCAGAGCAACGACCGCTTCGGCCGCTTCACCGAGGCGATCGCGCGCGGCATGGGCACGCCCTGGTTCCTGTTCGGGCTGTCGATCTTCGTCGTGCTGTGGATGCTCTACAACACACTCGCGCCGGAGGGCATCCGCTTCGACTCGGCGGAGATCGGATTCACCGCCCTCACACTCATCCTCTCGCTGCAGGCCTCGTACGCCGCCCCGCTCATCCTGCTCGCGCAGAACCGGCAGGACGACCGCGACCGCGTGCAGATCGAGCAGGACCGCCAGCGCGCCGAGCGCAACCTCAACGACACCGAGTACCTCGCGCGCGAGGTCGTGGCCCTGCGCCTCGCGATGCAGGACCTGGCGAGCAAGGACTTCATCCGCGCCGAGCTGAGGTCTCTGCTCGAAGAGCTCGACAAGGAATCCAAGGCGGATTGAGCTTGTCGAACTCTGAGGTACTGGCAGCACTCGCCCGCGTCATCGATCCCGAGATTCGCCGGCCCATCACCGAGCTGGACATGATCGGCGGCGTCTCGGTCGCCGACGACCTCGCGACGATCGACCTGAAACTCACGATCGTGGGCTGCCCCGCCGCGGACACGATCGAGCGCGACGTGCGCGAGGCGGCCCTGACCGTCGTGAGCGCGGTGCACGTGAACGTGACGGTGATGTCCCGCGAGGAGCGCGCCGCCCTCACCGAGAAGCTGCGCGGCGGCCGGCCCAAGACCCTGCAGTTCGGCCCGGACTCCCTCACCCGCATCTACGCGATCTCCAGCGGCAAGGGCGGCGTCGGCAAGTCGACGCTGACCGCGAACCTCGGTGTCGCACTCGCGGCCCGCGGGCTGCGGGTGGGCATCGTGGACGCGGACGTGTTCGGCTTCTCGATCCCGGGCCTGCTCGGCGTCGCGGGCGCGAAGCCCACGCAGGTCGACGAGATGATCCTGCCGCCGGTCGCGCACGGCGTGAAGGTCATCTCGATCGGCATGTTCGTGGAGGGCAATACCGCGGTCTCGTGGCGCGGCCCGATGCTGCACCGCACCCTGCAGCAGTTCCTCACCGACGTGTTCTTCGGCGACCTCGACGTGCTCCTGCTCGACCTGCCGCCCGGCACGGGCGACATCGCGATCTCGCTCGGCCAGCTCCTCCCGCAGGCCGAGGTCATCGTCGTGACCACGCCCCAGGCCGCCGCCGCCGAGGTCGCGGAGCGCAGTGCACTCGTCGCGCGCCAGACCGGCCAGACGGTCATCGGCGTCATCGAGAACATGGCGGGGCTCCCCCAGCCCGACGGCACGGTCCTGAACCTGTTCGGCGAGGGCGGGGGCACGGATGCCGCGGCTCGCCTCGACGTCCCGCTCCTGGCCTCCATCCCGCTGAGCCTCGCCCTGCGCGAGGGCGGCGACTCCGGCGAGCCAGTCGTGCTCGGGCATCCGGACGACCCTGCCGCCACCGCCATCACCGCCGTCGCCGCGGCACTCGCCAGCCGCGCCCGCGGGCTCTCCGGCCGGAAACTGGGCCTGAGCGTCACCTGAGAGGCGGCGCCCGTATATCGGCGCGCAGGCGTAGCGTCGAAGTATGGATACATCGACAGTCTCCAGAACCGGCTGGTCGCGCTTCTTCGAGGTGCGGATGCCAGCGCTCTACTACGGGCTCGCAGTCCTGTGGACGGTCTTCGCCATCGCCCCGTGGTTCGACCCGGCCTTCGTCGGGGGAACCGGCCGCGCGATCACGATGTCGGTGCTCGGCGGCGCTCTTGCGCTCTTCCTCGCCCTCGCCGCCACGCTCACCGTGGTGATGCGCCATCGCGGGGTCTGGCCGATCAGCCGCGCACCGAGCCCGCAGGAGTCGGACCCGCGGCTGCGCGCTTAACGCAGAACGCCCCACTCGGGTGAGCGGGGCGTGGCGTGACCGGCTACCGACGGGCAGCGCGGTGGCTCGGGTTAGGAGCGGCGGGTCGGGATGCGGCGGTATCCGTCGCGCACAACGGCGGCGACGGAGGCGGCGACTCCCGCGACGGCCAGGGCCGTGAGGATGACGAGATCGATTGACATGACTCAATTCTGGCTGCGTCAACCATGTAGAACAAGAACATAAAACTTAGGTGACTGTGTAGTCTGCCTACATGGACATTCGCCGTCTCGAGCTCCTCCGCGAGCTCGCCGACCGCGGGAGTATCACGGCGGTCGCGCAGGCCACCCGCCGCACGGCATCGGCCGTCTCGCAGCAGCTGAAGATCCTTGAGCGGGAGGCCGGCGTTCCCCTCACGGAGCGGTCGGGCCGCGGCATCCAGCTCACCTCGGCGGGCCGCGCCCTCGCCCGCACCGCCGCCGACGTCGCGACCGCCATCGAGCGCGCGGAGGCCCTGTGGGAGGACTTCCGCTCCCAGCCGCGCGGCGAGGTGACGCTCACGATCTTCCCCACGGGCGGGCAGATGCTGCTGCCCGGACTCCTGACCGCGATCGACGGGATGCCCGGCCTCGTGCTGCACGCGGGCGACCTCGACTCGCACGTGACGGACATCGCCGACCTCACCGCCGACTACGACGTGGTGGTCGCCGACGCGCCGGGAGTGCTGCCCGGCTGGTCCGAGCGGGGGCTCACCGTGGTGCCGCTCATGCGCGAGCCGCTCGACATCGCCATGCCCGAGGGCCACCCCCTCGGCGCGAAGGCGTCGCTCACCCCCGCCGACCTCGTCGACGAGACCTGGATCGGCACCCCGCAGGGCCTCCCGTTCGACCGCATCCTGCGCGGGATCGAGGCGGCCAACGGCACCCCGGCGCACGTGATCCAGCGGTTCGCCGACAACGGGATCGTGGAGTCGCTCGTTGCCGCCGGCCACGGCATCGGCATCCTGCCGCGGTTCACGACGCGCGACCGCGAGAACGGGCTCATCACGCGGCCCCTCGTCGGCGTGCGGGCGTCGCGGCTCATCTCGGCGCTCCTGCGGCCCGACCGGGCGGAGCGGCCGTCGGTGCGCGTCGTCGTCGAGGCGCTGCGCACCGAGGCTTCTCGTTTCGAGAGCGATCATGCCGGCTGAGCAGGCCGCCCGCGGCCGTATCGAGCACGATCGGCGATGGCGACCGGTTTCGATACGCGCGCTGGAGCGCACTACTCGACCCGCGGCTCCACGACCCGCGCGATGAGCTCCGTGAGCAGCCGCTCCGTGAGCGGTGCGGGCAGCGCTCCGACGAGGGCGAGCACCGGCGCCATCCGCTCGGGCAGAGCGCCCTCGCCGGTGCCGAGCCCCAGGCCCGCGAGTAGTGCGTAGGCGGTCTCCGAGTCGAGCGGCCCGTCCGGAAGCCCGGGCAGCGCACCGAGCACGTCGGCGGCCGAGACCGCCGGCACGCCGCGCACCTCGTCCGCCGCCGCGACGAGCGCCGCGGACAGCTCCGGGAGAACTCCCTCGGTCACGGGCGTGATCGTGAGGTGGGTCGTGTGCGGGAGCACCGAGCCGTCAGACTGCGCGAGCCCCGGCTGCAGCTGCAGGAGCCAGCCGTGGGCGCGCACCTGGTCCGCCCAGTGGTGCGGGTCGACCTGGCGGTCGGCGGGGGCCGCGGCATCCGTGGCGACCGCCAGAAGCGGCCCGACCGGCGACCCGACGACCCGCAGGCCCTCGATCGACCCGACCAGCTCGATGAGGGCGCGGGTCGACCGCTCGCACGACTCGGCGAGCGCGGCGAGCCCGTCGCGGCCGAGGGCGTGCGTGATCGCCCAGCCCGCGGCGAGCGCCCCCGCCGACTTCGAGCCGAGCATCGTCGGGTTGACGACCGGATACCCCGGCCACTGGGTGGTGGCGAAGAACTGTGCGCGCTGCCGGTCGCGACCGCGCTGCAGGAGCACCGAGACCCCCTTCGGCGCGTAGCCGAACTTGTGGAGGTCGGCGCTGATGCTCGTGACCCCCGGCACGCGGAAGTCCCACGCGGGAAGCCCGCTCCAGAACGGGAGCACCCAGCCGCCGATGCACGCGTCGACGTGGCAGGGGATGCCCCGCTCCGCGGCTGCCGCGGCCACGGCCTCGATCGGGTCGAGGGCCGCGTGCGGGTAGCTCGGCGCGGAGACGACCACGAGCGCGACATCCGGGCCCAGGCGGGCGATGAGGGTGTCGGCGTCCACGCGGCCGTCGGGGCCGACCGGCACGAGGTCGAGCGTCAGCCCGAAGTAGTGCGCGGCCTTCTGGAAGGCGGCGTGCACGGTGACCGGGGCGAGCAGCCGGGGCCGTTCGGTCGTCGAGCCTGTCGAGGCCCACAGGTCCCGTGCCGTCTTGACCGCGAGCAGGCAGCTCTCGGTGCCGCCGGTGGTCACGCTGCCGACGACCTCCGAGTCGCCGCCGAGCAGCTCCCGCGCGAAGCCCACGACCTCGCCCTCCATGACGGCCACCGAGGTGAACGTCGTCGGGTCCAGCCCGTTCACGGGCTGCACCGCCCGGATCGCCGCCGCCGCGAGCTCGTCGAGCTCGGCCAGTCCCGAGTCGTACACGTATGACAGCACGTGGCCGCCGTGGGTGGGGGCATCCGCCGCGCGCAGCTCCTCGAGCCGGGCGAGGATGTCCGCGGGCTGCTCAGAGAACTGCATCGATGTCTGCCTTCCGGAGGGGGTAGCGCGCGAACGTCACGAGCGAGAGGGCGATGATGACCGCGGGCACGATGCTGAAGCTGAGCGCGATGCCGGCGACCGCCGAGGCGGGCTGCGCGACCTGCACTCCCCCGACGGACTCGATGTAGCCCGATGCGCTGAGCACGATGCCGAGCACCGTGGTGCCGAGGGCGATCCCTGTTGTCTCGCCTGCGGTCCACACGCCGCCGAAGGACCCGGCGGCCCCCTGCCCGTGCCGCTCCGCGTCGTGCGAGATGACGTCGGGGAGCATCGACAGCGGCAGCGACTGCATGCCCGCGTAGCCGATACCGGCGAGGGCGATCGGCGCGTACACCCAGAAGCCCGGGAACCAGAGGAGCAGGACCATCGACAGGGCGGCGACCCCGAACAGGGCGGAGGCGATCACGAACGTGCGCTCCTTCCCGAGGCGGCGGGAGATGACGGCCCACACCGGCGCGAACAGGATCGCGGGCGCGACGAGCGACACGAAGATGAACGTGACACCGTCGGCGTGGATGACGTGGTTCGCGAGGTAGACGGCCCCCGCGAGCATGAGCCCCGTCGCGAGGCCCTGGAGCAGGAACGTCGCCAGCAGCGACCGGAACGGCTGGCTGCGGCGCAGGGCGGCGAACCCCACGCGGTAGTTGTCGATGATCGAGAACGGCTCGGCCGTGGTGGGCTCGCGCCGTCGCGCGACGAACGACGAGATGAGCAGGCCGGCGCCGATCACGAGGCCCGCGACGACCGCCATGACGAGGTAGCCCGTGTACGCGTTCGGGAACGCCTTCTGGATCTCCGGCGCGCCGGCCCCGAACAGTAGGATCGCGAGCGTGAGCACGACCACGCGCGCCGAGATGAGCTTCGTGCGCGCGTGGTACTCGTCGGTGAGCTCGGCGGGCAGCGCGATGTACGGCACCTGGAAGAGCGAGAAGGCGGTCGCCGTGAGCACGAACGCGAGCAGCACCCACACCCCCGAGGCGACGGGCCCGATCCCGGCGGGCACGGCGAAGGTGAGCACGAAGAACACCGGCAGCGCGAGCGCTCCGAGCACCATGGCCGGCCGGCGCGAGCCCCGCAGAGCGAGGCTCCGGTCACTGCGCGCACCGATCACCGGATCGATGATCACGTCCCACACCTTGGCGACGGTGATGAGCGCCCCGGCTGCGGCGGCGGCGATGCCGAGGTTGTCGGTCATGTACGCCAGGAGCACCAGCCCGGGAAGCGTGCCGAATCCCCCCGTTCCGACGGATCCGACAGCGTAGGTGGCGATGGTCTTCCGGGTGAGAACGCTCTCCATTCCGCGAGCATATCGACATAAACTCGCCCCATGGCAACGACGCTTACCGCTCCCCTCGTCAGCGGCCTCGTGGCCGATCTCAGCACTTCGACGCGCAAGACCGTCCCGGTCATCGCCCCCTTCACCGGCGAGGTGCTGCACGACCTGCCCATCAGCTCCGCAGAGGACGTCACGGATGCCGCGGCCGCCGCCCGCATCGCCCAGAAGTCCTGGCGCGAGGCAGGCTTCGCCCACCGCCGCGCTGTACTGCTCAAGGCTCACGACCTCCTGCTCGAGCGCCGGGAGGAGCTGCTCGACATCCTGCAGACCGAGTCCGGCAAGACCCGGGGGCAGGCCTTCGAGGAGGTCTTCCAGAGCGCGTCGGTGACCCGCTACTACGCCGTCTCTGCGCGCTCGGTGCTGCGCACGCGATACCGCCGCGCGGGCATCCCTACCGTCGTGCGCACCCGCGTGGGCTATAAGCCGAAGGGCGTCATCGGCATCGTCACGCCGTGGAACTATCCGATCGCGCTGTCGATCATGGATGTCGTGCCCGCACTCGCCGCGGGCAACGCCGTCGTGCAGAAGGCCGATAACCAGGGCGTCCTCTCGATCCTGTCCTCCCGGCGCGCGTTCATCGAGGCCGGAGTCCCCGCCGCCCTGTGGGCGGTCGTGGCAGGCGACGGCAATACCGTGGGCAACGCCGTCGTCGACGCGGCGGACTATGTCGCCTTCACGGGGTCCAGCGCCACGGGCATCCGGGTCGGCGAGCGCGCCATGTCGACGCTCACGGGCGCCTCCCTCGAGCTCGGCGGCAAGAACCCGCTCATCGTGCTCGACGACGTCAAGCCCGCGACCGCCGCAGCCAACGCCGTGTACTCGGTGTTCTCCTCGATGGGCCAGCTGTGCGTCTCGATCGAGCGCATCTACGTCGCGCGCTCGGTCGCCGACGAGTTCACTGCGGCCTTCGTCTCGCGCACGCAGGCGCTCAGCCAGGGCCCGGCACTCGACTACACGACGGATGTCGGCTCCCTCACCTCCGCTGCCCAGCTCGAGCGCGTGCAGAAGCACGTCGACGACGCCGTGAAGAAGGGCGCGACTGTCCTCGCCGGCGGGCGCGCCCGCCCCGACCTCGGCCCGTTCTTCTTCGAGCCCACGGTGCTCGCGAACATCACCGAGTCGATGGAGTGCTTCGCCAACGAGACCTTCGGCCCCGTCGTCGCGATCACGGTCGTCGACAGCGAGGAGGAGGCGATCGCGGCGGCCAACGCCTCCGAGTTCGGGCTCAACGCCTCCGTGTTCAGCGGGTCGATCGCCCGCGCCCGCCGCGTGGCAGACCGCCTCGACGCGGGAAGCGTGAACATCAACGAGGGCTACCGCGCGTCCTTCGGCAGCGTCGACGCCCCGCAGGGCGGCATGAAGCAGTCGGGCCTCGGCCGCCGGAACGGGCCGGAGGGCATCCTCCGCTACGTCGAGGCGCGCACCGTGGCCGAGGCGACGGGCATCCTCACCCTCCCCCGCACCGGGCCCGAGTGGGCGCGCCTCTCCGGCGTGATGATCGCGATGCTGAAGGCGCTTAAAACGATCCGCCGCCGCTAGGTGCTCTCGGCGTCGTACGGCGCCGGCCTGCCCTCTTTGAGGAACCGCTGCCGCTGCGCGTACGCGGACTCCCGCGCGGGCTTGACCACCGGCTGCTCCGGCTCGTCCTCGAGCAGGGCCTCCCGGATGATGCGGCGCGGGTCGTACTGGCGCGGGTCGAGCCTCTTCCAGTCGATGTCGTCGAAGTCGGGGCCCATCTCCTCGCGCATGCGCTCCTTGGCGCCGTTGGCCATGGTGCGGGCGGACTTCACGAGCCGGGCGAGCTGCGAGGCGTAGTACGGGAGGCGCTCGGGCCCGAGCAGGAAGACAGCGATGATCCCGATGATCAGGAGCTTGTCGAACGTCAGGCCAAAGGACACTCGCTCAGGATACCCGCCGCACCCCGCGCGTCCGCCTAGAGTTGCGTCGTGCCAGACAAGCTGTTGAGCGGGAAGTTCGCCGAGGAGTTCATCGTCGAGCGCCCCGACATCGCGCTCATGCGCCAGCACTCCCTCGAGGTCGGCGTCGAGCCCATCACGCCCTCGATGGGCGCCCAGCTCGCAGTGCTCGCCGCGGCCACCAGCCCGGCGAACATCATCGAGGTCGGCACCGGGCTGGGCGTGAGCGGGCTGTGGCTGCTGAGCGGCGTGCCCGAGGCGGTCCTCACCACCATCGACAAGGAGATCGACTTCCAGACGGTGGCGCGCAAGGCCTTCACCGACGCCGGAGTGGCGGCAAACCGCATCCGGCTCATCGGCGGTCGAGCTGAAGACGTACTGCCCCGCATGAACGAGGGCAGCTACGACCTGGTCTTCATCGACGCCGACCCGGGCAACGTCATCGAGTACGTCGAGCACGGGCTACGCCTTGCGCGACGGGGCGGGACGGTCATCGTCGCGCACGCGCTGTGGCGGGGGCGGGTAGCGGATCCCGCAGTGCGCGATGACACGGTCGCCGGGTTCCGGATGCTCCTCAGGGAGATCGCGAGTTCCGACGCCGTGCTCACCGCACTGTCACCGGTAGGAGACGGACTCCTGCAGATGACGAAACTGACTGACTGAAGAAAGGCCAACCGCTAGGCGGTCGCGACGACTCCCGCAAGAGCGTCGTGCAGTTCCTTGGCCTCGGCGTCGTTCACTGACACCACGAGGCGTCCACCGCCCTCGAGCGGGACGCGAACGATGATGAGGCGACCTTCCTTGACAGCCTCCATTGGCCCGTCACCGGTCCTCGGTTTCATGGCTGCCATGAGCGTTCCCCTTTCACACGGATACTTCACCATTATCGTTCATCGGCCGCGTATCCCGAAAACGCGCACGAAATGCCCGCCCTAGTTACGGGGGCGTCCAGTCGTATCCGTCCACCCACCAGGCCATGTTCACCCACGCGACCTGGCCGGCGATGCACAGCGCCACGAGCCCGATGCGGTACCAGGGCGAGCGCGGCAGGGCGAAGGCCCCGAGCGCCGGGAACAGCGGCACGAGCAGCCGGAACGTGCTCGACTGCGGGAAGAACACGGCGAGCAGGTACAGCGCGTAGGAGGCGATCCACAGCCGCAGGTCGACGCCGAGCCGCTTCGCCCACGGCGTGAACAGTGCCGCGAAGAAGCCCAGCACGACGAGCACGAGGATGGCGACCAGCAGCGGCAGCGGAATCCCCCACTGCCCCGCCCAGAACTCGGCGGCCTTGAACCAGGGCGTGAAGGGCACGAGGTCCTGGTACCCGATGTACGCGGACCGCCAGGCGAGCTCCGTGTCGGTGTACGCCGTGAGCGACCCCGTGATCGCCCAGGCGATGAGCAGCCAGGCGAGCCCCATGAACCCGCTGAAGAAGGCGGCGAGCACGGATGTCACGCGCTCCCGCACCGGGAACTCCTCCCGGTTCCGGCGAACGAACCGGTACCCGACGTGCAGCGCGAGCATGAGCGCGAACGCGAGCCCGCTCGGCCGCGTGAGGGACATCACCGCGATCACGGGCAGGAGCATGAGGTACCGCCGCTCGAGCAGCAGGTAGAGGGCGGCGGCCAGCAGCAGCAGGTGCATCGACTCGGCGTACGAGACCTGCAGGATCGGCGAGAGCGGCGCGACGCAGAACAGCACCACCGCGAACAGCGCGGCGCTGCCCGGCATCACGAGGTGCATGAGCCGGTAGAGCACGAGGGCGGCGCCGAGTGCGCAGGCGACCGACACGAAGACGGCGAGCACCGGGAAGTCGAGCCCCGTCACGAGCATGAGCACCCGGACCACGGCCGGGAACGCGGGCATGAACGCCCAGGCGCTCTCGGCGACGTGGCCGTCGGCGGTGAGCGGGAGCTCCGAGGGGTAGCCCACCGCGGAGATGATGTAGTACCAGTGGCCGTCCCAGATCGAGGCGAAGTCCGCGTAGCCGGGGCTCGCTGGCGTCCAGGAGTTGTCCTGCTGGCGCGCCGCGAAGTTCAGCATGATCGCGGTGGTGACGACGCGCGACAGCACGAAGACCACGATCACCTTGGCCCACCACGGCGTCAGCCGGTAGCGGACCTTGAGCGCTACGAGCCCGTCAGCCACGCCCGCAGCCCCCGCTCGCACTCCACGATCTCCTCGACCGCGACGCGCTCGTCGTCCGCGTGCGCCCTGAGCGGGTCCCCCGGCCCGTAGTTGACTGCCGGGATGCCGAGGGCGGAGAACCGCGCGACATCCGTCCAGCCGTACTTGGGGCTGGCCACCCCGCCGACCGCGGCGAGGAAGTCCCGTGCGAGTGGGGCGTCGAGCCCGGGCCGCGCGCCCTCGGCGATGTCGGTGATCTCGATGTCGAACCCCGCGAACACGTCGCGCAGGTGCGCGACCGCGTCGTCGGCCGAGCGGCTCGGGGCGAAGCGGTAGTTGACGCTGACGACTGCCTCGTCCGGGATGACGTTGCCCGCGACGCCGCCGCTGATGCCCACGGCGTTGAGCCCCTCCCGGTACACGAGGCCGTCGACCTCGAGCTCGGCGGGCACGTAGTCGCTGAGGATCGCGAGCACGGGCGCGGCGTCGTGGATGGCGTTGTGCCCGACCCAGGCTCGAGCGCTGTGCGCGCGCACGCCGTGCAGCCGGATGTCGGCGCGGGCCGTGCCGTTGCACCCGCCCTCGATCGTCGCACTGGTCGGCTCGCCGAGGATCGCGAAGTCGCCGGCCAGCAGGTCGGGCCGGGATGCCGCGAGCCGCCCGAGCCCGTTGAGAGCGCTGTCGACCTCCTCGTGGTCGTACCAGATCCAGGTCACGTCGACGGGCGGATCCACGAGCTCGGCCGCGAGCTTGAGCGCGACCGCCACGCCGCCCTTCATGTCGACGGTGCCGCGGCCCACCAGGTAGCCGTCCTCCTCGCGGACCGGCAGGTTGTTGTTCACGGGCACGGTGTCGATGTGCCCGGCGATGACCACGCGCCGGTCGCGGCCCAGGGTCGTGCGGGCGACGATGGCGTCGCCGTCCCGCGTGAGCTCCAGGTGCGCGAGCCCGGCGAGCGCCGCCTCGATGGCATCGGCGATACCGCGCTCGTTGCCCGAGACCGACTCGATGTCGCACAGCTGGCGGGTGAGTTCGACGGACGAGGCAGACAGATCGAGCGCAGGCATGTGAACAGCTTAAGTACTCTTGTCGATATGACATCGCGCGCTGCATGGGGTTACGGTCTCGCCACCGTCGCCGGGGACGGAACCGTACTCGACACCTGGTACCCGAGCCCGCAGCTCGGCGGCATCCCCGCCGGGGTCGACCCGCACATCGCGCCGACCGAGTTCGAGGACCTCGAGGGCGCCGATGAGCGCCGCAACGTCTCCCTCGACTTCGTCGCCATCGAGATCGACCTGGATGCCGCGGTCTCCTCCACCTCGGACGCCTACCTGCGCCTCCACCTCCTGAGCCACCTGCTCGCCGCCCCCAACACGGTCAACCTGGACGGCATCTTCGCGCACCTGCCGATCGTGGTGTGGACCAATGCCGGCCCCGTGCACCCCGACGACTTCACGCGCCTCCGCCCGCAGCTCCAGCGCGCGGGGATCGCCGCGACCGGCATCGACAAGTTCCCCCGGCTGCTCGACTACGTCTCCCCCGAGCGGGTGCGCATCGCGGACGCCTCCCGCGTTCGCCTCGGCGCGCACCTCGCCCCCGGCACCACGGTCATGCACGAGGGCTTCGTCAACTACAACGCCGGCACGCTCGGCACCTCCATGGTCGAGGGCCGCATCTCGCTGGGCGTGGTCGTGGGCGACGGCGCGGACTTCGGCGGCGGCGCGTCCATCATGGGCACCCTGTGCGGGGGCGGCACCACGCGCGTCTCGATCGGCGCGCGGGCCCTGCTCGGCGCGAAC
>JAODAQ010000023.1 GCA_025463515.1 Rhodoglobus sp.
CGCACGGCGTGAACATCATGGAGTTCTGCAAGGCCTACAACGCGCAGACCGAGTCGATGCGCGGCAACGTCATCCCCGTCGAGATCACCATCTACGAGGACCGTTCGTTCACGTTCATCACCAAGACCCCGCCGGCCGCCGAGCTGATCAAGAAGGCTGCCGGTCTGAGCAAGGGCTCGGGCGTGCCGCACAAGGACAAGGTCGGCAAGCTGACCCGCGACCAGGTGCGTGACATCGCCACGACCAAGCTCCCCGACCTCAATGCCAACGACATCGAGGCCGCCATGAAGATCGTCGAGGGCACCGCCCGCTCGATGGGTGTCACCACCCCGAACGACTGATCTTCCTCCCGCAACACGTGGCAGGGCCGCGCTGGCCCACCTGACCACACCTGGCACTGAAGAAACGAGAGAACCAGACATGCAGCGCAGCAAGACGTACCGCGCGGCGGCAGACACGTTCGACAAGGACGAGCTGTACGCCCCGCTGGCCGCGATCAAGATCGCGAAGACCTCCAGCAAGAAGAAGTTCGACGAGACCGTGGACGTCGTCATGCGTCTCGGCGTCGACCCCCGCAAGGCGGACCAGATGGTGCGCGGCACCGTCAACCTGCCCCACGGCACCGGCAAGACCGCTCGCGTCCTGGTCTTCGCGAACGCCGAGAAGGCCGACGCCGCCCGTGAGGCCGGCGCCGACGTGGTCGGTGGCGACGAGCTCATCGAAAAGGTCGCCGGCGGCTACACGTCGTTCGACTCCGCGGTCTCGACCCCCGAGCTCATGGGCAAGGTCGGCCGTCTCGGAAAGGTGCTCGGCCCCCGCGGCCTCATGCCCAACCCGAAGACCGGCACCGTGACACAGGACACCGGCAAGGCCGTGTCCGACATCAAGGGCGGAAAGATCGAGTTCCGTGTCGACAAGCACTCCAACGTCCACTTCGTGGTCGGCAAGGCGGGCTTCTCGCAGGACCAGCTGAGCGAGAACATCAAGGCGGCGATCGACGAGGTCGTCCGCTCGAAGCCCAGCTCGTCCAAGGGCCGCTACATCACCAAGGGCACGGTCTCCACGACGTTCGGCCCGGGCATCCCGCTCGACGTCAACGCGCTGTAACCACGCACTGACGGGAAGGGGTCGACTTCGGTCGGCCCCTTTCTGCGTCCGCTCCCGATTCGAAAACGCAGGAGATCTTGCATGAACGAGCCCGCTTCGGCACCGAGCGACGTCCCGGGCGCCGAATCTCCTGCGTTTTCGATCAGGCGGGCGGGGCCGGATGACGCGGCGCAACTGGCCGCGGTCGCGGCCGAGACCTTCCCGCTGGCGTGCCCGCCGCACACGAAGCCCGAGGCGATCGCGGCGTTCATCGCCGCCAACCTCTCGGAAACCTCCTTCGACGGTTACCTGGCCGACCCCGAACGGGCCCTGTTCATCGCCGAGGTCGACGGGGCCGCGGTCGGCTACACGATGGTCGTCTTCGGCGAGCCGGCAGATCCGGATGTCGCGGCCGCAGTGACCTCGCGCCCCACCGCCGAGCTCAGCAAGGTCTACGTGCGCGAGGGCTTCCACGGCGGGGGACTCGCCGGGCGGCTCGTCGCCGCGTCCGTGGAGTCCGCGCGCGACCGTGGCGCCGTCTCCGTGTGGCTCGGGGTCAACGAGGAGAACGCGCGCGCCAACCGGTTCTACGAGAAGCAGGGCTTCGCGCTCGCCGGCACGAAGCGGTTCCTCGTCGGCGACCGCTACGAGGACGACTTCGTCAGGCTCCTCGCGCTCTAGCCGCGTTCGCGCACCCGAGGCGGAGTCGTCGCCGCGCCCACGTTCGCGAGGGACTCGGTGCCGACGTCGAAGTAACCGTACGACGCCATGTGGCTGTCGTACAGCCGCGCGCGCACGTCGGCATCCTTGTACTTCGTCCAGGCGGGCGAGGCGGGGTCGTCGTTCCACGGCGAGTGGACGATGGGAGCGTGCCCGGTCACGGGCAGGAGACCCGCTGCGGCATCACCGTCGACAGCCAGGTGCATCGCGCCGAAGCCGGGCTCGCCGGGATCGATCCGGTCGACTCGCCCCCAGCGGGCCTGCAGGTCGTCGGATGCCTCGCCGCTGAAGACGAACTCCGAGGTCAGCCCGGCGGCGGAGTGCACAGAGGTGTCGACGCCGGCCGAGCCGAGCATCACGAACGACCGGACCCCGAGGTCGGACTTGAGCGCCTTCGCGGCGGTCGTCGCGCCGTAGGAGTGCGCGACGATGCTCACGGTCGGCTGCGTGCCGTCGGCGCGGGAGGCGTGCAGCCCGAGGATGTCGCGCTCGAGCAGCACCGCGCCGCGATCCGCATAGGCGTCACGGGTGGCCTCGATGCCCACGGGCGGGGTGCGGTACCCGACCCAGGCGACGACGGCCTGGCCGATCGCGCCCGCCGCCGACTGGGCGTCGTAGATGTTCTTGGCCGCGCGGGTCCAGAGCTGCATGTCCGTCGTGTAGGTGCCCATGCCCGGCACGGCGAAGGTCACGAGCCGCGCGGTGTCGAGGTTGCCGATCGAGATCGCCGCGAGCGGCGGCTGATCGGTGGTCAGCTCCACGAGGAAGCGCGGCACCGACGAGGACGCGAGCGCGCTCTCGATCGCGCTCAGGGCGGCGAGCTGGCCAGTCTCGAGATCGGTCATCTGGCGGTGGCCGGCGAGGGCGGCGAGCTCCTGCAGCTGGCGGTCCAGCTCGAGGCGGTTGGAGCGGTCGCGGGAGGCGTAGTCCACCCCGGCGAGGTTGCCGATCACGTCGGGCATCTGCCCGGGCATCCGGAGCCGGTCGCGCGCCGGGAGGGACCGCCACCAGTCCGCGACGACGGCCGGGTCGCGGTTGAGGGCCTCCGCGGCGAGCCCCTGGTGCACGGCGACGAAGGCGGGGACGCGCGCCGCGGGGTAGTGCTCGGCGAGGATCGCGCTGTCGATGATCCGGGTGCCGGAGGGCGGCGGTGCGATGGCGGTGAGCGAGACGACGACGGCGAGGGTGAGCGTCACCTGCACGACACGACGGAACGGGACCATGGCGGGTTCCTCTCGTCGAGCCCGTGAGAGGCAGTGATTTCGGGTTGTTACGTAAACGTTACATTAACCGTCGGAAACCTTGAGCACTATTTTTCCGCGGGTGTGGCCGGTCTCGAGGGCGGTGTGCGCCTCGGCGGCCCGGTCGAGGTCGAAGACCTGGTCCACGTAGACGCGCACGTCGCCGGACTCGAGAAGCCGCGAGATCACGGCGAGGGTGGCGCCGTCGGCGGGCACGCGGTACCCGGAGGCGCGCACGCCCGCGGCAGCGGCATCCGCCGTGAGCGTCGGCCAGCTTCCGGTCGGGACGTTGACCAGTAGGCCGCCCGGCTTGAGGGTGGCGAGGGAGCGGGTGCCGGTGTCGTCCTTGGTGTTGCCGATGAGGTCGATCACGACGTCGACGTTGTGCACGGCATCCTCGAACCGCGTCGTGGAGTAGTCGATGACCTCGGCCGCACCGAGCTCGCGCAGCCAGCCCGAATTGCGCGTGGAGCCGGTGGTGATCACCCGCGCGCCGAAGAAGGTGGCGAACTGGATAGCGAAGTGGCCGACCCCGCCGGAGCCGGCGTGGATGAGCATGACCTGGCCCTCGTGCGCCTTCGCGACATCGACGACGGCGCCCCACGCGGTGAGGGCGGCGAGCGGGACCCCGGCCGCCTCGACGTGCGCGAGCGAGCGCGGCTTGCGGGCGATGCACGTGGCGGGGACGGTGATGTACTCCGCGTAGGTGCCGCCGAAGCGGGGCACCATGGTCATGCCGTAGACCTCGTCGCCCGGCTTGATCGGGTGGGCGTCGTACGAGGACTCGACGACGATGCCGCTGAAGTCGTTGCCGAGGATGATCGGATACTCACCGAATGCACCGGAGGCGCCGGCGCCGGAGCGCGACTTGGCGTCGATGGGGTTGACCCCTGCGGCCACCACCTTGACGAGGAACTCCGCATTGACTCGCGTCGGTCGTTCCACGTCGGCGATGTGCAGGACGTCCGGCCCCCCGGTCCTGTCGATGATGCTTGCTCGCATCGTGGTCATGCACACAGTAAAGGGCCGCAATGAGTCGGCGCTGTTACGGCGGTGTCACTTCGCTGCAAACTCTCAGCCGCGGCTATTCTTCGATGGTGCCCGCCGAGACCCCGCCCGACTCGAATCCGCGGGTGAGGGTGACGGATGTCCGGCTCCTCAGCGACAACTGGTACCGCCTGCACTCCACGACGTTCGACTACCTGGGCGCCGACGGCACGTGGAGCACCCAGTCGCGGGAGACGTACGACCGCGGCAACGGCGCCACGATCCTGCTCTACGACCCCGAGCGGCGCACCGTGCTGCTGACCTCGCAGTTCCGCTACCCGGTGTACGTGAACGGGCATCCGGATGGCATGCTCCTCGAGACCGCCGCCGGGCTGCTCGACGACGACGACCCGGAGACGGCGATCCGCCGTGAGGCGATCGAGGAGACCGGCCACGAGGTCGGCGAGGTCACCCACGTGTTCGACGTGTACATGAGCCCCGGCTCCGTGACCGAGCGGCTGCACTTCTACGCCGCGCCCTACAGCGCCGCCACCCGCCGGACCGCGGGCGGCGGCCTCGCGGACGAGGGGGAGCAGATCACCGTCGTCGAGCTCTCCGTCGACGAGGCGCTCGGGATGATCGACGACGGCCGCATCGCCGACGCCAAGACGATCATGCTGCTGCAGTGGGCGGTACTGAGGGGGCCCTTTGCGCAAGGCTGAGCTCGTGGCATCCGTCGGCGGGTGCGTTCTCGTCGTGGCGGCTCTCGTGATCATCTGGGCGGCGCGGCTCTCGATCCCGCGAGCGCTGTACGTGAGCGAGCTCGGCGCGGAGGGGATGCCGACGGCGAAGTGGTTCCAGGCCGCCCTGCTTCTCATCGTGGTGGGCGGGAGCGCGATCGCGTGGGCCGGCCGCCGCGTACGGTCGAAGGCGCGGGTGCTGCGAGCGTGGGCGCCGGCCGTCTCGCTGTGGATCGCGTGCGGGCTGTTCCTGTTCGCCTCCCAAGTGACGTGCACTGCCGGATGCCCCCTGCCCTACGGCGACAGCTTCAACCTGCAGGACTTCCTGCACACCCTTGCCGCCGTCCTCGCGTTCGCTGCCGCCTGCTGGGCGATGCTGCAGTCGTCGTTCGCGCAGAACCACCGCGTGCTCGCGATCTTCTCCCGCGCCACCGGCATCGCCGTCGCGGTCATCGCGGGGACGGGCGGCCTGCTCTCGCTGTTCCGCTACCAGGTCGCGTTCGGCAGCCAGCTCGAGTTCGTCGCGACGACCCTCGCGATCGCGTGGCTCGTCGTGTTCGGCTCAGTACTTGCCGCGCGGCTGGCGACCCATCAGCTGCAGGAGCCGGTCGGCTAGGTTCACCAGGACGTGGATCTCGTTGTCGTCGCGCTCCACCCACTGCGTCTTCGGCTCGGGCGCAACCGGCACGAAGTCCTCGTGCTGCTCCCACACCACGAGAGTGCGCTCGGCGCCGAGCACGTACTGCTGCCACCACACCTGGCGGAGGTAGGACCGGGGGATGCTCCGCCACGCGTGCCCGGTCGTCTTGATCTCGGACAGCACGACGATGCCCTCGTGCACCGCCACACCGTCGGGGGTCGCGAGATGCAGCGGCTCCCCGTGCGCGTGGTAGAGCGTCGAGCTCGGCTCGATGCCGTGCTTGAGCCGCACCCAGCGGGCGATCTCCGGCTCGCGGGCACGGCCGTGGTCGGTGAAGGCGTTGCCGCCGAAGCCCGAGCCGAGCAGTTTGTCCTGCAGCACGGCCCGCAGCGCCCGCTCACTGGAGAGGCGCGCGACATCCGTTGCGGTAACCCCGCGGCTGCGGGCGCGGATCCAGGCGACCCTGTCCTCCGTGCGGGCGACCACCCGGTCCCGGTGGTCGGGCGCGGGCAGCTCCCAGAGGTCGAGCTCGGGCTGCATGGTCACGGAGTCCATTGTGCGCCGCCCCGGCGACAGCGGCGGTCGCGCGCGCCGGGCGCCGATCTGCCGAGTCGTCAAAAGTTGCGCTGCAGTTGCCCCGCAACAGCACTTTGTGACAACTCGCCCGAGGGGCAAGGGCGCGAGTCGTCACAAAGTGCTCGCGCGGAGTCTCTGAGGAGCAACATTTGACGAGTCGCCGATGCGC
>JAODAQ010000060.1 GCA_025463515.1 Rhodoglobus sp.
GTCGAGCCTGCTCAACCGCATCACGCGGGCGGGCGTGCTCGTCGAGAACTCCCTGTTCGCGACGCTGGATGCGACAGTGCGGCGCTCGTCGACACCGGATGGCAGGCTGTTCACGCTGAGCGACACCGTGGGATTCGTGCGCAACCTGCCGCACCAGCTCGTCGAGGCGTTCCGCTCGACGCTCGAGGAGGTCGGCCAGTCCGACGTCATCGTGCACGTCGTGGATGCCTCGCACTCCGACCCGGGGGCCCAGCTCGCCACGGTCCGGGATGTCATCGGGGAACTCGGCGCCCGCGACATCCCCGAGGTCGTCGTCTTCAACAAGAGCGACCTCGCGGATGACGACCAGCGCCTGCTGATCCGCGGGCTCGAGCCCACCGGGGTCTTCGTCTCGGCCCGCACGGGCGAGGGCATCGAGGAGCTGCTCGAGCGCATCGCCGAGGTGCTGCCCGCGCCGGAGGTGGAGCTCACCCTCCTCGTGCCGTACGACCGCGGAGAGGTGATCTCCCGGCTGCACGTGCAGGGCCGGGTCATCTCGACCGACTACCGGGAGGACGGCACGCTCGTGAAGGCGCTCGTGCATCCGGCCCGCGTGTCGGACCTGAAGGAGTTTGTGAGCGGCACGGCGTAACAGTCTGACCCTCTCGGGCGGCATGTGTTTAGACTCTTCAGAGTCGGGCATGCCGTCCGACAGGAGCGACAGCCGAGCCCGGCACCCGCCCACTCGGACCGTTTCGTCGACCGAAGGGGAGTGCTGTGGCCGGAGAGCCCGCCTGTCCCACGTTCTCGTTCGAGCTGTACCCGCCGCGGACCCCCGCGGCCGAGGCGAAGCTGTTCGAGTCCATCGACCGACTCTCCGCCGTGGGGCCCGAGTTCATCTCGGTCACCTACCGCCCGACCGGACCGGACCGCGCGGCATCCCTGGCCGTGCTCGGCAGGCTCATCCGCGAGCACCGGGTGCGGGCCATGGCGCACCTGACGTGCGTCGGCTCCTCCTACTCCGAGGCGAGCCACGTCATCCGCGAGTTCCTCGATGAGGGCGTGACGAGCTTCCTCGCCCTGCGCGGCGACCCGCCGCCCGGGCAGTCGGAGGACGACGACTTCCTCGGCGACATCTCTACCGCCGGGGAGCTCGTGCAGCTCATCCACCGGGTGCAGGCCGAGCGCAGCCCGTTCAGCTTCGAGGAGATGCCGGGGTTCCCCTCGGCGAAGCGCCTGCGCAGCGGTGAGAAGGTGACGATCGCCGTCGCGACCTTCCCGAACGGGCATCCCCGTTCCCGATCGCGTGCCCAGGACATCGACACGCTCCTCGCCAAGGAGGCCGCGGGCGCCAACCTCGCGATCACCCAGCTCTTCTTCGCCGCCGACGAGTATCTGGAGTTCGTCGCGGATGCCCGTGCCGCCGGCGTCACGATGCGAATCCTGCCCGGCATCATGCCTGTGCTGAGCATCGCGCGCCTGCACCGGATCCTCGAGCTCTCGGGCGAGTCCATGCCGCAGCAGCTGCTCGCCGCGCTCGAGGCCGCCCCGGACTCCGAGGCGGCAGCTCGCGTGGGCCTCGACGCGAGCATCGAGCTCGCCCGCGGGGTGCTCGCCGGGGGCGCCGACGGACTGCACCTCTACACGTTCAACAACGCCGACGCCCCGCTCGCCGTCCTGGAGGGCGCCGGGCTGCTGGACACCACAGCACGCCAACCGTCACAGTAAGGAAGTCATGACCCGTCTGACCCGCACCGCCGCACCCCTGCTCCTCCTGGCCGCCCTGGCCCTTGCGGGATGCTCGACCGCGGCCGAGCCCACCCCGAGCCCCACGCCCACGCAGGCCTCCGCGGATGGCTGCGACCAGGTGACCGTGGTCGTGGACTTCGGCGTGCTCGACGAGCCCGTGCTGGAGTCGTGCGCTGCCGCGGGCGCTGCCACCGACGTGCTCGCGGAGGCGGGAGTCACCACCGAGGGGACCGTCGACTACGGCGACCAGGTCGTGTGCCGCGTGAACGGCGAGCCGGCCGCGGACGAGACCGTCACGATCGAGGGCCAGACGCCGTTCACCGAGTCGTGCCAGACGCTCAACGCCGTCGCCTACTGGGCGCTGTGGGTCAAGACCGCGGCGGGCGCCGAGTGGGAGTACGCGCAGGAGGGCGTGAACACCCTCCAGCTCGAGGCCGGCCAGTCCGTCGGCCTCGTGTACACGCCAGGCACCGAGTCCACCCCGCCGCAGGGCTGATGCTCAGGACGCGCCTCGCGCCGCTGTGGGGCGCCGTCCTGCTCGCCGCCGGGTTCGTGGTCCTGCGGGTCGTCTACCGCGTCGTCTTCGGCGGAGCGGGCGGCGGCGGGGTGCTGCTCGTCGAGGTGCCCCGCCTCCGCCTCGCGGGCCCGTTCGAGCACGTCACCCTGTTCGGGCCGGTGACGACGGGCGGTATCGCCAACGCCGCCCTGACCGCCCTGCCCTTCGCCGCGCTCCTGCTCGCGTTCGGCATCCTCTCCACCATCGTCGACGTGCGCGCGCTGCTCGCCCGTGGCGCGGTGCGGGGCCCCGTGCGCACGGTCGCGCGTGCTCTCGTCGTCGCGTGGGCGACGTTCCCCGCGATGCTCGACTCCGTGCGGCGGGTGCGGGTGGCGCGCGAGCTGCGGGGGGAGCGCGCCGCGGCGTCCCTGCTCGTCCCGGTGCTGGAGCAGACCGTCGAGCGCGCCATCGCGCTGGGCGCCTCCATGGAGGTGCGGGGCTTCGCTGCGACCCGCCGGTCGGAGCCGCGGTGCGAGCATCCGGCAGTGCTCACCGGTGTCTCGCTCGGCTACGAGGAGCGCTGGTGCCTCGAGGGCGTCGACCTCGAACTGGCTCCCGGCACGCTCACTCTGCTGTCGGGCGCCACCGGATCGGGGAAGTCCACGCTCCTGCACGCCATGAGCGGGCTGTTCCAGCACGTCTCCGGCGGCATCCAGCGCGGCACCGTCGAGGTCGGCGGCGTCGACCGGCTGGCCGTGCCGCCGCGCGAGACTGCCGGGTTCGTGGGGGTGGTCCTGCAGTCGGTGCGCCTCTCGTTCGTCGCGGGAACGGTGGCCGAGGAGATCGGCTTCACCTTGGCGAACCGGGGCGTTGCGCGGTCCATCGTGGCCGAGCGCGTCTCCGAGGTCGCGGGGCGGCTCGGGATCGACCACCTCCTCGGCCGAGACATCCACGCCCTGTCTGCGGGGGAGGCCTGCCTCGTGGCAATCGGCGCGGCGCTGGTCGAGCATCCGGTGCTGCTTCTCGTCGACGAGCCGCTCGCCGACCTCGACGACGCTGCCCGCGCCCGGGTTGTCGACGTCCTCGACACCCTCGCGCACGGCGCCGGTGTGTGCGTCGTGGTCGCCGAGCACGCCGTGGCCGAGTGGGGTGAGCGGCCGGATGCCCGCCTCGAGATCCGCGCCGGCTCTCTGCACCGCGCGGCCGTCGTGCCGGCCGCCGAACCCTCGGCAGCTCCGGTCACCGGCCACGGCCAGACGATCGCCGAGGTGCGGAACGTGTCCGTAGCCCACGACGGCCGCACCGTAGTCGACGATGTGAGCCTGGACCTCGCGGCGGGCGAGATCATCGCACTGCGCGGGCCCAACGGCGCCGGCAAGAGCAGCCTCCTGCACGCCATCGCGCGTCCGTCGGGCTCGGCGTCGGGCTCGGGCTCGGTCTTCGTCGAGGGGCGGGACGTGTCCCGGCTCAAGCGCCGGGAGCGCCGGAGCGCCGTGGCACTCGTCCCGGAGGCGTTCGACGACCTTCTCTTCGCGACGACGGTCGACGAGGAGTGCCGGCGCGCCGACCGTGCCGCGGGGCAGCCCGGCACGGCGGACCTGTTCGCCGGATTCCTCGGCCGCGAGGTCGACGGCCGGCGGCACCCGCGCGAACTCTCCGCGGGCGAGCGACTGTGCCTCGTCCTGGCGATCCAGCTCTCGGCGCGACCGAGGGTGCTGCTCGTGGACGAGCCGAGCCGGGGGCTGGATGCCGCGGCACGGGCACTCGTGGGGGGCGCACTGCGGGCGGCCGCGGCATCCGGAACCGCTGTCATGCTGGCGACCCACGACCGCGACTTCGCGGCCCGCTATGCCACCCGCACGCTCAGGATGTCGGCCGGGCGCCTCGATGAGCGCGTGGGGGCGGCCTCGTGACCGCCCTCGACCAGTCGCGCGTCGTCGGCGGCTCGGATGCCTGGTCCCGGTGGTCGCTCGTGATCGCGAGCGTGCTGGGGCTGGCCGGGTTCGCGTGGCCGCTCGTCGCGGCGGCGCTCCCGACCGACGCGCAGGCTGCCGTGCCTGTCGTCGCGCTCGCGGTCGTCCCGGCCGTCGTGATCGCCCTCGCCCTCGGCCTCGACCGCCAGATGCACTCGGCGACGACCGTCGCCCTGCTCGGGGTACTGGCCGCGGTCGGCGCGGCGGTGCGGATCGCCGGCACGGGGGTCGGGGGCGTCGAGGCGGTGTTCGTCGTGCTGATCCTCGCGGGGCGGGCGTACGGCGCGCGGTTCGGGTTCCTGCTCGGGATGCTCACGATCGCGCTCTCGTCGGTGCTGTGGGGCGGCATCGGGCCGTGGACGCCGTTCCAGGTCTTCGCGTGCGGGTGGGTAGCGGCAGGGGCCGGGCTGCTGCCGCGGATCCGGTCCCGGCGGTGGGAGCTCGTCATGCTGGCGGGCTACGGGATCGTCGCGTCCTACGCGTTCGGCCTGCTCATGAACTTCTGGTTCTGGCCGTTCGCGGTCGGGGCGGGCACCGGGATCTCCTACCTCCCGGGCGGTCCGCTCGGGGAGAACCTGGCGTCGTTCGGGCTGTACTCGCTCGTGACCTCGACCCTGACCTGGGACACCGTGCGAGCCATCACGACGACGATCGGAATCCTCCTCGTCGGCCCCGCCGCCCTCGCCGCCCTCCGGCGCGCGAAGGTGGGGAGGGCGCGCGTCACACCGAGAAGTAGCGGGCGGCCGGGTGGTGGAACACGAAGGCGTCGGTCGACTGCTCCGGGTGCAGCTGCAGCTCCTCCGACAGCTCAACGCCCATCCGCTCGGGCCTGAGCAGCTCGACGACCTTGCGGCGGTCCTCCATGTCGGGGCACGCGGGGTAGCCGAGTGAGAAGCGCGCGCCGCGGTAGTTGAGCTTGAACATCCCGGCGATGTCGTCAGGGTCCTCGTTGGCGAACCCGAGTTCCGCCCGAACGCGGGAGTGCCAGTACTCGGCCAGGGCCTCGGTGAGCTGCATCGTGAGGCCGTTGAGCTCGAGATAGTCGCGGTACTTGTTCTGCGCGAACATCTGCGCGGTGAAGGCGTCGACCGCGGAGCCGGCGGTGACGAGCTGCATCGCGACGACGTCGATCTGGCCCGACTCCTTCGAGCGCACGTAGTCGGCGAGGCACAGGTGGCCGTCCCGTCGCTGGCGCGGGAACGTGAAGCGCAGGCGCTCGGTTCCGACCGGCCCGCCCGAGCCGCCGTCCGGTGCGAGAAGCCCGCCAGGGCCGACGTTACCGGCCGGGTCGTCGCCGTGGTGCAGGATGACGAGGTCGTTGCCCTCGGAGTAGGCGGGGAAGTAGCCGTACGCGACCGAGGCGTCGAGCATCCCCTCCGCGAGGATGCGGTCGAGCCAGTAGCGCAGGCGGGGCCGGCCCTCCGTGGCGACGAGCTCCTCGTAGCTCGCGCCGTCCTCGGCCCTGCTCGGCTTGAGGCCCCACTGGCCCATGAAGGTGGCGCGCTCGTCCAGGAAGGCGGCGTACTCGGCGAGAGCGATGCCGCGCACGATCCGCGTGCCCCAGAACGGCGGGGCCGGGACCGGGTTGTCGGTGGCGACATCCGAGCGCGCGGGCATGTCCTCGGGCGGGGTGATGTCGATGGTCGCGCGAGCGTGGATGCGCTTCTTGAGCGGCGGCAGCCCCACCTCGGCGACGTCAGCGCCACGGGCGACCGCCACGAGCGGCTCCATGAGGGCGAGCCCCTCGAACGCATCGCGCGCGTACCTCACTTCGCCGTCGAACATCGACGCGAGGTCGTCCTCGACGTAGGCGCGCGTGAGGGCAGCGCCGCCCAGGAGCACGGGCCACCGCTTGGCGAGCCCGCGGGAGTTGAGCTCGAGCAGGTTCTCCTTCATCACCACCGTCGACTTGACGAGCAGGCCGCTCATGCCGATGACGTCGGCGTTGTGCTCCTCTGCGGCGCGGATGAACTCGCTCAGGGGCTGCTTGATGCCGATGTTGATGACGTCGTAGCCGTTGTTGGTGAGGATGATGTCGACGAGGTTCTTGCCGATGTCGTGCACGTCGCCGCGCACGGTGCCGATCACCATGGTGCCCTTGCCCGCGGCGTCGGACTTCTCCATGTGCGGCTCAAGCAGGGCCACCGCGGTCTTCATGACCTCGGCGGACTGCAGGACGAACGGGAGCTGCATCTCGCCGCTGCCGAACCGGGCGCCGACCACCTGCATGCCGGCCAGGAGGTGGTCGTTGATGATGCCGAGCGCGGTCATGCCGTCGGAGCGCGCGAGGTCGAGGTCCGATTCGAGCCCCTTCGGCTCGCCGTCGATGATGCGCCGCTCGAGCCGCTCGCCGACCGGGAGCGCGGCGAGCTCGGCCGCGCGCTGGTCTTTGAGGGCCGCCGAGTCGACGCCCGCGAACAGGTCGAGCATCGCCGAGAGCGGGTCGTAGGTGAGGTTGCCCTCCGCGTCGTACTCGCGCTTGTCCCACACGAGGTCGAGTGCGACCTGGCGGCGGTCGTCCGAGATCGAGGCCAGCGGCACGATCTTCGCCGCGTTGACGATCGCCGACGTGAGGCCGGCCTCGACAGCTTCTTGCAGGAACACCGAGTTGAGCACCGATCGCGCGGCCGGGTTGAGGCCGAACGAGACGTTCGAGACGCCGAGGGTCGTATGGATGCCCGGGTACTTGGCTGTGATCTGCCGGATCGCGTCGATCGTCTCGATCGCGTCGCGTCGGGTCTCCTCCTGCCCGGTGGCGATCGGGAAGGTGAGGGCGTCGACGATGATGTCCTCCACGCGCATCCCCCAAGTGCCGACGAGCGTGTCGACGAGCCGTGAGGCGATGCGCACCTTGTGCTCCGCGGTGCGGGCCTGGCCCTCCTCGTCGATCGTGAGGGCGATGACGGCGGCGCCGTGCTCCTTGACGAGCGGCATGATGCGGTTGAACCGGGAGTCGGGGCCCTCGCCGTCCTCGAAGTTCACCGAGTTGACGACCGGGCGCCCGCCGATGAGCTCCATGCCGGCCTGAAGCACAGCGGGCTCCGTCGAGTCGATCACGAGCGGCAGTGTCGAGGCGCTCGCGAGCCGTGAGACTACCGAGCGCATGTCCGCGACGCCGTCACGGCCGACGTAGTCGATGCACACGTCGAGCAGGTGGGCGCCCTCTCGAACCTGGTTGCGCGCGATGTCGACGCAGTCGTCCCAGCGCTCCTCGAGCATCGCCTCGCGGAAGGCGAGGGAGCCGTTCGCGTTGGTCCGCTCGCCGATCGCGAGGTACGAGGCGTCCTGGTCGAAGGGCACGTGCTGGTAGAGGCTCGCGACGCCCGCGTCCTCTTCGATGGTGCGGCTCAGCGCGCGCGCCCCGCCGACGCGGTCGACCACGGCCTTGAGGTGCGCCGGGGTCGTGCCGCAGCAGCCGCCCACGAGCCCGAGGCCGAACTCCTTCACGAACTGCTCGTGGGCGACAGCGAGCTCGTCGGGGGTGAGGGGGTAGCTCGCCCCGTTCGCACCGAGGACAGGGAGCCCCGCGTTCGGCATGCACATCACGGGGATGCGCGCGTACTTCGAGAGGTGGCGCAGGTGCTCGCTCATCTCCGCGGGCCCGGTCGCGCAGTTGAGCCCGATCATGTCGATGCCGAGCGGCTCGAGCGTCGTCAGTGCGGCCGCGATCTCGCTGCCCATGAGCATGGTGCCCGTCATCTCCACGGTCACCTCCACGAAGATCGGCAGCCGGATGCCTGTCTCGACCATCGCCGCCTTGCCGCCGTTGACGGCGGCCTTCGCCTGCAAGAGGTCCTGCGAGGTCTCGATGAGGAGGGCGTCCACGCCCCCGAGGATGAGGCCCTTGGCCTGCTCGGCGAAGGTGACCTTGAGGTTGTTGTAGGTGGTATGGCCGAGGCTCGGCAGCTTCGTGCCGGGGCCGATCGACCCGAGCACCCAGCGCATCCGGCCGTCTTCAGCCTCGTACGCCTCAACCGCGCCGCGCGCGATCTCGGCTCCCGCCCTGGCGAGCTCCTCGATGCGGCTCTCGATGCCGTAGTCGGAGAGGTTCGACCAGTTCGCGCCGAACGTGTTGGTCTCGACGGCATCGATGCCGGTGTCGAGGTAGGCGCGGTGGATCGCGTCCACGATGTCGGGGCGCGAGACATTGAGGACCTCGTTGCAGCCCTCGTGCTGCTCGAAGTCGTCGAGCGTAGGCCCGGCATCCTGCAGCATCGTGCCCATGGCGCCGTCGGCAATGACGACCCGCTCACGGAGTGCGGCAAGGAGGGCTTCCGAGCGAGCGGGGCGGGGGAGGGTGCGGATGTCGGCGAGCGACGCTGAGGGCATCCAACCAGCGTAATCGGGCTCGGTAACAAAGACCCGGTTCGCGTAACAAAAGGAGCTCGCCGCGGGAAGCTGCCTAGGGTGGACATGAGCGAAAGCCGAGCCCGGTACCCGCCCGCGACAGACGGCCCTGCCGTCGCCCGGGCGGCGCACTTCGAGGGGCCGGGCATCCGTGATCTCCCTTCGAACGCCACCACGAATGGAGAACCACCATGTCTGCCACCTTCCCCACCGGAACCATCCTCGGGTACCCGCGCATCGGCCGCCGCCGCGAGCTCAAGAAGGCCGTCGAGGCCTTCTGGGCGGGCAAGATCAGCGTCGAGGAGCTCGAGGCGACCGCGGCGTCACTCCGAGCCGCCACTCGCGAGCGCCTTGCCTCGCTCGGCCTCGGCCGCACCGACTCCTCGATCCCCGAGGCCTTCTCGTACTACGACCAGGTGCTGGATGCCGCGGTCACGGTCGGCGCCGTGCCGACGAGGTTCGAGCGGCTCGTCAAGGCCGACGGCACCGTCGACCTGGCCGGCTACTTCACCATCGCGCGCGGGGAGGGTGCCGACACCCCCGCCGAGATGACCAAGTGGTTCGACTCGAACTACCACTACCTCGTGCCCGAGATCGGCCCCGAGACAAACCTGCACTTCGCCTCCGACCGCCTCGTGCGCGAGGTCGCCGAGGCGACGGTATCGGGCTTCCGCACCCGCCCGGTGATCGTCGGGCCGGTGACGTTCCTGCTCCTCTCCAAGGCCTCGGAGGGCGCGCCGGAGGGCTACCTGCCGCTCGACCGCCTCGACGACTTGCTCCCGGTCTACGCCGAGCTCATCGCGGCCCTGACGGCTGCCGGTGCCGAGTGGGTGCAGCTCGACGAGCCGGCCCTCGTGAGCGAGAGCATCGACGTGCCGCGTGATGTCGTCCTTGCCGCGACCAAGCGCGCCTACGACCTGCTGGGTGCCGTGCCCGCACGCCCGAGCATCTTCGTCGCCGCGCCCTACGGCTCGCTCGACGACGCCCTGCCGGTGCTGCTCGCCACCCCCGTCGAGGCGATCGGCCTCGACCTCGTGAAGGGCGACCTGCCCTCCGGAGTCAGCACCGACAAGGTGCTCGTCGGCGGCGTCATCGACGGCCACAACATCTGGCGCGGTGATCTCGCAGCGGCGTTCTCCTCGCTCGAGTCGCTGCGCGGGCTCACCCCGAACGTCGCGGTGACCTCATCCACGAGCCTGTTCCACACCCCGCACGACGTCGACGACGAGCCCCTGCTCGGCGACCAGCTCAAGAGCTGGCTCGCGTTCGCCGACCAGAAGGTCGCGCAGATCGCGACCCTCGCGAAGGGCCTCACCGAGGGCAGGGCCGCGATCCAGGCCGAGCTGGATGCCGCCACCGCCGCCCTCGACGACCGCCACCGCGCGGCGGGCGTGCGCGACGGCGCCGTGCGCTCCCGCGCCGCGGGCCTCACCGACGCGGACTTCTCGCGCGGCGAGTACTCCGCACGGCTCGCCGCACAGGATGCCGCGCTCGGCCTCCCGTTCCTGCCGACGACGACGATCGGCTCCTTCCCGCAGACCGGCGACATCCGCAAGCAGCGGGCCGCCCTCGTCTCGGGCTCCATCAGCGAGGAGCAGTACAAGCAGGCGATGCGCGAGGAGATCAAGCGCGTGGTGGACTTGCAGGAGGAGATCGGCCTCGACGTCCTCGTGCACGGCGAGCCCGAGCGCAACGACATGGTGCAGTACTTCGCCGAGAACCTCGACGGCTTCGCCGTGACGCAGAACGGCTGGGTGCAGTCCTACGGGTCCCGCTGTACGCGCCCGTCGATCCTGTGGGGCGACGTCTCGCGTCCGGCGCCGATCACCGTCGAGTGGTCGACCTACACGCAGTCGCTGACCCAGAAGCCCGTCAAGGGGATGCTCACCGGCCCGGTCACGATCCTCGCCTGGTCGTTCGTGCGCGACGACCAGCCCCTGCGCGACACCGCCAACCAGGTCGCCCTTGCCCTCCGGGATGAGATCGAGGACCTTGAGTCTGCCGGCATCGGGATCATCCAGGTCGACGAGCCCGCACTGCGCGAGCTGCTGCCGCTCAAGAAGAAGGACCACGACGACTACCTCGACTGGTCGGTCGGCTCGTTCCGTCTCGCGACGGCGGGGGTTCTCGACGCGACCCAGATCCACACCCACCTCTGCTACTCGGAGTTCGGCGTGGTCATCGACGCGATCAACCGCCTCGACGCCGATGTCACCTCCATCGAGGCGGCGCGCTCGAAGATGGAGGTCGTGCCCGACATCAAGTCGAGCGGCTTCGGCCGCGGCATCGGCCCGGGCGTCTACGACATCCACTCGCCGCGCGTGCCCTCCGTCGCGGAGGTCAGCGAGCTCATCGACATCGCACTGGGGTCGATCCCCGAGCGCCAGGTCTGGGTCAACCCCGACTGCGGCCTCAAGACGCGCGGCTACGACGAGACAGTGGAGTCGCTGACGAACATCCTCACGGCGACCCGGGCAGCGCGCGCCGCGCACCCCGTGCCCGCGGCACGGGGGTAGCACTGGCCGGCTGCCCTCGCGGGCAGCCGGTGCCCAATTCAGGAAGTCGTGGGGGCGATGTGACGGGTGTGGCTCGAGTCGCACTCGTCAGCCACCCTGGCCTCAGAGGTCACACCGACTCCTGAGTTGCGAACGCAGACATGAACGAGAGGCCCCGGATGCAGCATCCGGGGCCTCTCGTCTCTAGGACCTAGAGCGACCGCAGTACCGTCACGACCTTGCCGAGCACCTCGGCGTGGTCGCCCAGGATCGGCTCGAAGTTGGAGTTGCGGGGGAGCAGCCAGGTGTGGCCGTCGCGCTGGCGGAACACCTTCACGGTCGCCTCGTTGTCGAGCATTGCCGCGACGATATCGCCGTTCTCGGCGGTCTTCTGCTGGCGGACCACGACCCAGTCGCCGTCGCAGATCGCGGCGTCGATCATGGACTCCCCGACGACCTTGAGCATGAAGAGCTCGCCCTTGCCGGTGAGCTGGCGGGGGAGCGGGAAGACCTCGTCGATCTGCTGGTCGGCGGTGATGGGGATACCGGCGGCGATGCGGCCGACCAGGGGGACCATGACGGCGTCGCCGACCGACGGGGCGTTCTCGGGCGCGTCCTCCGTGCTGCCGGGGAGGTCGATCAGCACCTCCATCGCGCGCGGGCGGTTCGGGTCGCGGCGCAGGTAGCCGCTCAGCTCGAGCTGGCCGAGCTGGTGGGTGACGCTCGACAGCGAGGAGAGGCCGACGGCGTCGCCGATCTCGCGCATGCTCGGCGGGTAGCCGCGGGCGGAGACGGAGCGCTGGATGACGTCAAGGATTGCGAGCTGCTTGTCGCTCAGGCTCGTGCGACGGCGGGTGCCGCCAGTTGCGCCGACGCTGCTGTCGTTGTCGTCCATGTCTGCCCCGTTTCCCGGCCAATGTCAGTGGCTCATTCGAAACTGTATCCGCCGGACAGGCCAAAACCAAACATAAATTCGAGTGTGTCGAGACAATGTCGGTGGTCTGTTCGAAGATCTACTTGAAATAGCAGTAATTCGAATGTATGTTCGGAACACAAGTTCTAACAGGCACCAAGCACCAAGCACCACCACAGACTTCGTGTCCCGCTGGCCCGGCCGCCGCGGGGCACGGAAAACTTGAGGAGCAGCACATGAGCACGGTTGTCATCGGAAGCGGCTATGCAGGCAACGGCAATGCCCGCACCGCACCGCGTTCCGTATAACCGCGCCTGCGCCTCACCAAGCGTGGCCGCGCGGTTCTCACGACCCTCGCGGCCACACCACTCGTCATCGCCGCCTTCCTGTTCGCGCTGAACGGCGGGGGAGCGACCGCGTCGCTCGAGGGCTCGAACGTGCCCTTCGAGTACGTGACGGTCGAGTCGGGCCAGACGATGTGGCACCTCGCCGAAGATCTCGCCCCGCAATCCGACCCGCGTGAGGTCATCGCCCAGATCGTGCAGTTCAACCAGCTCGACG
>JAODAQ010000069.1 GCA_025463515.1 Rhodoglobus sp.
TAGTCCTTTGCAACTAATTCTTTGCGGTTGTCTCCGCTGCCTCGATGAGCGACTTCAGCTTCAGGAGCGACGCATCCAGCGACTGCTGCATCTGCCCCTGCGCGACGGAATCGAACGTGCCGTGTTCGAGTTCGTCCTCGAGGACCTCGATCTGCTGCTCGGCCGCGGCCCGCATCGATTCCGGCTGACCGGCGAGGGAGGAATCGAGAACGGCGTCGAACCCGCCTCTGGGCCGGCCCCAGTCGGTGTCGCCCTCGAGCGTCAGGGTCGTCGTGCCGTCGACCTCGGTCAGCTTGTACGTCGAGATCGAGTCGCCGCCCGTGTAGGTGGAGCGGAAGGCGAGGTCCGTCGGAGGCTCATACCCCGTGATCTCGACCTTCACCTCGCCCGCCGGGGTGTCGCTGGTGCTGCTCCAGCCGAGGTGCAGCTCCCCCGGATCCTCCGGCATCCCGCCCCCGCCACCCAGCCACGCCGTCAGCTTGATCGGATCGATCAGCCAGTCGAAGACATCCGCCGCCGGGGCCGCGATCTCGACCCGCCCGCTCGTCAGCATTCCCATGGCCGACAAACTAGCCCGCAGCGACCGGTTCTAGGCTGATTGAGTGACCGAGCTCAGCACCGACAATCCCTTCGCCGCGCCCAGCGCCCTGCCCTACGGGTTGCCGCCGTTCTCGGACATCCGTGACGAGCATTTCGAACCGGCGTTCGAGGCGGGCATGGCCGAGCAGCTCACCGAGGTGCAGGCGATCGTGCGCAAACGCGACTTCCCCGTCTTCGAGAACACCTTCGAGCCGCTCGAGCGCAGCGGTCAGCTGCTCGAACGCGTCGCGAACGTGTTCTTCAACAAGAGCTCTGCCGACTCGAACGACTTCACCAACGACCTCGAAGAGAAGCTCGCTCCCCTGCTCGCGGCGCACCACGACGCGATCGTGCTCGACAGCCAGCTCTACTGGCGCGTGAAGACCGTGTTCGACCAGCTCGAGGCGAACACCGAGCTCACGCCCGAGCAGAAGTACCTGGTCGAGCGCTGGCACACCGAGATGACGCTCGCGGGCGCAGGACTCGACGACGACGCGAAGGCCACGCTGCGCGACCTGAACGCTTCGCTCTCGACGCTGACGACCCGGTTCGAGAAGAATCTGCTCGCCGACACCAACGAGCTGGCCGTGCACGTCACCGACGAGTCGGAGCTCGCGGGGCTCGATGCCGGCGAGCTCTCGGCCGCGGCCCAGGCGGCGAAGGACCGCGACCTCGAGGGCTGGCTCATCACGCTCGTGCTGCCGACCGGGCACCCGTACCTCTCGTCGTTGACCCATCGGCCGACGCGTCAGGCCGTGATGACCGCGTCGCGCACGCGCGGAATCCACGGGGGCGAGCACGACAACCGCGAGGTTCTGCTCGAGATCGTGAACCTGCGCGCCCGGCGCGCGGCGCTGCTCGGATTCGCGAACCATGCGGCGGCGGTGACGGCGGATGAGACGGCCGGCTCCCCGGAGGCGGTCGCCGAGATGCTGCGGCCGCTTGCGACGTCGGCCGCGAAGAACGCCCGGCACGAGCAGGTGGATCTCGACGCCATGAATCCCGATGAGGTGCTCGAGGCCTGGGACTGGGCGCTGTACACCGAGAAGGTGAGGCAGGCGAAGTACGACGTCGATACCGCCGCGCTGCGGCCCTGGTTCGAGGCCGAGCGGGTTCTGCAGGACGGCGTGTTCTGGGCCGCGACGCAGCTTTACGGCGTGACGTTCACCGACCGCCCCGACCTCATCGCGTATCACCCCGAGGCGCGCGTGTTCGAGGTGACCGACGCCGACGGCACCGGGGTGGGGCTGTTCATCCTCGACCTGTACACCCGCGACTCCAAGCGCGGCGGAGCCTGGATGAACCCGCTGATCTCGCAGAACGACCTGCTGCAGCATCCGGTCGTCGTCGTCAACAACCTCAACGTGCCCAAGCCCGCCGCCGGCGAGCCGACGCTGCTGACGTTCGACGAGGTGTCGACGTTCTTCCACGAGTTCGGGCACGCGCTGCACGGGCTGTTCGCTCGCGTCACGTACCCCAAGCTCGCCGGAACGAACGTGTTCCGCGACTTCGTCGAGTTCCCCAGCCAGGTCAACGAGATGTGGATGCTGTGGCCCGAGGTGCTCGCAAACTACGCCAGGCACTACCAGACCGGCGAGCCGATCGACCCGGGAGTCGTGGAGCGCATCCGCGCGAGCGAGACGTTCAACGAGGGCTTCGCCACGAGCGAGTACCTGGGTGCCGCGCTGCTCGATCAGGCCTGGCACACGCTGACACCGGATGCCGCCGCGGCCGTGAAGGACGTGGCCGATTTCGAGGCGCGCGCCCTCGCCGCCGTCGGCCTCGACAACCCGGCCGTGCCGCCGCGGTACTCGAGCACCTACTTCGCCCACGTCTTCTCGGGCGGCTACGACGCCGGGTACTACTCCTACATCTGGAGCGAGGTGCTCGACGCCGACACCGTGGAGTGGTTCACCGAGAACGGCGGGCTCACCCGGACCAACGGCGACCGCTTCCGGACGCTGCTGCTGGGCGTCGGAGGGTCCAAGGATCCCTTGGAGGCGTACCGCGACTTCCGCGGCCGCGATGCGGAGATCGCGCCGCTGCTCAAGCGCCGCGGGCTGGACTGACGTCG
>JAODAQ010000032.1 GCA_025463515.1 Rhodoglobus sp.
GGCCGGCTCAAGGAGACCCAGACCAACGTCGAGTTCCTCATGCAGGTGCAGAAGTCGATGCCGAGCGCCAACGGCTCCAAAGAGGACTAGCCGTGTTCGAGTCAGTGCAGTCGCTGCTGGCCGAACATGACGAGCTCCAGGGCCAGCTAGCCGACCCCGACCTCCACTCAGACCCGGCCAGATCCAAGAAGGTCAACCGCCGGTACGCGGAACTGTCGCGCATCGTCGCGGCCTACCACGAGTGGCGCCAGCTCACCGACGACGTCGCCGCTGCGACCGAGATGGCCAACGAGGATGCGTCGTTCGCGGCCGAGCTGCCCGGCCTCAGCGAGCAGCTGGATGCGGCGGAGGAGAAACTCAGGCGACTGCTGATCCCGCGCGACCCCAACGATGCCCGCGACGTGATCATGGAGATCAAGATGGGCGAGGGTGGCGCGGAATCGGCGCTCTTCGCCGGGGACCTCCTGCGCATGTACCTGCACTACGCGGAATCCAAGAAGTGGAAGACCGAGATCATCGAGCAGACCTCGAGCGACCTCGGAGGCATCAAAGACGTGCAGCTGGCGTTCAAGGGCAACTCGACGGACCCAGCGGAAGGCGTGTGGGCGCACCTCAAGTACGAGGGCGGCGTGCACCGCGTGCAGCGGGTGCCCGCGACCGAGTCGCAGGGCCGTATCCACACCTCGGCCGCCGGAGTGCTCGTCTTCCCCGAGGTCGACGAGCCCGAAGAGGTCGAGATCAGCCAGAACGACCTCAAGATCGACGTCTATCGGTCGAGCGGACCCGGCGGCCAGTCGGTCAACACGACGGACTCCGCCGTGCGGATCACGCACATCCCCACCGGCATCGTCGTCGCGATGCAGAACGAGAAGAGCCAGCTGCAGAACCGCGAGGCAGGCATGCGCGTGTTGCGCGCGCGCATCCTGGCGCGGTACCAGGAGGAGGCGGATGCGGAGGCGAGCGAGTACCGCAAAAGCCAGATCCGCACGATGGACCGCTCCGAGCGCATCCGCACATACAACTTCCCGGAGAACCGCATCGCGGACCATCGCACCGGCTACAAGGCCTACAACCTCGACGCCGTCATGAACGGGGCGCTCGAGCCGGTCATCCAATCGTGCATCGAGGCCGACGAGGAATCGCGGCTCGCTGACATCGGTTCGTAGCCAGCGGTGACGCGGCGGCAGCCACCTCAGCTATGACGACAGATACCGTCTCGGCGCTCCTCGAACGGGCGACCGCGATCCTCGAGCGCGCCGGCGTACCGAATGCCCGGGTCGACGCCGAGTTGCTCGCGGGACACGTGCTCGGCCTCAGTCGCGGGGGAGTGCAGGCGAAGGCGGCAACAGACAGTGCCATCGGCAGCGACGACGCGATCACGGTATCCGGGCTCGTCGAACGGCGGGCGGCGCGTGAGCCGCTGCAGCACATCACCGGGCGCGCGCCGTTCCGAAACCTTGAACTCGCCGTGGGGCCAGGGGTGTTCGTTCCGCGGCCGGAGACCGAGTTCGTCGCGCAGTTCGCCATCGACGCGCTTCGCGCCATTGCTTCGCCCGAACCGATAGGCGTCGACCTCGGCACTGGCAGTGGCGCGATCGCGCTCGCGATGGCTGCCGAAGTGCCGCACGCCCGCGTCTACGGCGTCGAGGTGTCGCCTCACGCCTTCGTCTGGACGAGGCAGAACTTCCGCGAGAGCGGCGCCGGCAATGCCCACGCTGTCTTCGTCGACCTCGCCGACGCCCTACCCGAGCTCGACGGCACGGTCGACGTGGTCATCTCGAACCCGCCGTACATCCC
Organism: Rhodoglobus sp.; assembly: GCA_025463515.1. GTDB lineage: Bacteria > Actinomycetota > Actinomycetes > Actinomycetales > Microbacteriaceae > Rhodoglobus. The sequence goes on from JAODAQ010000032.1 coordinate 1,798, forward strand.
GTTGTGGGCCGTTCCCCGCGACCCGGAGGTGCGACTGTTCGATCCCGACGTCGCGCTGTACGGCGGCGACGACGGGCTGGATGTGGTGCGCCAGGTCTCCGCGACGGCCCGCCGCCTGCTGCATCCGGGTGGCACCCTCGTGATCGAGCACGGCGAGTTGCAGGCAGCCCAGATCGCCACGCTGCTCCGGCAGGACGGCTGGACCGCAGTCGCCCATCACCGCGACCTGCTGGGTCGCGACCGCGCGACGACGGCCCTGCGCTAACCCTTCGCGGCGCGCTGCCGTTCCTTCTCGGCGAGCTGCCTCTCCTTCTGCGCCTGGTGCTTCTCGCGTTCCTTCGCGTTCTTGATGGCCTCACGTTCGCGCTTCTGCGCCTCGCGCAGTCTCGTCTCCGCATCGCGACGGGCCTGGCGCGCCGCCTTGACGGCGGGGTCTCCGGGGTAGCCCAGGGCGGGTTCGGGGGGCACGACCGTTGCCGGCGGCGCACCAGCGGCCCGCTTGGCGATGTAGTGCTCGAGCCCGTCGAGCAGGCGCTCGAGTCCGAACTGGAACGGATTGTCCTGGGCCTCGAAGGCTCCGGCCCGGATCACCTCGAAGAGGTGGGGGAAGGCTTCCGGCGTGACGAGGGTGGCGATGATCTGCGCATCGGTGCGATCGCGCTCTTCGGGCGTCATCCCGAGGCTCTGGTTGGAGATCGCATAGCCGCGGGTGATCGTGGCTTCCCACCGAGTCTGGCCGGTCACGAGCAGGAGGGCTCCGATGCGCTCGGACATGTCGAGGGGACTGTCACGCAGCACGGAGAGCGCGGCGTCCATCCACGCGAGGTTGTTCGGGGTGTTCGGGGTGCCCAGGATGGGCACGTCGATGAGCCACGGGTGGGCCGAATAGACCGCGCGAGTCTCCGTCGACCACCGGGTGAGGCCCTCGCGCCAGTCTGGCGACTCGGCGATGGTCGCCGGTGGGAGCCCGGTGCCGTACTCCTGCATGAGCAGGATGAGGTCGTCCTTGGCGGTGACGTAGCGGTAGAGCGACATCGTGGTGAAGCCGAGTTTCGAGGCGACGCTCGACATCGACACGGCGGCGAGTCCCTCCGCGTCCGCGATCTCGACGGCCGCCTCGACGATGCGCTCGATGCTCAGTTCGCGCTTGGGGCCACGTTGCGGGTTGACGGCAATGCCCCAGGCGAGTGCGACCCCGCGGGGCAGCTCGAGCTCGGCGCCCGCGTCATCCATTGCATTTTCTCCCGGTGAGTTGACACCAAGCGTATCTCTGTGTATTAGTTAAACAGTAACGTGTGCGACATAAACAGTATACGGCATCCACAACTCACTAAGGAGTCAACCACATGGCACCAGCGATCGACGTGCGCGGCCTGCGCAAGTCATTCGGCGGCACCGCAGTGCTCGCGGAACTCGACCTCTCGGTCGAGCGCGGCACGGTATTCGCCCTGCTCGGCCCCAACGGGGCCGGCAAGACCACCCTTATCAACATCCTCTCGACGCTTGTGCTCCCTGACGGCGGCACGGCTATGGTCGACAGTCACGACGTCGTGCGCGAGCCGCTCGCCGTGCGACGCAGCATCGGGCTCACGGGGCAGTCGGCTGCGGTCGACGGTGTGCTCACCGGTTCCGAGAACCTGCGAATGATGGGTCGGCTTTCCGGTCTCGGCACCCGCGAGGCGCGAGCACGCGAGCGCTACCTGCTCGAGCGCTTCGGACTTGCCGATGTCGCGCGCAAACGCGTCGCGACCTACTCCGGTGGAATGCGCCGCCGGCTCGACCTCGCGCTCAGCCTCGTCGTCACCCCGCCCGTGCTGTTCCTCGATGAGCCCACCACGGGTCTTGACACGCGGAGCCGCCTCGAGCTGTGGGAGGTCATCCGCTCCCTTCGGGACGAGGGCACGACGGTCTTCCTGACGACCCAGTACCTCGAGGAGGCCGACCAGCTCGCCGATCAGATCGCCGTGCTCAACCGCGGCGCTATCGTGGCCCAGGGCACGCCAGACGAGCTCAAGCGGCGCACGGGCGGCGAGGTCGTCGAACTGCGTGACGAGGCCGACAATCTGCTCAAGGAGATCCCCACCGACGGATCACTGAGCGGGTTGCGCCGCGCGATCGATGAGCTGGACTCGAGTTTCGCGGATGGCGTGGTGACGCTGCGCAAGCCGAGCCTCGACGATGTCTTCCTCGCCCTCACCGAGTCTGACGAGAAGGAGCTGGTGCGCTCATGACCGCGATCAGCTCGACTCGCCTGGCCCTGCGGGCCGGGACCGAAGAGGCCGTGTTCATCGGCCGGAGCCTGCGCCACTCGCTGCGCAACGTCGAAGCGCTCACCATGGCCATCATCCTCCCGGTGATGCTCATGCTCGTGTTCACGACCGTCTTCGGCGGTGCTATCGACGCGGGCGGAGGATATGTGAACTACGTCGCCCCCGGCATCATTCTGCTCTGCGCCGGGT
>JAODAQ010000039.1 GCA_025463515.1 Rhodoglobus sp.
GTCTCGCCCGATCCGCGCACTCCACGACCTCCCGATGAGGCGCCCTCCTCCGGCCACAGCCAACGGGCAGCACGAGGCGCTCCCCATCTGGCCCGTTCCGCCAACTCAGGACATTAGTCAGGACGCCTCACAAATGTCCTGAGTTGGCGGAACGCGGTGGGCGGCGGGCGGAGGGCAGCGAGCGGAGGGCGGGGGGAGGCGGACGGAGGGCGGGCAGCGGGCAGCGGGCGTGCGGCGGCGGCCGGCCGGCGGCGGGCGACTGCGTGTCGGGTCTGGGGTGTCGGCCGGAGGGCGGCAGGTCGGAGAGCCGCAGGTCGGAGAGCCCAAGGTCGACGGGCGCGAGGTGGCGGCTGCGGGCCCGTCCTGATGGAGTGGCGGGCGGCCGGGGGACGGAGGGCGGGGGCGGCCGGCAGCGGACGGCGGGCGGTGGGTCTTACTGCGCAGCGTCCCGCTTCGCGAGCAGGTCGCGGATGTCCGCGAGCAGCTCCAGCTCGGTGGGCGGCGCCGGGGTCGAGTCGACGACGCCAGCCTCCTTCTTCTTGAACGAGAGCTTCGAGAGGTAGTTGATCGGCACGATGATCGCGAAGTACACGACGAGCGCGACCAGGAGGAACTGGATGACGGCGCCGATGACCGCTCCGAAGTACATCGTCGCGGTGTCGCCGGACGTGGTCGGGATCGTCACGGGCAGCGCCTTCTCGAGCGAGGCCGCATTGAAGAGCGCACCGAGCGCCGGGTTGAAGATGTTGTTGACGAGCGCGTTCACGACGTTGGTGAACGCCGCACCGATGACTACGGCGACGGCCAGGTCGATGACGTTGCCGCGCAGGATGAACTGCTTGAAACCCTTGAACACGGATTCTCCTAACTTGACGGTGTGGAGGGGGTGGCCGCAGGGGCGGCCGGTGCTTCCTTCTTGGGGGCGGGGGAGTCCGACGAGGCGGGGGTGGCGCGCGAATCCGTGCGGTAGAAGCCCGAGCCGCTGAACGTCACGCCGACCGGGGAGAACACCTTGCGCAGTTTGCCGCCGCAGGTCGGGCACACGGTGAGCGTGTCATCCGTGAAAGCCTGGACGATGTCGAAGGCGCTGTCGCACTCGGTGCAGCGGTAGGAATAGGTGGGCACAGGGGTCCTAACGGGAGAAAGCGACGATGCCGGAGGGAGTGACCACTCCGTCGACGCGCTGGTCGTGCCGCTCACTGGGCACGGTGTCGACCAGTTCATGGTCGAAGATCACAGCATAGACCGGGGGGCAGTTCTCCATCGATCCGAGGGTCTTGTCGAAGTAGCCTCGGCCCCACCCCATGCGCATGCCCGTGCGGTCGACGGATGCCGCGGGCACGATGATGAGGTCGACACCGTTGATCGCGATCGGGCCCAGCAGCTCTGACGTCGGCGCGGGCATCCCGAGCAGGTCCAGTTCTTCGCCGGAGCCGTCGTACGGCGCCCAGTCGAGGAGGCCGTCGGCGCGGGACACGGGCAGCAGGACGCGGATGCCCTCCTCGCACGCCCACGCCACGAAGTCACGAGTGCCGGGCTCGTCCGGGAGGGAGAGGTACGCGGCCAGGGATCGCGACCCGAGGCCGCTCGTCAGGTCGATGAGGTTCTGGGTGATCGCGGCATCCGCGGATTCACGCTCGCGGGAGGTCGTGATGCGCCTGCGTTCGCGGAGTTCGGCGCGCAGTGCACGTTTTTCGTGAGCGACCTCGTCCGCCATATGTTTATTGTAGGTGCGCCTGATTCTGGGGCGGTGTGCCAAGTAGCCTGTCCCTATGGCATTTCGTATCACCAAGGCGGTCATCCCTGCCGCGGGGCTGGGCACCCGATTCCTCCCCGCGACCAAGGCGATGCCGAAGGAGATGCTCCCCGTCGTCGACAAGCCCGCGATCCAGTACGTCGTGGAGGAGGCGGTCGCAGCCGGCCTCAACGACGTGCTCATGATCACGGGGCGCAACAAGAACGCGCTCGAGAACCACTTCGACCGGATGACAGAGCTCGAGGCCACGCTCGAGGAGAAGGGCGACCTCGACCGCCTCGAGAAGGTCGAGTACTCCAACGACCTCGCCGACATGCACTACGTGCGGCAGGGAGACCCGCGCGGCCTCGGCCACGCGGTACTGCGGGCCCGGATGCACGTGGGCCGCGAGCCGTTCGCCGTGCTCCTCGGTGACGACCTCATCGACGAGCGCGACGTGCTGCTCTCGCGCATGATCGAGGAGCAGAACAACCGCAACGCCTCCGTGATCGCACTGATGGAGGTCGACCCGTCCATGACGCACATGTACGGCATCGCGACCGTGGAGATGACCGGCACCCCCGACGTGGTGAAGATCACCGGCCTCGTCGAGAAGCCGGCGACCGGGACATCCCCCTCCAACTACGCCATCATCGGCCGCTACGTGCTGCAGCCCGACGTGTTCGACGTGCTCGAGCACACCGAGCCGGGCAAGGGCGGCGAGATCCAGCTGACCGACGCGCTGCAGTCGATGGCGCAGAACAACATCGCGGGCGGCGTGTACGGCGTCGTGTTCCGCGGCCGCCGCTACGACACCGGCGACCGGCTCGACTACATCAAGGCGATCGTGCAGCTCGCCGTCGAGCGCCCCGACCTCGGCCCGGAGTTGAAGCCCTGGCTCAAGCAGTTCTCGGCGAACCTGGACTAGCCGTGCCCTCGACGATCCCGACGCTGAGCGAGGGCAAGGTCACGATCCGGCCGATCCGGCTGCGCGACGCGCGCGTCCTCGAGCGGGAACTCGCGGAGAACCGCGGGTGGCTGCGCAAGTGGGAGGCCACGAACCCGCACGGCCCGATGTCGTTCGACGTGCGCTCGAGCATCCGTTCGCTGCAGCAGAATGCCCGCGCCGGTCTCGGGCTGCCCTTCGTCATCGAGTACGACGGCGAGCTCGCCGGCCAGTTGAACGTGTCGTCGATCGCGTACGGCTCGCTGTCGTCGGCCACGATCGGGTACTGGGTGTCCGAGCGGTTCGCGGGCAAGGGCGCGACGCCCACCGCCGTTGCGCTGGCGACCGACCACTGCTTCTTCGGCGTGGGGCTGCACCGCATGGAGATCTGCATCCGCCCGGAGAACGAGCCGTCGCTGCGCGTGGTCGAGAAGCTGGGCTTCCGCTACGAGGGGCTGCGGCGACGGTACATCCATATCAATGGCGACTGGCGCGACCACTTCTGCTTCGCGCTGACCGTGGACGAACTGCCGCAGGGCGTGCTGCGGCGCTGGCTGGACGGCACGGTCCCCCGCGCTGACGCCGAGGTGCCCGCGACCGACCGCGCGAAGGCCGCCCGCCCGCTCGTCTAGGCGGGTTGAGTAGCGCGCCAGCGCGTATCGAAACCCCGCGGCGGCAATTTCGTGCCGCGCCGTTCCCGGTCGCGGGGGCTTCGGACTCGTACCGTATAGCCATGGAACTCACGGGCGTCGGCGGCGGGCTCATGCTCGCGATCGCCGCCGCCCTCTGGCTCGTCTACCTCGTGCCGAACTGGTTCAAGCGACGCGAGTATCTCGCCACTGAGAGGAACGCCGTGCGGCTCCAGCAGACCATCCGAGTGCTTGCCGAGACCGCCGAGGTCCCCGCCGCCGTGCGCGCCGAGGCCGCCGCCCGCCAGGTCGCGCTGCAGCAGCGCGCCGAGTACCGCCAGGGCCCCGTCGCGGTGGGCCGTCCCGTGCAGAAGGTGCAGCCGAGCGCAGCCCAGGTCGCAGCAGCGGGCCGACGGATGCGCCGGACTCGCGCTCTCGCAACCCTCGTGCTGCTCGTGTCGGTGGTGACCGCCGTCGCCCAACTGGTCACGCAGTCGTGGGTGATGCTCGCCGTCTCGGGGGCCGCCGTGATCGGCAGCCTGGCACTTCTGGGCCGCATCGCCGAGCGCTCGCGGGCGCGCACCGCACCCGTTGTCGCGCGCGCCGCCCGCCGCACCTCGCTCGGCCCGGCCGAGGCGAAGGCCGTGCAGCGCGAGACCGAGTGGACCCCGGTGCCGATCCCGAAGCCGATGTACCTCTCGCGATCGGTCGTGGAGGCAGCCGCGGCCGTCGAGGACCCGGCCTTCGAGCTGAAGCTCGCGGCCGTGGCCGCGGAGCGGGCGCTGCGGAACGTGGAGCAGGAGGCCACGCCGCTGCGGGTCGCCGCGGCATCCTCGTCGCCGTTCGCCCACATGGGCATCGTGGACGACGCGACGACCGCGACCCCGGACATCGACGCCGTCCTCGCCCGCCGCCGGGCCTGACATGCCCCAGCCCTGGGACCTGATCATCGTGGGTGCCGGGCCCGCAGGTTCGGCCGCTGCACTCTCTGCCCTGCGCGAGAAGCCGGACGCACGTGTGCTGATCCTCGACCGCGCGCCGCTCGGCCGCGACAAGGTGTGCGGCGACGGCATCGCCCCGCACGCCGTGAGGGAGCTCGCGGCCCTCGGCCTCGACGTGGTGCGCCCCGAGGAGAACGTGTCGACCGTGCGGCTGTACGGGCCGAGCGGCGCGGATGCGGGTGCCGTCACGAGCTCGCCGGGCTACGTGATCCCGCGCAGGCAATTCGACGAGCGGCTGCTCTCGGCGGCGATGGACGCGGGCGCGTTCTTCGAGGTGCGCAAGGTCACGTCCCTCGAGTCTCTCGATGCCCCCGTGGTCATCGGGGCGGACGGCAGCAACTCGACGGTCCGCCGCCTTATCGGCCAGCCGGCGAACCACGGCCGGGCGCTCGCAGTGGCGATCCGTGGCTACGCGCCGACGCCCCCCGGGGCCCGCGAGCTCACGATCCGCTGGGACAGCCAGCGCCTCGGCGGCCTCTGCTACGCCTGGTCGTTCCCCGTCGCCGACGGCACCACCAACGTCGGCTACGGGCTCTCCTCCGCGGCCCACGACCACAGTCGCGCCTACCTCGAGCGCCGCCTCGGCGAGCTGCTGCCCGAGTTCGACCTCGCCGGCGTTGAGCTCACGGGCCACACCCTGCCGCTGTCGGTGCGGCGCCCCTCACCGTATTCAGGACACGTGCTGCTCGTCGGCGACGCCGCCTCCCTGATCAACCCGTTCACGGGCGAGGGCATCTACAGCGCGATCGCCTCGGGCGCGCTCGCGGGCAGGTCGGCGTTCCGGGATGCCCCGGGCCCCACCTACGCGAAGGCCCTCGCCGCGCGCTTCGGCCGCCAGCACCGCCAGACCACGGCGCTGTACCGGATCATCGACTCTCCGAGGGTGCTGGACACGGTCATCCGTGCCGCCCGCGCCAACTCCCGCATGTTCGACAGGCTCCTCGACGTGGGCCTCGGCGACGCGGCCTTCACTCTCGGCGACTTCGCGCGTTTCGGGCGCTACGCGTTCTGATAACCTTGTCAGCGTCTGTTCCGCTTCGGCGGGCAGGGGCCCTTGGCGCAGTTGGTAGCGCGCCTCGTTCGCATCGAGGAGGTCAGGGGTTCAAATCCCCTAGGGTCCACCACAGAGAACGCCGCTCGCGAGAGCGGCGTTCTTCGTTTAACGCTCCGCCCGACCGCCACACCCGCGGTTGTGCACACGCGCATCGCGCTTGTCCTGGTGACGGCAGTGCCCCGCACGCTGTACCGTGCCGCGGAGGCGGTTCGTAGGGTGTGAGCACACTCAGACAGCAAGGAGGCTGCCATGGCATCAGTAGGAATCGTCGGCGCGGGCACGGCCGGACTGCATCTCGGGCTTCAGCTCGTGCAGGCGGGCATCCCGGTCACCATCTACACGAATCGCACCGCCGACGAGGTGGGATCCGGGCGCCTGACCAACAGCGTCGCCCACCACGCCGTGACCATCGACCACGAGGACCGCCTCGGCGTCAACCACTGGCCGGTCGCCGAGTTCGGCTACGACTCGCACCATCACTACTTCGGGCTTCCCGACCCGATCGTGTTCCGCGGCGATTTCGCCCGCCGCTCCCGCGCGGTCGACTACCGCATCTACCAGCCCACCCTCATGGCCGACTTCGAGGACCGCGGCGGCAAGATCGAGATCCGGGATGTCGACGTCCCCGACCTCCAGGGCCTCAGCGAGCGCCACGACCTCCTCACGGTGGCCTCGGGCAAGTTCACTCTCGGCCAGTTCTTCGGGCCGGCCGTGGGCCGCACCCCGCTCCCCGGACCGCTCCGCCGCCTGCAGGTCGGACTCTGGACGGGAATCGCCCCCAACGACCCGAAGGGTGTCTCGATCGCGGCGTCGCCCGGCAACGGCGATCTGCTCGAGATTCCGATCTACTCGTTCCAAGGGCACGTCACCGCGCTCCTGTTCGAGAACGTGCCCGGCGGCGAGCTCGAGAAGCTCGTCGACGTGAAGCACGACGACGACCCGAAGGCTTTCCGCGACATGGTGCTCGAGGTGCTGCGCACGCACTACCCGCTCACCTACGCGCGGGTTGATGAGGCCGCGTTCGGCCTGACCGACCCCAAGGACCTCTTGCAGGGCGAGTTCACCCCGACCCTGCGCAACGACTACGCGCAGCTCGACAACGGCAAGTACGTGCTCGCGGTCGGAGACATCCACTCGACCCTCGACCCGATCGTGGGACAGGGCGCCAACTCCGCGAGTGCCTCGGCCCAGGTCGTGGGCGACGCGGTGCTCGAAGACCCGAACTTCGACCTGCGCTTCATGCAGAAGGTGGCCGACCGCCGCCGCAACCGGGTGGAGGCGGCGTTCGACTGGAGCAACCTCATGGCGGGCCCGCCGCCCGCGCACCTGTTCCAGCTCGTGGGCGCGATGGCGGGAGACCAGGAGCTCCTCAACGAGTTCACGTGGAACTTCAACTACCCCGACCGCCAGTGGGACATCCTGGCCACGCCCGAGCGCACCGCTGCGGCGATCGCCCGGTCGGCCGCCTCGAAGGGAGCGCCGGCCCGTGCATAAGCTCGTCGTCCTCTACCCGGAGCCCACCAGTCGCGACGACTTCTTGGCCTACTACGAGCAGCACCATTTGCCGCTCGCCAGGGCGCTGCCCGGTCTCGTGGGCTGTCGCTACAGCGCCGCGGTGGACGGCCAGGACTCGCCGTACTTCGCCGTGTTCGAGGCCGACTTCCCCGACGCGAAGACCCTGGGCGAGGCGATGCAGTCGCCCGCCGGCGCAGCGGTGGCCGCGGACGTGCCGAACTACGCGACCGGCGGCGCCGTGGTGATCGACTACCCGGTCACCGAGCTGGCGTAGCCGAGGCGAGGCCGCGGGCGCGGAACTCGCTCGCGGTCTCGCCCACGTCGGCGCGGAACGCCTTGCTGAAGTGCGCAGGGTTCACGAAGCCCCAGGAGGCGGCGATCTGCGAGATGGCGAGGTGGCCGAGCCTGGGGTCGCGCAGGTCGCGGCGGACGTAGCTCATCCGACGCTCGCGGATCCACTGCGAGATCGTGGTGCCCTGCTTGTGGAAGATCTGCTGCAGGTAGCGGGCCGAGATGAAGTTGGCGGCCGCGATCGACTGCGGGCCGAGCTCCGGGTCGGAGAGGTTGCGCGAGATGTACTCGTGGATGGAGTGCAGCAGCTCGCCGCTGCGGTCGCGGGCGTTGCCCGAGAGCCGGATGAGCTCGCCAGCCAGCATCGTCGAGATCACGTCCATCGTGTTGTGGACGACCCGCAGCCCGGTCGAGCCGTCGAGGTCGCCCACCGTGCGGGTGAGCTCACGCAGGAATGGGCTCACGGCCCGGGCGAGACCGTCGTCGCCGGCCAGCCGCACGGCGGTGAGCTTGCCCACCTCGTGGCTGTCGACGTCGAGCGCACTGTGCGGGAACATGACGACCACGGCGTGCATGGGGTCGTCGAAGGTGAGCGTGTAGGGGCGGCTGGTGTCGTACAGCCCGATGTCGCCGGGGTGGAGGACGGCCTCCTTGCCGTCCTGCACGAGCAAGGCCGTGCCCTGGAGCTGCAGGGTGAGCTTGTAGAACATCTGGGATGACGCGTCGATGAGCTCCTGCGTGCGAGTCACCCGGTGGGCGCTCACGCCGATCTCGGAGAAGAACACGTTCTCGAGCACGCGCCCGTTGAGCCTCGCGTCGAACGAATCCGGGTCGGCGCTGTCGACCTCGAGCGGCACGAACGAGCCGGAGACGACCTGCTGCCACTGGAGGAACGAGCGGGTGCGAACGCGCACGGCGCCGCGCGCGCCGTCATCGGGCTGACTCGGCATGACGCACCTCCTTGTGGCGTAGTGGAATGATACGCGGTGATCGAACCGTATCGCCCGGCTATTTTCCGCAGGTGAACGGTGGTGGTCCGCAGGCGCACTGTCGCGGCATCCGCCCCCGCATCGGGCCGTGGCTCGGCAAGTCTGGAGTTGAGCGCAGACGCTCGCTTCCGACGGAGGAAATCGACGATGATGACCGCGACCCCGGGCTTCAGCCCCGAGTCCAGGCTGTACCGCCCGCTCGCGCACTTCCTGCGGGGCAGCCTGGGCCGCTTCGCGACGGGCGTCGCGATCGTGACCTTCGACGGCACGGATGACGACGACCGCCCCGTGCGGCACGGCATCACGGTCAACTCCTTCACCTCGGTGTCGATGGACCCTCCGCTCGTGCTCGTCTCCATCCAGCGCACGGTGCGCACGCACACGATGCTCGCCGCGCGCCCCTTCACGGTGAACATCCTCGGGGCCGAGCAGCAGGCGCTGGCGATGCACTTCGCCGGGCGGCCCCAGGTGGAGGTCGTGTGGGAGGAGGGCGAGCACGCGCCGCGCCTGGCCGGCGTGCTCAGCTGGTTCGAGTGCACGCCGTGGGCGGAGTACGACGGCGGCGACCACACCCTCTTCCTCGGCGAGGTGCAGAACTTCGACTACCGGCCCGGCGACTCCCTTGGGTTCATGAACGGCCAGTTCACGACGATCCGCGAGTCGGCTCTCGGCCACGAGTCGCTGATCTGATGGGGGCACGGACGGGCGCGCAGTACCTCGAGCGCCTCAACGCCATGACGCCGACGCTGTACGTCGACGGTGAGAAGGTCACGGCACGGGTGGCGGAGCATCCGGCCTTCCGCAACAACGCCCTGAGCTTCGCCGCCCTGTACGACCTGCAGCACGGCAAGCACGCCGCCGAGCTCACCTACCCGTCGCCGACCACCGGCGACCCGGTCGGCATCTCCTTCCTCGTGCCCCGCTCCGAAGACGACCTGCACCGGCGTCGCGAAGGCGCGGCGGTGTGGGCGAGGTACTCGAACGGATTCCTCGGCCGCACCGGCGACTACATGAACGCCGCCCTGACGGCCCTGTCGACCGCGGCCGAGTTCTTCGGCAGGGCGGACCCGGTGTTCGCCGAGCGCATCGCGGCGTACTACGAGTACGCCCGCGAGAACGACCTGCTCGCCACCCACACCCTGATCCCGCCGCAGGTCAACCGCGCGGTGTCGGGCAGCGCCCAAGCCGGCGCGCAGGTTGCGGCCCGCGTGGTCGAGGAGCGCCCGGACGGCATCGTGATCCGCGGGGCACGGATGCTCGCGACCGTCGCGCCCATCGCCGACGAGCTTCTCGTGTTCCCCTCGACGCTCCTGCGCGGCACGGCGGAGGACGCCCCCTTCTCTTATGCGTTCGCCATCCAGAACGATGCGCCGGGCCTGAAGTACTACTGCCGGAGCCCGCTGTACCGGGGCGGCAGCGCCTTCGACGAGCCGCTCGCCTCGCGCTACGACGAGATGGATGCGCTCGTGGTGTTCGACGACGTGTTCGTGCCCAACGAGAGGGTGTTCCTGCTCGGGCATCCGGAGCTCTGCAACGCCTTCTACGCCGAGACCGGCGCGAGCCAGCTGATGACCCACCAGGTCGTGACGCGCACGCTCGCCAAGACCGAGTTCTACCTGGGGCTCGCGGCCTCGATCGCCGATGCGATCGGGATCGGCGGCTTCCCGCACATCCAGCAGGATCTGGCCGAGCTCATCTCCTACGTCGAGATCGAGAAGGCGCTGCTGCGCGCGGCGGAGGCCGACGGTGCTGCGAACGCCGAGGGGGTCTTCCTGCCGAAGTGGGACACGCTCAATGCCGCGCGCAACTGGTACCCGCAGCAGGTGTCGCCGAGGCTGGCTGAGATCATCCGCAAGTTCTCCGCGTCCGGCCTGATGGCCCTGCCCGGCGAGGCCGACTTCGAGACCGACGGCCGCGCCGACCTCGACCTGTACCTCCAGTCGGCGGCGCTGCCCGCACGCGATCGCGCGCGGCTGTTCAAGCTCGCCCTCGATGCGTCGGTCTCGGGCTTCGCCGGCCGCGAGTCGCTCTACGAGTACTTCTTCTTCGGCGACCCGGTGCGCATGGCCGGGGCGCTCGTCAGCTCATACCCGCTGGACGCGTACAGGGCGCGCGTCGACGAGCTGCTGAACCGCTCACCCCACCCAAGGAGATCCTGATGTCCAACGCCACAACCACCCCGCTCCTCGACCGGATGCAGCCCGCGTCGGGCGGCCGGGTCATCCTCGACGCCGCCACCCGGGAGCCGATCGGCAGGGCGCCCGAGCACACCGTCGCCGACCTCGATGACGCTCTCGCGCGCGCCCGGGCTGCCCAGCCCGGTTGGGAGGCCCTCGGCCACGAGCGCCGTAGCGAACTGCTCGGCGCGGTCGCCGATCGTATCGACGAGTACGCCGAGCAGCTCGCCGAGCTGCTCTCCCGCGAGCAGGGCAAGCCGCTGAACGGACCGAACGCCCGGTTCGAGGTCGGGGCGTGCTCCGCCTGGCTGAGGGCCACGGCCGCGACGGTGCTCGAGCCCGAGGTGGTGGTCGACAGCGACGGGGTGCACGCCGAGCTGAGCTACCGCGCCATCGGCGTCGTCGGCGCGATCGGCCCGTGGAACTGGCCGATGATGATCGCGATCTGGCAGATCGCGCCTGCCCTCCGCATGGGCAACACGGTAGTCGTGAAGCCCAGCGAGTACACGCCGCTGAGCGTGCTCGCGCTGCTCGACGTGATGAACGAGGTGCTGCCGCCCGACGTGCTCATCGGCGTCGCGGGCGACCGCGACGTTGGGGCGCGGCTCGCCTCGCACCCGGGTGTCGACAAGGTCATGTTTACCGGGTCGACGGCGACCGGGCGCAGGATCATCGAGGGCTCCGCGCAGAACCTCGCCCGGCTCACACTCGAGCTGGGCGGCAACGACGCGGGCATCGTGCTGCCCGGCGCCGACCCGGCCGCGATCGCGGAGGGCCTGTTCTGGGGCGCCTTCATCAACACCGGCCAGACCTGCGCGGCTCTCAAGCGCCTGTACGTGCACGACTCGATCTACGACGGCGTGGTCGACGCGCTCGCCGCAGTGACGGCACGGATGCCCATGGGCAACGGCCTCGACGAGGCGAATGTGCTCGGACCGCTGCAGAACCAGCTGCAGTTCGACATCGTCAGCCGGCTCGTCGAGGATGCCCGGACCAACGGCGGACGGGTGGTGACCGGGGGAGCCCCCGCCACCGAGCTCGGTGAGCTGTTCTACCCGATCACCCTCATCGCGGATGTCTCCGACGGGCTCGCGCTCGTCGACGAGGAGCAGTTCGGGCCCGTGCTGCCGATCATCCGGTACTCCGACGTCGACGATGCGGTGGCGAGCGCGAATCGCCTCGACGCGGGCCTGGGCGCCTCGGTGTGGGGCGACCGGGATGCCGCACTGGCGGTCGCCGCGAGGGTCCACGCGGGAACGGTGTGGATCAACTCCCACGGCGGCGTGCACCCCATGATCCCGTTCGGCGGCGTGAAGGGCTCGGGCTACGGGCTGGAGTTCGGCGTCGAGGGGCTGAAGGCGGTGTCGGTGCCGCGGGTGATCAACGGGTAGGCGCGCCAGTCTCGAGCAGCTCAAGGGTAGGCCCGCCGCATACCCCGTCTAGCATCAGACCATGAGCGAAGCACCGCCCGCCAGCCGCGTCAGCGGCGACGTGCGCAACCACAACCTCTCGCTCATCCTCGCCCACCTCGCGAGGGTCGGCCCGAGTGCGCGCAGCGAGATCTCGGATGCCACCGGCCTCACCCGTGGCGCGGTGACCGCCCTCGCGCAGATCCTCACGAGCGCGGGCCTCGCGCGCGAGCTCGACTCGGTCTCGAGTGGCAAGGGGCGCCCGCTCACGAAGCTCGAGCTGGCTGCCGACGGAGTGGCGCTGCTCGCGGTGCAGCTCGCGTCGGACGACGTGACCGCTCTGCTGACGACCCTCAGCGGCGAGGAGCTGTACCGCAGGGCGGTCGCCCACGGCCGTCCGATGGGCGATCCTGAAGCGGTGCTGGACGTGCTCGCCCGAGTGGTCGAGGACGTGCTCGGCGAGTCGAAGCGGCTCGGTCGGCGCGTCATCGACATCTCGGTGGTCGCGCTGGCCCCCGTCGGCGGCGAGCCCACGATCGTGCTGGCCGACGTCTCGCTGGGCTGGCTGCAGGTCGATGTGCTCGCCGGGCTCACGGCGCGCATTCCGGGTATCGACGGGACCCCGATCCGGCTGGGCTCCGACACTCCCGTGGCGGCGCTCGCCGAGCTCGAGCTGCTGAAGGCCGGCGGTGACGCGCTCTACCTCAAGTCCGACTCCAACGTGGGTGGCGCGATCATCTCCGCCGGCCGAAACATCGAGGGAGCGCACGGCTTCGGCGGCTCACTCGGCCATGTCGCGATCGTCCCGGATGGCCTCCCGTGCGAGTGCGGGCAGCACGGATGCCTCGTGACAGTCGCCGGCGTCGGCCCCCTGCTGGGCGACCGGGGCTGGGCGAAGCAGGGGCCGTCCGTCGCGCTCGAGGAGTTCGTCACCAGGGTCGAGGCGGGGGATCCCGAGGCGGTGGCGGCATGGGAGGCCGCTGTGCCGTGGATCGGCCGCACCCTGCAAGTGCTCGCGATGGCCACCAACCCGGGCGTCATCGTCATCGGCGGCCACTGGGCGCGGCTGCGCGACTCGATCGAGCGGGCGTTCCTGTCGAACCGTCCGTTCGCGCCGGGCGGGCGGGACGAGTTCGAGCCCGCCGTCGTGGCCGGAGTGCTCGGGGCAGACGCCGCACTGCGCGGCGCGGTCTGGGCGGCTCGAGACCGGTTCATCCGGGACCCGAGTCTCCTTCTTAAAATTCAACGCTTGAATTAAAGCGGCGACAGGACGATACTCGGGTCATCCACTCAATGACGAGGAGAGTCGTGTCCACTTCCATCCCTTCCATCGCCGACGAGGCACCCGCCGAGGCGAAGGCGAGCCCGCAGTCTCCCAAGGGGCTCCTGCCCTCGCTGACCGTTCTCGCGCTCGTGATGTTCGCGAGCTACACCGGCGTCGGGCAGGTGCTCGTGCCCAACCAGCTCGCGCTCATCGACGAGCCGAACAAGGTCGCGAACTTCGCCATCATCTCGAGCGTCACCTTCGTGTTCACGCTGCTCACCCAGCCGATCATCGGCACCTTCAGCGACCGCACCCGGTCGAAGCTCGGGCGGCGCTCGCCGTGGATCATCATCGGCGGCGCGGTCGGCGGCCTGCTGCTCATCGGCATGGGCTCGCTCACCTCGGTGGTCTGGATCGGCATCGCGTTCGTGACCGTGCAGGTCGCGCTCAACGGGCTGCACGGGCCGTTCACCGCGATCGTGCCCGACCGCTATCCGCGCAACCGCCGGGGCATCGCGAGTGCCATGTTCGGCATCGGCACGACCCTGGGCATCACCATCGGCGTGATCGTCGCGGGCCAGCTCGCGGCCACCATCGGTCTCGCCTATGCGGTGTTCGGCGGCGCCGTGATCATCGCGGCCCTGCTGTTCGTGCTGGTCAACCGCGACTACTCGAGCAAGGACGCGGTGCATCCGCGCCTGACCGCTGCGACCTTCTTCGCGGGCCTCTGGGTCAGCCCCCGCAAGCACCCCGACTTCGCGTGGGCCTTCGCCGCGCGTTTCCTGTTCATCCTCGGGTACTTCATCGTGTTCTCGTTCCAGCTGTACCTCCTCACCGACTACGTCGGCCTGCCGCTCGAGACTGCCAACCAGAGCATCGGCCTGCTGGCGATGGTGAGCCTCGTCACGACCGTCGTGGGCGTCGTGGTCGGCGGGTTCTGGAGTGACCGGGCCGGCCGCCGCAAAGTGTTCGTGTACGCGGCATCCGTGCTCGTGGCACTGGGGCTCGTGGCTCCGCTGGTCATGCCGACAGTGGCCGGGATGCTCGTGATGGGCGCCATCAGCGGGCTCGGGTTCGGCCTCTACACGGCGTGCGACACCGCCCTCATGACCGAGGTGCTGCCGCGCGACGGCGCCACCGCGGGCAAGGACCTGGGCATCCTCAACATCGCCACCAACCTGCCGCAGGCGCTCAGCGCGGCCGTGGCCGGCGTGCTCATCGCGAGCCTCGGCTACTCCGCGCTGTTCGTGTTCGGCATGGTCGCGGTCGTGCTGGGCGCGGTAGCACTGGTGCCGATCAAGAGCGTTCGCTAGACAGAACCAGGGAGAACAGATGAATGCCGCAACGCTCATGGTGAGGGTGCAGGCCCTGCTGGGCAGGCCGCTGCCGATCTCGACGCACTCTGCCCCGCTCGACAAGGGCGACAGCACAGTGCTGCTCGGCGACAAGTCGGGGCAGATCGCTCCGCGGCGGTCGGGCCTGCGATCGCACCGCAACCTCGCCTACTCGGACGGCGTGCGGATGGACCTGCTCGTGCCCACGGGCGTCGAGCGGCCGCCCGTCGTGCTGTACGTTCCCGGCGGCGGTTTCATCGTGTCGCCCAAGGCGGCGAACGGCGCGCTGAAGCGACACCTGGCCGAGGCGGGCTACGCGGTCGCGAGCATCGAGTACCGCACGGTGCGCAACGGCGCCACTTACGTCGACGGCGTGAGCGACGTGAAGTCCGCGGTGCGCTATCTGCGCGCCAACGCCGAGCGGTTCAGCATCGACCCGGGCCGCATCGCGCTGTGGGGCGAGTCGGCGGGCGGATACCTCGTGGCCATGGCGGGCCTGACCGACGGCGACCCGCGCTTCGAGTCGGGGGAGAACCTCGAGCAGAGCAGCGCCGTGCAGGCCGTGGTCGACAAGTTCGGCGGTTCGAACCTCAGCCTGATCGCCGCCGGTTTCGACGAGGCCACCGTGAAGGCGAACGAGGGCACCCAGACGTCGCTCGCGAAGTACGTATTCGGCCCCGAGGGCAGGCTGGCGCTCGAGGATGACCCCGAGGCCGTGACTGCGGCCGACCCCGCGAGCTTCGCCACAGCGGGCGCGCCGCCCTTCCTGCTGTTCCACGGCACGGACGACCGCATCATCTCGCCCGTGCAGACCGCGCACCTGCACTCGGCGCTGCTGGCCAGCGGCGCATCCAGCACTCGCTACCTCATCGACGGGGCGGGCCACGGCGACCTCGCGGTCAAGGGCGGCGAGGAGAAGTACTGGAGCACGCGCGCCGTCCTGGCGGTCATGGTCGGCTTCCTCGACCGGCACCTCAAGCAGTGACGGATGCCGCGCGCGCGGCCATCGGCGAGATCCTCTCGCTGACCCGCCTACTGTCCCTGGCCACCGTCACCCCGTCCGGTCTCGCGCACGCGAACACGGCGTTCTTCGCCTACCAGCCGGACTTCCGGCTCGTCATCCTCTCGCCCCTGACCACGGAGCACGCCCGCAACCTCGCGGTGAACCCGACCGCCGCGGCGACGGTCTTCGACTCGCGGCAGACCCGCGAGCTGCGGCGCGGGGTGCAGGTGTTCGGCCGGATGACCGCGCTCGACGGTGCCCACGGCTCCGACGGCGACGCCGCACTGCGGTGCTTCGGGGCCCGCTTCCCCGAGGTCGCGGCGGGGGCGCCTTCGTACGAGCACGTGCTGCGCAACGTCGACTGGCGGCTGTTCGAGCTCGTGCCCGCCCGCGTGAAGGTCTTCGACGAGGCACTGCTGCAGAAGGACGACTACGTCGAGGTCGCGCTGCGGCCCGTTTAGGGCGAGCCCGGCGGTTCCCGTGGGGGCAGGGCGTCTCCGCTCGCGGCGTTAGCGGAACTAAGGACATTCGCACTCGACGCAGAGTGTCCTTAGTTTGGCTAGCAGGGAGGGGCAGGGGCAGGGGCAGGGCGGGGAGGGGCAGGGCAGGGCCGGGCGGAACGGGGCAGGGCAGGGCAGGGCTGCTGCGGAGTGCCAAGGATGGTCGCGCGCCGGTATCGGCGCGACGCTGCTGCCGCGGCGGGCGCGTGGCGCCGAAAGCGCCGCGCGGAGCGAGGCGGACGGTTCGAGCGGCCCTAGTGGCGTCCGACGAACGCGACTACCGCCTCCTTGAACGCCCTGGCCGAGACCGCGTTGGAGTGGGTGCGTCCGGGGAGCAGTACGAGCTCGGCGCCGAGGCGGGCGGCGAGGTCGACCGGGTCGGTGGCGATCGTGTCGGCATCGCCCGTGACGAGGAGGGTGGGCTGCTCGGCCCGCTGCATCGGCGCAGTGGAGGCGCGCAGTCCTTCGGCGAAAGCGGCGAGGGCAAGAGGGTCGCGTCCCGGTGCCTGCATACCCGCGACCAGGTCGGCGGGCAGCGCGCCCGAGAGCGGGTCGGTGGAGGGCAGACCGCCCAGGCTCAGGGTGGCGATGCGCTCGGGCGATTCGCGGGCGACGTCGAGGCCGATCCGCGCGCCGAGGGAGTAGCCGAGCCAGTGCGCCCGCTCGACGCCGAAGTGGTCGAGCACCGCGAGGGCGTCGGCGCGCAGGAGGGCCGCCGAGTAGCGCGCGGGGTCCGGGGAGGTCTCGCTCGCGCCGTGGCCGCGGAGGTCGAACGTGATGAGGCGGTACCCCTCCAGGGCGCGGGGCCAGCCGGCGGCCACCCAGTTGTCCTGGGCGGTGGAGGCGAAACCGTGCACGGCGAGAATGGCGGGCGCGGCATCCGGCCCGCTGGTCTCTGCTGAGAGTGACAGGCCGTCGACGGTTGTGACGGTGTCGCGCATCAGTCCTCCGGGATGCTCAGCCGCACGCGGCGGACGGGCTCCGACTCCTTGGGGACCGTGCCGACGATGCCGGCCTCCTCGTCCGGGACCTCGAAGGTCACGAACGGCTTGCCGACCTCGATGGTCTCGCCGTCGGCGGCGTGGAGGGTCTTGACGATGCCGCTCAGCGGCGACGGGATCTCGAGGGCCGACTTGGTGGTCTCCACCTCGACCATCGGGTCGTTGCGCTCGAGCCGGTCGCCCGGCTTCACAAGCCACTCGATGACGGTCGCGTCGATGAGGCCCTCGCCGAGGTCGGGGAGGGGGAAGGTCTTGTCAGCCACGCCGGTACTCCAATGCTCGTTGCACGCCGAAGAGGATGCGGTCGACGCTCGGGATGAACTCGTCCTCGAGGTCGCCGGACGGGGTCGGGACGTCGTAGCCGGTGACCCGCTCGACGGGAGACTTGAGCTCGCGGAAGCACAGCCGCGAGACGAGGGCCGTGATCTCGGCCCCCGGGCCCGCGGTGAGCGGCGCCTCGTGCACGACCACGGCGCGGCCGGTGCGCGACACGCTCTCCTGCAGCGACTCCTCGTCGATCGGGGTCAGCCAGCGCAGGTCGAGGACCTCGAGCTCGATGCCGTCCTCGGCCGCGAGCTCCGCCACCTGGAGGCAGCGGTGCACCATCGAGCCCCAGCACACGAGCGTCGCGTGCCGGCCCGGGCGCACGATGGTCGCGCCCTCGAGGTCGGCCGCGGCATCCGGGTCGACCGGGCCCTTGTTCCAGTAGCGGGACTTGGGCTCCATGAAGATCACCGGGTCGGGCATGGCGATCGCGCGGCGGAGGAGGTGGTACGCGTCGTGCGGGTTGGACGGCGTGACGACCTTGAGCCCGGGGACGTGCATGAAGTACGTCTCGAGGCTCTCGCCGTGCAGTTCGGGGGCACGGATGCCGCCGAAGCTCGGCACGCGCAGGGTGATCGGCATCGGGAACGCGCCGCGGCTGCGGTAGTTCATCCGCGCGACCTGGGAGAGCAGCTGGTCGAAGCCCGGGAAGACGAAGCCGTCGAACTGCACCTCGGGCACGGGGTGCCAGCCGCCCATCGCGAGGCCGACGGCGAGGCCGATGATGCCCGACTCCGCGAGCGGGGTGTCGAACACCCGGCCCGCGCCGAACTCGGCCTGCAGCCCGTCCGTCATGCGGAACACGCCGCCGAGCACGCCGACGTCCTCGCCGAAGACGAGCATGCGGTCGTCGTCCGCGAGGGAGTCGCGCAGCGCGCGGTTGATCGCCCCCTGCATCGAGAGCTCGAGTGTGGCGGTGGCGGTTGCTGTTGCGGTCTCAGGCATGTTCGCTCTCCTCGCGCCACTGCGCGCGCTGGCGGGTGATCTGGGGCGTGGGGCTCTGGAACACGTGCTCGAACATCTGGTCGCCGGGCATCGGTGCGGGCTCGACGAGCGTCGCGCGCAGCGCCTCGAGCCGGGGTGCCTCGGCCTCGACGAGGGCGGCGAACCACGCGTCGTCCGCCAGCCCGCTTGCCCGCAGGACGCCCTCCAGCCGCTCGAGCGGATCGACGCCGGCGGCCCGCTCGTCCTCGAGGGAGCGGTAGCGGCCCGGGTCGTCGGACGTGGCGTGCGGCCCGCGGCGGTAGGTCATCGCCTCCACGAGGGAGGGGCGGCCTGTCGAGCGGGCGAGCTCGACGGCGTCGTGCGTCGCGCGGTAGACGGCGATCGGGTCGTCCCCGTCGACGACGGTGCCGGTCATCCCGTAGCCGGCCGCTCGGGCGGCGACGGACTCGCCGCCCACCTGGCGGGCGAGTGGAACGGAGAGGGCCCAGCGGTTGTTCTGCACGAAGAAGACGACGGGCGCACTCATCACGGAGGCGAAGTTCATCGCCTCGTGCACGTCCCCCTGCGAGCTCGCGCCGTCGCCGAAGTAGCTCAGCGCAACGCCGTCGAGGCCGTCGAGCTTCTGGCCGAGGGCCCAGCCCACGGCGTGGAGCGGCCCGGCGCCGACGACCGCCTGCAGGGGAGCGAAGCGATCGCGCGCGGCATCCCAGAGCCCGCCGTGCCACAGGCCCAGGTGGCTGCCGAGGTAGCCGACGAGGTCGACGCCCCACGCGACAGCGACGCCGATCTCGCGGTAGGTCGGGAAGACGAAGTCCTTGCTGCGGTCGAGCGCGAGGGCGCTGCCGACCTGCGCGGCCTCCTGACCGCGGGCCGGGGGATAGGCGGGGACGAGCCCCTGCCGCTGCCAGGTCACGAGGCCGTTGTCGAGCGTGCGCGCGAAGTGCATGTGCTCGTAGCTGCGCCTGAGCAGTTCGTCGTCAGCGTCGGACATGTGCCTCCCTCGGTCGTGGCGCAACGATAGGTTCCGGTCTCGGCACCCCGCAATCGACGTTGTCGGGGCCGAGCAGTGTGTATCGCTTCGGTCAGGGATATGATCCAAATACTGAGCAATGTGTATAGGGAATCGGAGAATCATGGCGCAGAGTGACCAAATCGACGTGCATCCGGATGCCCTGGACGCCCGTCTCGTCGGTGTGCTGTCCGACAATCCGCGGATCGGGGTGCTCGGGGCCGCCCGCCTGCTCGGGATCGCGCGGGCGACCGTGCAGGCCCGGCTGGACCGGCTCGTCCGCTCCGGCATCCTCTCGCTCGAGCCGCGGGTGGATCCCGCCCGGTTCGGTTTCCCGGTGTCGGCGATGGTCTCCCTCGAGCTGCAGCAGAGCCATCTCGGCGTGCCGGCGGCGGAGTCACTCGAGGCGATCCCGGAGGTGACCGAGATCCACTCGGTGTCGGGCCAGGCCGACCTGCTCGTACGGGTCGTCGCGCGGTCGAACGAGGACTTGCAGCGCGTGCTGCACGAGATCCTCGCGATCGAGCAGGTGCTGCGGACGTCGTCCTCGATCCTGCTGAAGACGTTCATGCGGGAGCGGACCAGGCCGCTGTTCGCGAGGGTGGCCGCCGGAAAGTAGTTCTAGCTTTCTCTGGTACACCCGTGATATATCTAACGGTGGTCGCTTCGCCATACCCCTGAGTGGCGACCGGGAAGACCTGACGCGCAAAGCTGCCGGCGGCCTTCTCGTTCCAGAGATATATCACTAAGATATGGATGCACCTTTCAATGACGAAGGAGAGCAAGTGCCAACTGCAATCACCCGCCGCATTCGCATAGCGGCAGTCCTCACAGCACTCACGGTCGGAACCGCCCTCGCTGGCTGCGCCAGCGGCGGCACCGGACCAGAGTCCGAAGCGCCCATCAAGATCGGCGCCTCGCTTCCCCTCACCGGTCCGGTGGCCGACGTCTCGGGCCCGGGCTACAACGGCTACGAGCTCTGGGCGGAGCAGGTGAACGCCGCCGGCGGCCTCCTCGGGCGCCCGGTCGAGCTCACCCTCCTGGACGACGGCTTCGACCAGGACCAGGTGGTAGCCAACTACACCCGCCTGATCAGCCAGGACAACGTGGACCTGCTTCTCGGCACGTTCTCGTCGTTCCTGAACCTGCCAGCGTCGGCGGTCGCCGAGCGCAACGGCATGGTGTACGTCGAACCGTCGGGCGGCGCGCAGGAGATCTTCGAGCAGGGCTTCACCCGCCTGTTCTTCGCGCAGCCCGGCACCTCCGCGAGCCTGCCCGACCGCTTCGTCGAGTGGGTGGAGTCGCTTCCCGCGGACGAGCGCCCCAAGACCGCGGCCTACATCACGCAGACCGACCCGAACACGGAGCCCGCGGTCCAGGGCTTCCAGGACCAGCTCGAGGCGCTCGGCGTCGAGACCGTCTACGACGAGAGCTACGCCCCGGAGCAGACCGCGTTCGACTCGGCAGCCGACGCCATCAAGCGCGCCGACCCCGACCTGCTCGTGCACGGCGCGGTGGGCGAGGACGGCATCGGCCTCGTGCGCTCGCTCCAGAAGGTCGGCTTCAGCCCCGACCAGTTCTTCCAGACGAACGCGCCCTCCGACATCGCGGGCTACCCCGCGGGCATCGGCGAGGCGAACACCGAGGGCATCTTCTCCTCGGTGAGCTGGACTCCTGCGACCGACTTCCCCGGCAGCCAGGACTTCGTCGCCGCCTACGAGAAGAAGTACGGCATCGAGCCGGACGACAACGCCTCGTCGTCGTACTCGGCTGCGCAGATCCTGCAGGCGGCCGTGGAGGCCGTCGGCGAGATCGACCAGGACAAGATCGCCGAGTGGCTGCACGCCAACACGGTGGACACGATCTCGGGCCCGATGTCGTGGGACGAGCGCGGTGTACCGGCCGGCTCGCTCTCCCTGGCCCAGTGGCAGGACGGCAAGTTCGTGATCGTGCTGCCCGAGGATGCCGCGGGCACCGACCACATCGTCAGCCCCAAGCCGAACTGGGTGGGGTAAGCCTCATGGGGTTGTTGCTCCAGACGCTGGTATTCGGTGTCCTTCTCGGGAGCCTCTACGCTCTCGCCTCGTCCGGACTCTCGCTGACCTTCGGGGTCTTGCGGATCGTCAACCTGGTGCACGGGTCGCTCCTGATCACCGGGGGGTACCTGACCTACACACTGTGGTCGGTGCTCGGCGGTCTCGACCCGATCGTCTGCATCCTCCTGACGACTCCCATGATGGGACTGATCGGATGGGCGCTGTACACGGCGCTCATCCGGCCGACCATCGCGGGAGGGGACGGCGGCACGATGATGGCGACCTTTGCCGTCATGATCGCCGCGGAAGGCATCTTCGCCCTCGTCTGGGGCAACACCCCGCTCACCGTCGCGCCGCCGTACGCGCGCACCTCGATCGCCCTCGGCGATCTCGTGATCCCGCACGCCCAGCTCTACGCGGCAATCGTCGCGCTCGTGGTGCTGGGCGCACTGGGGGCGGTCCTCCGGTTCACGAAGCTCGGCAGGTCCATCCGCGCCGCGGCCTCGAACCCCGCGGGCGCCCGGCTGGTCGGCATCCGGGTCTCCCGTGTCAACGCCCTCACCTACGCGATCGGCGCGGCGACGGCCGGCGCTGGCGGAGCGCTGATCAGCGTGATCTACCCGCTCACCCCCGACTCCTGGGGAGCCTGGCTCGCCCGCGGTCTCGCGATCGTGGCACTCGGCGGCATGGGCAGCTTCCTCGGCACCTTCGTCGCGGCCCTGCTCTTCGGCGTCGCCGAGACGCTCGTGACTGCCTACGTCTCCCTGACCTGGACCGTCGCGGTGCCCTACGTGGTGATCATCGCGGTGCTCATCTTCAAACCCCGCGGCCTGTTCGGCGCGCGCGGCAGAACGGACGTCTCAACACCATGACCGCCCTCACTCAGCGCCGCAGGCTCACGCTGCCCATCATGGCGGCCGCCACCCTGCTGCTCGCCCTCAGCCCCCTCACGTGGAACAACCTCTACGTGCAGAACATGATCATCATGACGATGATCCTCGGTGTCATGGCCGTCACCTGGAACGTCATGGGCGGCTTCACCGGCTACATCTCGCTCGGCCACAGCGCCTTCCTCGGCGTCGGCGCGTACACGACCGCGGTACTCGTGGTGCAGTTCGGGCTGCCGTGGTGGGTCGGCCTCCTCGCCTCCGTGGTCTCGAGCGCAGTGCTCGCGGGCATCTTCGGGCTCGTCACACGCCGGGCCCGTGGCACCGCGTACATCATGGTCACCTTCGCGGCACTCGAGCTGCTCAAGGTGCTCGCGATGAATCTCACGGACCTCACCAACGGCAACCACGGCCTGACCATGCCGTTCCTGCGCACCGAGCGCCAGTTCCAGCAGTGGCCGTACTACTACGGGCTGCTCGCGCTGCTGGTCCTGACCGTGCTCATGACCCTGTGGATCCGCCGCTCGAAGTTCGGTGCGGGGCTGCTGAGCATCCGCGAGGACGAGGACAAAGCGGCATCCATCGGCATCATGACCTCCCGGTACAAGCTCATCGCCTTCGTGCTGAGCGGCATCCCGGTCGGCATCGCCGGCGGCATCTACGCGTACTACATCGGCTTCGTCGAGCCGCGCGGCTACTTCCTGATCGCGGTGAGCATGCAGGTCGTGCTCGCGGTGCTTCTCGGCGGTCGCGGCACGATCTGGGGGCCGCTGCTCGGCGCCGCGATCGTGGAGCCGCTGTCGCAGTTCACGAACGCGGTGATCGGCGGCCCGCAGGGCGGAGCCTGGCGGCTCGTGCTGTTCGGGGCGATCCTGCTCGCGGTGATCCTCGGCCTGCCCCAGGGCATCATCCCGGCGGTGCGCCGCCTCATCGACCGGCAGCGCGCCAAGCGCACGACCGCAACGACCGGCGAGCGCTTCACCGCCGGGGCGCTCAGCACCGGCGACGCCCTCAAAGTTCTCGAGACGTTCCGCGAGCCCGCGCCGGCGACCGAACTGATCCTCGAGGTGGACGACCTGCGCAAGCGCTTCGGCGGCATCGCGGCGCTCGACGGATGCTCGTTCCAGGTGCCGCGCGGATCGGTGACGGCCCTCATCGGCCCCAACGGCTCGGGCAAGACCACGGCCTTCAACATGATCGACGGCAGCGCCCGTCTCGACGGCGGCACGATCCGCTACAACGGTGAGCGCATCGACTCCCTTCCCCGGTGGAAGCGCGCGCACCTCGGCATCGGGCGCACGTTCCAAACCACGCGGCTCTTCCCGGCGCTGACCGTGCGCGAGAACCTCGTGGCCCCGCTGCGCGAGTTCCGCTGGGGAGCGCTCGCGAGTCCGAGCATGTCGGGCGTGGAGAGCGAGCGGGCGGAGGCCGCGATCGGCCTCGTGGGCCTGGGGCGCTACCTCGACGCCGAGGCGGGCGGACTCTCCTACGGCCAGCAGAAGCTC
The DNA here is from genome assembly GCA_025463515.1 of Rhodoglobus sp. Lineage (GTDB taxonomy): Bacteria > Actinomycetota > Actinomycetes > Actinomycetales > Microbacteriaceae > Rhodoglobus. Next base: position 23,555 of record JAODAQ010000039.1, read on the forward strand.
GTCGAGCTCGCCCAGGTGCTGGTGCTCGATCCGGAGCTCGTGCTTCTCGACGAGCCGGCCGGCGGCATCAACCCGGCGATCGTCGAGCAGATGGCCGAGATCATCGCCGGTCTCAAGGCCGCGGGCAAGACGGTGCTCATCGTGGAGCACAACATGCCCTTCGTGCTCGAGAACAGCGAGCTCGTGCACGTGCTCTCCGCCGGCGCACGTATCGCCTCGGGCACGCCGGACGAGATCCGCAACAACCCCGTGGTGCTCGAGGCCTACCTCGGTGACACCCCGGTCGAGACGGGAGCACGGGCATGATCGAGATCGACGCGGTGAGCGCCGGCTACGGCGGGGGCCTGGTGCTGCGGGATGTTTCGCTCACCATCCCCGAGGGCGAGACCACGTGCATCGTGGGCCCCAACGGCGCGGGCAAGTCCACGATGCTCAAGGTGATCTGCGACGACCTCACCCCCTCCGCCGGAGAGGTGCGCGTCGCGGGCGTGCGGGTGACCGGCCGCACCCCGGCCGGCGCGATCGACTGCGGCGTGGTGATGATCCCGCAATCCAACGCGCTGTTCCCGGAGATGACAGTCCGGGAGAACGTCCTGCTGGGCGCGCACGCCGTGAAGGGCAGCGCGCGCGTGCACGCTGCCCGGCTCGCGGAGCTCGAGGCCCTGTTCCCCGTCGTCGGTGAGCGGGCGCGCACCCACGCGGGGCTGCTCTCGGGCGGCCAGCGCCGCATGGTCGAGTTCGCGCGGGCGCTCATGAGCCGCCCCCGCGTCGTGCTCCTCGACGAGCCGTCGATCGGCCTCGACCCCAAGTCCCTCGAGCTGCTCTCGGCCTCCATCCGGACCATGGCCGAGGCCGGGACCACCGTGGTCCTCGTCGAGCAGAACGTCCGGTTCGGCCTCGCCGCCGCGACGACGGGCGTGATCATGGAGGGCGGCACGGTCTTCGCGACCGGGCCTGCAGCAGACCTGCTCGCCGACCCCGAGATGCGCGCCGTGTTCATCGGCGGCCACGCGGTGAGGGCTGCGTCATGACCCGGGTCAGGATCGCCGGCCTCGACATCGACTCGGGCCTGGCCGACTTCGTCGCCGAGGAGGCACTGCCCGGCACGGGCATCCCGGTCGACGATTTCTGGTCGGGCGCCGCCACCATCATCGACGAGTTCTCGGGGCAGATCGCGGCACTGCTCGCGACGCGCGACGACCTCCAGCGCCAGCTCGACGACTGGCACCGCGCGTACCCCGGGCCGATCGCCGACCCAGTCGCGTACGAGGCGTTCCTGCGCGAGATCGGCTACCTGCTGCCCGAGCCCGCGGACTTCGAGATCACCACCACGGGCGTCGACAGCGAGATCGCGGTGCAAGCCGGGCCGCAGCTCGTCGTGCCGCTCACCAACGCGCGATTCGCGGCCAACGCGGCCAACGCGCGCTGGGGCTCCCTGTACGACGCGCTCTACGGCAGCGACGCGATCCCGCGCGAGGGCGAGCTCGCGCCGACGGACGGCTACAACCCCGCGCGCGGCGCGGCGGTCATCGCCTTCGGCCGAGAGCTGCTGGATGCCGCGTTCCCCCTGGCCCACGGCTCGCACGCCGATGCCCGTCACTACGCCGTCGCACCGGACGGCCTCGTCGTCACCCTGCCCGACGGCGAGGTCCCGCTCCGGGACCCGGCGCAGTTCGCCGGCCACCGCGGCACCCCGGCCGAGCCGAGCGCCGTGCTGCTCCTGCACAACGGCCTGCACGTCGAGGTCGCGATCGACAGGGGCGACCCGGTCGGGGCGACGGATGCCGCGGGCATCCGGGATCTCGTGCTGGAGTCGGCCCTCACCACGATCATGGACCTCGAAGACTCGATCTCCGCGGTGGACGCCGAGGACAAGGTCGTCGCCTACCGCAACTGGCTGCTGCTCATGCAGGGGCGCCTCGAGGTGGCCGTCGACAAGGGCGGCTCGCGGTTCACGCGGACTCTCAACGCGGACCGGGAGTACACGGCGGCGAACGGCTCGTCCGTCGCGCTGCCCGGGCGGTCCTTGCTGTTCGTGCGCCACGTCGGCCACTTCATGTACACGGACGCCGTGCTCGACGCCCACGGCCGGGAGGTGCCGGAGGGCATCCTCGACGCCCTGCTCACGACCCTCGCCGCGCTGCACAGCGCGCGGGCGGCGCTCGCGAACTCGCGCACCGGCTCGGTCTACATCGTCAAGCCGAAGATGCACGGGCCGGAGGAGGTCGCGGTCACGGTGCGGCTCTTCGCGGCCGTCGAGCGCCTGCTCGGCCTGCCCGAGCGCACGCTCAAGATCGGGATCATGGACGAGGAGCGGCGCACGACCCTCAACCTCAAGGCGGCGGTGCGCGAGGCGAGCGATCGCGTGGTGTTCATCAACACCGGGTTCCTCGACCGTACGGGCGACGAGATCCACACCTCGATGCACGCGGGACCGGTCCTGCGGAAGGGCGACCTGCGCACGCACCCCTATATAGGAGCGTACGAGGACAACAACGTGGACGTCGGCCTCGCGGCGGGCTTCTCGGGCCGCGCGCAGATCGGCAAGGGGATGTGGGCGATGCCCGACCTCATGGCCGCCATGCTCGAGCAGAAGATCGCGCACCCCCGCGCCGGCGCGAGTACCGCCTGGGTGCCGTCGCCGACGGCGGCCACTCTGCACGCCACGCACTACCACCGGGTGGATGTCGCGGCGGCACAGGAGCAGCTGCTGCACCGCGCCCACCGCGGTATCGCGCCGATCCTCGACGTGCCGGTGGTGGCCGACCCGCAGTGGACCGGGGAGGAGCGCCGCGCCGAGCTCGATACCAACGTGCAGTCGATCCTCGGGTACGTCGTGCGGTGGGTGGACCAGGGGATCGGCTGCTCGAAGGTCCCTGACCTGAACGACGTGGGGCTCATGGAGGACCGCGCGACCCTGCGCATCTCCAGCCAGCTGCTCGGCAACTGGCTGCTGCACGGAGTGGTCTCGCGCGACGAGGTGCTCGACAGCCTCGACCGCCTGAGCCTGACGGTCGACCGGCAGAACGCCGACGACCCGCTCTACCTGCCGCTCGGCTCGAGTGCGGCCCCCTCGCTCGCGTACGAGGCTGCACGGGACCTCGTCCTCGAGGCAGCCGCGCAGCCGAACGGCTACACGGAGACGATCCTGCACGCGTACCGCCGACGCCGGAAGGCCAGCGCATGACCGAAGCACCCATGCTCGCCGCGCTGCGCGCCGGCCGGCCGCAGTACATGCTCGGCATCCGCAGCAGCCGCACCACCGAGATCGTGCGCATTGCGAAGTCGACCGGGCACGACACGATCATGATCGACCTCGAGCACTCGGCGATGCCGATCGACATCGCGGCCCAGCTGTGCGCTACCGCGTCCGACCTCGGGCTCACCGCGCTCGTGCGCGTTCCCGAGCACGAGTACGGCGTGATCGGGCGGCTGCTCGACGGCGGCGCGCACGGCATCATCGCGCCGCGCATCGAGACCGCCGAGCAGGCTCGCCTCGTCGCCGAGGCGGTGCGGTTCCCTCCGCTGGGGCACCGCTCGCAGCTCGCGATGGTCCCGCACTTCGGGATGGCACCGACCCGCGCGACCGTGCTCAACCCCGAGCTCAATCGGCTCGCGGTGGTGAAGGTGCTCATCGAGACGCCGCTCGGCGTGCGGAACGCCGGCGAGATCGCGGCGGTCGACGGTATCGACATCCTCGGGGTGGGGGCCAACGACTTCAGCTCGGAGCTCGGCGTGCCGGGGCAGTACGGCCACGAGAGCGTGCGGGAGGGCATCCGGGCCGTAATCGACGCGGCGCACGCGCACGGCAAGCTCGCCATGCTCGGCGGGGTCGGCGACCTCGTGCTCTTCGCCGAGTACCTGGCACTGGGCCTGTGCCCGATGCTGCTCACCGGCATGGACACCGACCTGCTGTTCGAGCAGGCGCGCGTGCGCGTCGAGAAGTTCAGCGCCTGGCACGGCACGCTCACCAAGGAGAACTGATGGACATCCCGTTCGCGACGACCACGCCGATGCGTGCCGCCGAGACCAACACCCGGCCCCGGTTCGTCGTGCCGCCGGGCGCGTGCGACACGCACTTCCACGTCTTCGAGCCCGGGTACGCGCACGTATCGAACCCGCAGTACACGTTCCCGGACGGCACGCTGGACCAGTACCTCGCGATGACCGAGTTCCTCGGGTTCGACCGCATGGTGATCGTGCAGCCCACCTACTACGGCGAGGACAACAGCCTCACGCTCGACACCCTTGCGCGGCTCGGCTCCCGTGCCCGCGGTGTGGTGCGGGTCGCCGACGGCGTCGCGGCGGGCGACCTCGACAGCTGGCACGAGCTCGGGGTGCGGGCCATCCGGCTCGACCTGTTCGCCCGCAAGGACTGGGCGCTCGCCGACCTGCAGGCCTACATCGACCGGATGGCCCTGCTCGCCGAGGAGCGCGGCTGGCACCTGCAGTTCTACTCGCCGGGCTCGGTCGTGCGCGACCTGCTGCCCTACCTCGCCGACCTGTCGACGCGCTTCGTGATCGACCACATGGGCTACATGAAGAAGTCGGACGGCCTCAGCGACGGCGACTTCGAGCGACTGCTCGACCTGCTCGCGACGGGGAGGTGCTGGATCAAGCTGTCCGGTCCGTACCGCCTCGCGGGCGACGCCGGGCTCGCGAGCGTCGAGCCGATCGGCCGCGCGCTCGTCGCCACCCGCGCCGACCGGCTGCTGTGGGGCAGCGACTGGCCGCACCTGCCGGACGGGCAGCGCGACACCGGGGAGATCCTGAACCTGCTCGCCGACTGGACCACCTCCGACGAGCAGCTCACGACGATCCTTGTGGACTCGCCCGCCGAACTGTTCTACTCGTGACCGTGAGACTGACCGAGGTCCAGCGGCTCGCCACGTCGGGCGCGCGCGCCGTCGAGACCTTCGAGGCCGACGGGCGGCGCTACCTCGCCGTGCCGCAACTGGCGTACGACGCCCCCGGGACGCCGCCCGGCATCAACGGCGGCACCTCCAACACCGACGTCCTGCTGTTCGTGCACGACGGGTCGGACTTCGTGCCGCACGGCACCCTGCCCGGGGTGGGCGGTGAGGATGTCGAGTCCTTCACCATCGACGGACGGCTGTTCCTCGCCGTCGCCTCGATCCGGATGGGAAGCGGCCCGTACAACTTCCGGCTGGGCTCGCCGATCTACGAGTGGGTGGACGGCGCCTTCGTCCCGTTCCAGTCCGCGCTCACGACCGCGGCCAAGCAGTGGCGGCACTGGGAGGTCGACGGCGCGCACTTCCTCGGGGTTGCGCAGGGGCATCCGGCCGACCCGGGCCTCTCGTCGGCAATCCTCCGCTGGGACGGCGCCGGGTTCGCACCCTTCCAGCAGCTCGAGTCGGTCGCAGGCTACAACCTCTACGCCTTCGAGCTCGACGGCGAGCACTACCTCGCGCACGCCGACCACGCCCTGCCCAGCCGCCTGTACCGCTGGGACGGCACCCGGTACGTCGAGCACCAGGACCTCGTCGAGCGCGGCGGACGCGCCTTCCTCCTGGTCGACCTCGCGCTCCTGGTCGCGAAGATCGACGGCGACTCGTTCGTGCTGCGATGGGACGGCTCCCACTTCCAGCCGCACGACACTCTCGCGGGCGGTGCTGGCGGCCGCGAGTTCGCGCGGGTGGGCGAACACGTCGTGCGCGTCAACTTCATCCGGGGCACCCCGGCCGAGCCCGTGCCCGACCTGATGTCGTACGTGTACCGGGCGCCCGAGCTGCAACTGGTCCACGAGTTCCCCACGACGGGCGGCACGGATGCCACGGCCTTCGCCCTCGGAGGCGCGCAGTACCTCGTGGTCTCCCACGGCCTCGCTTCCGCCGCGTCGGCCGCGACCTTCACCGCAGAGTGCATCGTCTACCGCGTAGACGAAGGAGAGGTATGAGCGCCCCATACGAGAACCCGGAGATGCTCCGGATGTTCAAGACCTACAGCGACACGAAGGCGCCCGGCCGGGACTCGATCGCCGACCATCTCGCCGTCGCCTCTCTCGAGGAGCACCGCGGCGATGCGCTCATCGTGGTCACGGGAACCGACATCGCGATCTACCCCGGCAACGGCGCACCGCCCGAGCTGCAGGGACTGCGGGTCAACATCCCCGGCTTCACCGAGCTCACCGCCGTCTCGCACTTCGGGCCTGCGCTCGGCAGCATCGTGGCGCTCAAGGAGCGCGGGCTCGAGTCGTGGCGGGGGCACGCCCGCACCCTCCTCGAGGATGCGCGCCGGGTGCGCGCCGCGAACTCCGCGGCCCTCTGGTCGGAGCGCATCGCCGTTGGCGTCCTCGTCGGCCGCGAGGGGGCGATCGCCGCGATGACCGACTACGCGTGCGCGATCAGCGAGCGCTACTTGGAGCGCTCGCTCGAGGACCCGGAGTACATGACCCCCCAGTCGCTGCGCGACGACTACCTCGCTGGCACGGGCCAGGCCGAGCTGCCGGTGCCGTGCAACCGCATCATGATCGCGACGTTCAGCCTGGTCGCGCTGGAGCTCGGCCACCGGCTCATCGAGTGGGTGGACCGGCTCGGCCTCGACTGGTCGCGCGTGCTCTTCGCGGTCGCGGGCCGCCAGGGCCGCCCTACCGGCGGCACCACGAAGAAGACGACGAGCCTCGCGCGCATCATCAACATCGTGTCGCGCGGTCAGCTCGACGAGAGCCGCGTCTTCATCGCGCCGCACCTGCCCGTGTTCGCCCACCCGAGCGGCGGCGACCTGCAGGAGGTCATCGACCTCGAGGAGCCGGTGCGCTGGCAGCTCGCGCGGGTGATGTCGTCGGTCGAGCTCGCCCCGATCATGTTCGAGGGGATCCCGGCCTTCGTGCAGGAGCCCCTCTACGGCGACGACTTGCCGGATGACGCCACCACCGCGACCGACATGCCGCGCATCCGGTCCGCCGACGACTGGCCGAGCATGCTCACCCGCCTGCGCCTCTCGCTCGAGGACCCGCGCCAGCTGCTCGCGAGCGGGGTCACCGACTACATCGTGCAGCAGCTCGTGGACGCGGACAACGACCCGAGTCGCGTGACCATCCCCGGCCTGGACGGGGAGCCGTACCCGGGGTTGCCGAGTGCTCCTCGATAAGATGGGCGCGAGAAAGGGGTCTGAGAAATGAGCCACATCCTGCCCCTGAGTCCCGCCAGCCCCGTCGCCGATCGCCCGCTCTCCCTCACCGAGCAGATCCACGTGCGGATGCACGAGGAGATCCTCAACGCCACCTGGCGACCGGGAGACATCGTGCTCGAGAACGAGCTCGCCGCGCGCTACGGCGTCTCGAAGACCCCGGTGCGCGAAGCACTGCGCCTCCTCACACAGGAGGGCTGGATCATCACGATGCCCCGCAAGGGCTACCTCGTGCGCCCCCTGCGCCTGCACGACATCCGGGAGGTGTTCGAGCTGCGCCTGCTGATCGAGCCCGGCATCTTCGTGCACGCCTCCCGCCGCGCGAGCCCCGCGCACTTCGCCCGGCTCCGCAGCCTCGTCGAGACGCAGACGCGCGAGGAGTCGACGGACGACTCGCCCGACTCGGCGGGGCGGGAGTTCCACCTGCTCGTGGCCAAGGTCGCCGACAACGCGCGCGCCGAGGGAATCCTGATCGGCCTGCTCGACGAGGTGCGCAGGCTGCACCAGATCATGCCGGGCGCCCCGACTCACCCGCCGGCCTCGAGCCTCGTCTCCGAGCACGCCGCGATCCTCGCGGCAATGGAGCAGGGCGACACCGAGACCCTGCACCGCCTCGTGCGCGACCACATCCAGGAGTCGTCGGAGACGGTGATGAACGCCTTCCGACTCGCTATCGAATAGCGCCGCTCAGCGGTTGTCGTAGACCCGCTTGAGCTTGCCGCCGCTGCGCTCGAGCGAGCCCGGTGCCGCGAGGTCGACCTCGACGGTGGAGCCGATGCGGGCCTTCACATCGCGGATCAGGGTCTTGGCCGCGGTCGCGGCATCCGCCTCGGCCAGCCCCGGCAGCGGCTCGATGTGCACGGTCATGCAGTCCATGCGCCCGACGGTGCTGAGCTCGAGCGTGAAGTGCGGCGACAGTCCCGGGATGGTGAGCGCGATCTCCTCGATCTGGCTCGGGAACAGATTGACCCCGCGCAGGATGATCATGTCGTCGTTGCGCCCGGTGATCTTCTTAATCCGGCGCATGCTGGGGCGGGCGGTTCCGGGCAGCAGCGTGGAGATGTCGTGCGTGCGGTACCGGATGATCGGCAGCCCCACCTTCGTCAGGGTGGTGAAGACGAGCTCGCCCGCGGTGCCGTCGGGCAGGGCTGCGCCGGTCTCCGAGTCGATGATCTCCGGCCGGAAGTGGTCCTCCCAGATGTGCGGGCCGTCCTTCGACTCGATGCACTCGTTGCCCACGCCCGGGCCCATGACCTCGCTCAGGCCGTAGATGTCGAGCGCGTCAATGCCGAGCGACTCCTCGATCGTGGCCCGCATCTCGTTGGTCCAGGGCTCGGCGCCCAGCACTCCGACCTTGAGCGAGGTGCTCGCGGGGTCGATGCCGCTGTCGCGGAGCGCGTCGATGATGGTGAGGAGGTACGTGGGCGTCGCCATGATCGCGTCGGGCGCGAAGTCGCGGATGAGCTGTACCTGCTTGATCGTGTTCCCGCCCGACATCGGGATGACCGTGGCGCCGAGGCGCTCGATCCCCGCGTGCGCGCCCAGCCCGCCCGTGAAGAGCCCGTAGCCGTAGGCGTTGTGGACGATGTGGCCCGGCCGGACGCCGGAGGCGCGCAGCGAGCGCGCGACGAGTCCGGCCCAGTTGTCGAGGTCGCCCGCGGTGTAGCCGACCACGGTCGGCAGGCCGGTGGTGCCGGAGGACGCGTGGATGCGCATGATCTGCTCCCGGGGCACGGCGAACATTCCGAACGGGTAGCTGCGCCGCAGGTCGTCCTTCGTCGTGAAGGGCAGCAGCGCCAGGTCGTCCAGCGAGCGGATGTCGTCGGGGTGCACTCCCGCGGCGTCGAACTTCTCCGTGTACAGCGGCACGTTCTCGTAGGCCCGGCGCACGGTCTCCTGGAGCCGGCGCAGCTGCAGCGCCTCGAGCTCGTCGCGGGACATGCGCTCTTCGGGGTCGAGCTCGTGGGCTGCCGGAGCGTGCGCACGCCCCTTCGTCGCGACGGTGGTCATCTTTTCCTTCGTTGGACTAGGTGTGGTGTCAGGGAGCGGGAACGGGGCGCGTCGTGGTGCGACTGCGTCCCCGGAATTCCGCGACGACCTCGTTGTGCTCGTTGAGCACGCGCACGTCGTAGATGCCCGAACGGCCGCTCTTGGCGCGTCGTTCGGCGGTAGCGGTGAGGAGCTGGCCCTCGGTGACCGGCCGGAGGAAGCTGATCTCCGCGCCGGCGGCGAGGGTGACCTCGTCGGTCTCGTTGCAGGCCATCGCGAACGCCGTGTCGGCGAGCGCGAAGGTGAGGCCGCCGTGGGCGACCAGGAATCCGTTGAGCATGTCGCGGCGCACGGTCATCGTCACGACGGCGTGGCCGGGGGAGAGCGACACGAGCGCCATCCCGAGCATGCGGGATGCCTCATCCCGCTCGAACATCGCCGGTACCGACTCCACGTGCCACCTCGTCTTCGAGTCAAGCTGCGCGCGGTGTTTGACGCGGCAGGGAGAGCGTGACACAGTATACCGAACGATCGGTAAGTAAAGCGAGGTGGCGAATCCGTGGCAGAAGCATTCGTGGTCGACGGAGTGCGCACCCCGATCGGCAGGTACGGCGGAGTGCTCTCCGCGGTACGCCCGGATGACCTCGCCGCCCTCGTGCTTGCCGAGCTCATCTCCCGCACGGGCATCGACCCGGCGGTGGTCGACGACGTGGTCCTGGGCGATGCCAATCAGGCAGGCGAGGACAACCGCAACGTCGCGCGGATGGCCGTCCTCCTCGCGGGGCTGCCCGACAGCATTCCCGGCATCACGGTCAACCGGCTGTGCGCCTCCGGCCTCTCGGCAGTGCATCTCGCCGCCGCGATGGTCAAGTCGGGCGAGGCCGATGTCGTGATCGCGGGCGGCGTCGAGTCGATGACCCGCGCGCCCTGGGTGCTGGCCAAGCCGGAGCGCGCGTTCGGCAAGCCGGGGGAGCTCGTCGACTCCTCCCTGGGCTGGCGCTTCGTGAACCCGAGGCTCGCCGCGCGCGACAAGGCCACCTACTCGATGACCGAGACCGGCGAGTACGTCGGGGTGCAGGAGGGCGTGAGCCGCGAGGATGCCGACGCCTTCGCCCTGCGCTCCCACCAGCGGGCGCTCGCCGCCGTAGCAGCGGGCCACTTCGACCGCGAGCTCGTCCCCGTGACCACGCCGGCCGGCGTGGTGAGTGCGGACGAGGGCCCCCGCGCCGACACCTCCCTCGAGGTGCTCGCCCGCCTCAAGCCCGTCGTGCCGGGCGGCCGCCTCGTCACCGCGGGCAACTCGTCGCCCCTCAACGACGGCGCCGCGGCAATACTCATCGCGAGCGAGGCCGCGGTCGAGCGGTACGGGCTGACTCCGCGGGCGCGCGTCGTCGGCGGCGCGTCCACCGGACTGGCGCCCGAGGTCATGGGCCTCGGGCCGATCCCGGCCACGCGCAAGCTGCTCGCGCGCACCGGGCTCACGATCGAGCAGTTCGGCGCGGTCGAGCTCAACGAGGCCTTCGCCACCCAGTCCATTGCGAGCCTGCGCGGCCTCGGCCTGGACGAGGCGATCGTGAACGCCGACGGCGGGGCCATCGCGCTCGGGCATCCCCTCGGCGCCTCGGGCACACGACTGCTCGTGACCCTGCTCGGCCGGCTGGAGCGCGAGCGCGCGCAGTACGGGCTCGCGACGATGTGCGTCGGCGTCGGCCAGGGTGCTGCGCTCGCGGTGGAGGCGGTCTGATGTACAGCACCCTCGAGATCGTCGACGACCGGCCCGACCGGCTGCAGGTACGGCTCAACCGGCCGGAGGTGCGCAACGCGATCGACCGCACCATGGTCGACGAGCTCCACGACGTCTGCGCGGGGCTCGAGTCGGTGCCGCGCATCCTCATCCTGTCCGGCGGCGACGGGGTGTTCGCCTCGGGCGCCGACATCGCCGAGCTGCGCGACCGCACCGCGGCCGATGCGCTCGCCGGCATCAACTCGCGGCTGTTCGTGCGCATCGCCCAACTGCCCGCGCCGGTCATCGCGGCGGTCGACGGCTGGGCTCTCGGCGGTGGCGCCGAGCTCGCCTATGCCGCGGACTTCCGCCTCGCCTCCCACCGCGCGCGCTTCGGCAACCCGGAGACCTCGCTCGGAATCATCGCCGCCGCGGGGGCGACCTGGCGGCTCGTCGAGCTCGTGGGGGAGCCGCTCGCGAAGGAGATCCTCCTGGCGGGCCGGGTGCTCACGGCGGACGAGGCGCTCGCCGTGCGCCTCGTGACCGGCCTGCACGCTCCCGAGGAGCTCGACGCCGCGGCGCACGCCCTCGCGGACCGGATCGCCGAGCAGGACGGCATGGCCGTGCAGCTCACGAAGCTCGTCATGCGGGCGACCCGGGCCGAGCATCCGCTCGTCGACGAGCAGGCGCAGGCCGTGCTCTTCGAGTCGCCGGAGAAGCACCGCCGGATGACGGAGTTCCTCGAGAGGCGGAAGAAGTGAGCGGCGTGCCCGGCGTCGTCGGTGTCGTCGGAGGCGGCCGGATGGGCGTGGGCATCGCGCACGCGTTCCTGCTGGCCGGGGCATCCGTCACAGTCCTCGAGCGCGATCCGGATGCCGCGGCGCACGCCCGCGGCGCGCTCACGGCCGCGATCGGCACGAGCCTCGACCGCGGTACCACCACGGAGTCGCGCGCGGAGCTCGAGGCTCGGGCGTCCACGACCGTCGACGTCGACGACCTCGCCGCCGCAGGGCTCGTGGTCGAGGCCGTCCCCGAGGACCTCGAGCTGAAGACCACCGTGCTCCGCACGGTCGAGGCGGTACTCGCGCCCGATGCGTGGCTCGCCTCGAACACCTCCTCGCTCTCGATCTCCCTCATGGCGGAGGCCCTCGCCGACCCCGCCCGCCTCTGCGGACTGCACTTCTTCAACCCGGTACCGAGCTCGACCCTCGTGGAGATCGTGCGCGGCGAGAAGTCATCGCCCGAGCTCATCGACCGAGCGCAGGCCTGGGTCGCCGCGATCGGCAAGACCCCCGTGACCGTCAACGACTCACCAGGTTTCGCGAGCTCGCGGCTGGGCGTCGTTATCGCGCTCGAGGCGATCCGGATGCTCGAGGAGGGCGTCGCGTCGGCGGAGGACATCGACGCGGCAATGGTGCTGGGCTACAGGTTCCCCGTGGGCCCCCTGCGGCTCACGGACCTGGTCGGCCTCGACGTGCGGCTCGGCATCGCGGAGTACCTGCACAGCACGCTCGGCGAGCGGTTCGCGCCGCCCGAGCTGCTGCGCACCATGGTCGCCGAGGGAAGGCTCGGCCGCAAGAGCGGGGAGGGGTTCTTCCTGTGGCCCTAGCGCTTGTCGACGATGAGGTTCGTGATGCGCACCGTGCACAGCCGCGCGCCCGACTCGTCGGAGATGACCACCTCGTGGCTCGTGACCGTCCGGCCGAGCTGGATCGCCGTCGCCACTCCGGTCACGATCCCCTCGCGGGCGGAGCGGTGGTGCGTCGCGCTGATGTCGAGGCCCACCGCGGTCTTGCCGAGCGTGCTCGCGTGGATCACAGCAGCCCACGACCCGAGCGCCTCACCCAGGACCAGGGACGCCCCGCCGTGCAGCAGCCCGAACGACTGCGTGTTCCCGCTCACCGGCATGGTGGCGACGACGCGCTCCGCAGACTCCTCGACGATCTCGATCCCCATCGTGCGGTCGAGGGCGCCGAGTTCGATCTTCCATGGCTCAGTGGTCATGGCGACAGTATAGGAAGGCAATCATGACCGCGACGGCCGTCGACATCCGAGTGCTCCCGAGCTACGTGCAGGGGCAGTGGTGGCAGGGCGAGAGCGGAACACCGACGCGCGATGCCTCGACGGGCGAGGTTCTCGCCCTCGTCGGCAGCGACGGCATCGACCTCGCGGGCGCGATCGAGTACGCCCGCACGGTCGGCCAGCGCAGCCTCGGCGAGCTGACGTTCCACCAGCGCGCGCTGCGGCTGAAGGCCCTCGCCACCGTGCTGAACGAGGCGAAGGAGGACCTGTACGAGATCAGCGACCGCACCGGGGCCACCCGCCGCGACTCGCTCGTCGACGTCGACGGCGGCATCGGAGTGCTCTTCACCTACTCGTCGAAGGGGCGCCGCGAGCTGCCCAACACCCTCACGCGAATCGTGGACGGCGCCGCGGAGAACCTCGCCAAGGACGGCACGTTCGGCGGCCAGCACGTGTACGAGCGCATCTCCGGGGTCGCGCTCCAGATCAACGCCTTCAACTTCCCGGTCTGGGGCATGCTTGAGAAGTTCGCGCCGGCCTTCCTCGCGGGCGTCCCCTCGATCGTCAAGCCGGCAACTCCGACCGCCCTGCTCACCGAGGCCGCCGTGCGCGTCATGGTCGACTCCGGTCTCCTGCCCGAGGGCTCGCTGCAGCTCGTCTGCGGCGGAGTGCGCGAGGTGCTCGACCTCCTCGACCTGCGCGACCACGTCTCGTTCACGGGCTCCGCGTCGACGGCGGCCGGCCTCGCGGTGCACCAGCGCGTGATCCGCGGCGGGGTCGGCTTCACGGCGGAGACCGACTCGCTCAACGCGGCGATCCTGGGCCCGGATGTCACGCCCGATGCCCCCGAGTTCGCGGCGTTCGTGGCCTCCGTCGTCACGGAGATGACCACGAAGGCGGGGCAGAAGTGCACGAGCATCCGGCGGGTCATCGTGCCCGAGGCGATAGCCGACGACGTGGTCACCGCGATCGCGGAGCGGATCGCCGCGCGCACCGTGCTCGGAGACCCGCGCGCGGAGGGCGTCACGATGGGCCCGCTCGCGAGCACCGAGCAGCGCGACGAGGTGGTGCGCAGCGTCGAGGCACTCGTGGCCGGCGGTGGCCGTATCGTGATCGGCTCGCTGTCGAGCCCCGAGATCAGGCACGAGGACGGCACCACCGGTCCCGCTCCGGAGGGCGCATTCCTCGCGCCCGTCCTGCTGCGCTTCGACGACGCCGAGTCGACGGCGGTGCACGAGATCGAGGCTTTCGGGCCGGTCGCGTCGATCATCACCTACCGGACGGCCGACGAGGCCGTGCGTCTCGCCAACCTCGGCGGCGGCTCGCTCGTCGCGACGGTGTGCAGCTTCGACCCCGCATTCGTCGGCGCCGTCGTGTCGGGCATCGCGCCCTTCCACGGCCGCATCCTCGTGCTCGACCGCGTCGACGCGCGCACCTCGACGGGGCACGGCTCGCCAGTGCCGCACCTGGTGCACGGCGGGCCCGGCCGTGCAGGCGGGGGCGAGGAGCTCGGCGGCATCCGCGCGGTCAAGCACTACATGCGGCGCCTCGCGCTGCAGGGCTCGCCCGACGTTCTCACGGGCCTCACCGGGCAGTGGCGCGGCGGAGCTGCGACCTCGACTGGAGAGCACCCGTTCCGCAAGCCGCTCGCGCGCCTGCGCCTCGGCGACAGCGTCGAGTCGGCGGAGCGCGTGATCACGCTCGACGACATCGCGCACTTCGCGGAGTTCACGGGCGACACGTTCTACGCCCACACCGACGAGGAGGCCGCCGCCGCGAATCCGTTCTTCCCCGGCCGCGTCGCGCACGGCTACCTGCTGCTCTCCTGGGCGGCAGGACTGTTCGTCGACCCGGCGCCGGGGCCCGTGCTCGCGAACTACGGCCTCGAGAACCTGCGCTTCCTCACACCGGTCTCGCCCGGCGACCTCGTCAAGGTCGCGCTCACCGCGAAGGAGATCACGCCGCGCGAGAACGAGGAGTACGGCGAGGTGCGGTGGGACGCGGTGCTGCGCAACCAGCGGGACGAGGCGGTCGCGACCTACGACGTGCTCACTCTGGTGTCGAAGGAGTAGTGAGGCCGTCGAATGCGACGGTGATCACGTCTTCTGCCAGCTCGTCGGGGGTGATCGGGCCGCCCGGCTTGTACCACTCGACTATCGAGTTGATCATGCCGAACAGCAGCCTCGTGGTGGTGCGGGCATCGACATCCGCCCGCATGGTGCCCTCCTGGCGGGCCTCGTCGACGAGACCGGAGACGACGTGGTCGAACTCGCGGCGGCGGGCGAGGGCCTGGCGCTCGACCTCGGTGTTGCCGCGGAGGCGCAACAGGAGGGTGACGTAGGGCAGCTCCTCGACGAGCACGCGCACGGCCCCCCGCAGGACGAAGCGGAGCCGCTCGTCGGCATGGCCGGTCGTCGCCCCCTCGAGCGCGAGCAGCCCTTCGAGCCCGCTCAGCGCGCGGTCGAGGGCGAGCCGCAGCAGGTCCTCCTTGCCGGAGACGTGGTAGTAGATCGCCGACTTGCTGGTGCCCAGGCGCTCGGCGAGGATGCCCATCGAGGTCGCCTCGTAGCCGAAGTCGTTGAAGGCGGCCACCGCGATGTCGAGGACGGCGGGAAGGTCGTAGGGATCGCGGCCGGCACGACCGTTGCCGCTCCTGCGCTCGCCTGTCGCGCTTGTCATCCTCACGCCTCTCGAAACTTCTGGTTCACGACACTACCCGACGCCTTGATCGGCTCCGGGCATCCTGTTAGAGTCTACTGAACGATCGGTAAGTGCGACGAGGGAGACGTGATGGCTGACGGGACGAGCGTCGACGACGAGGCGGGTGCTGCGCGCTTCGCCCAGCTCCTCGCCGACGAGCAGCGCGTCGAGCCGACCGACTGGATGCCCGAGGGCTACCGCAAGACCCTGGTGCGCCAGATCTCGCAGCACGCGCACTCCGAGATCATCGGGATGCAGCCGGAGGGCAACTGGATCACCCGCGCGCCAAGCCTCAAGCGCAAAGCCATCCTCATGGCCAAGGTGCAGGACGAAGCGGGCCACGGCCTCTACCTGTACTCCGCTGCCCAGACCCTCGGCACCGACCGCGACACCATGTTCGAGCAGCTCATCACCGGCAAGGCGAAGTACTCCTCGATCTTCAACTACACGACCCCGACCTGGGCCGACATGGGCTCGATCGGCTGGCTCGTCGACGGCGCGGCAATCTGCAACCAGGTGCCGCTGTGCCGGGCATCCTATGGTCCGTACGCCCGCGCGATGGTGCGGATCTGCAAGGAGGAGTCGTTCCACCAGCGCCAGGGCTTCGAGATCCTGCTGACGCTCATGCGCGGCACCGAGGAGCAGCGCGCGATGGCGCAGGAGTCGGTGAACCGGTGGTACGCGCCGGCGCTCATGATGTTCGGCCCGCCCGACGACGACTCGCCCAACTCGAAGCAGAGCATGGCGTGGAACATCAAGCGCTTCAGCAATGACGACCTGCGCCAGCGCTTCGTCGACATGCTCGTGCCGCAGGCCGAGATCCTCGGCGTCACCCTCCCGGACCCGGCCATCAAGTGGAACGAGGAGCGCGGCCACTACGACTTCGGCGACCTCGACTGGGCGGAGTTCCACGAGGTGCTCGCCGGGCGCGGGCCGGCCAACAGCATCCGGGTCGCCCGCCGCCGCCAGGCCCACGAGGACGGCGCGTGGGTGCGCGAGGCCGCACGGGCGTACGCGGATGCCCGTGCCGACGAGCGGCTCGCATCATGACCAGCCCCGGCGAGTCCGGAGGGCGCGAGACCTGGCCGCTGTGGGAGGTGTTCGTCCGCTCGAGCCGCGGGCTCTCGCACGTGCACGCGGGCTCGCTGCACGCGCCGGACGAGATCATGGCGGTGCGCAACGCCCGCGACCTCTACACCCGGCGGGCGGAGGGCGTGTCGATCTGGGTGGTTCCGGCATCGGCTATCACGGCATCCGACCCCGATGCCCGCGGCGCGTTCTTCGAGTCGCCGCAGGGCAAGGAGTACCGGCACGCGACCTACTACACCGAGTCGGATTCGGTCCCCCACCTGTGAAGACCAGCCACGTGAAGTCCACGGCGATCACGCCGGAGTCCATCGAGGCCGCCGGCGCCGTCGCCCCGCTGGCCGTGGCCGAGTACGCCGTGGGACTCGGCGATGACGCGCTCATCCTCGCCCAGCGCCTGGGGGAGTGGATCGCGAACGCCCCCGAGCTCGAGGAGGACGTCGCGCTCGGCAACATCGGCCTCGACCAGCTCGGCCACGCGCGCAGCCTGCTCACCTACGCCGCCTCGGCGTGGGGCAAGACCGAGGACGACCTCGCGTACTTCCGCACCGAGCCCGAGTTCCGCAATCGGCAGCTGTTCGAGCTGCCCAACGGCGACTTCGCGCAGACGATCGCGCGCCAGTTCATCGCCTCGGTGTACTTCGTCAGCCTGTACCGCGCGCTCGAGGGGTCGGCCGACCCGACCCTCGCCGCCATCGCCGCGAAGGCCGTCAAGGAGGTGGACTACCACCTCGACCACAGCGTGCAGTGGCTACTGCGCCTCGGCCTCGGCACCGAGGTGTCGCACGAGCGCATGCAGCGCGGCCTCGACGCGATGTGGCCGTTCACGGGCGAGCTGTTCAGCCCCGATCCCCTCGCCGTGGGTCTCGAGGGCATCGCCGTCGACCCCGAGACCCTCCGCGAGCAGTTCGACGCCACGACCGCACGGTGGATCGCCGAGGCAGGCCTGACCATCCCCGCCGCGCCCTCCGTCCGCGGGGGCGGCCGCGGGGGAAGCCACACCGAGTACCTCGGCCCGCTCCTCGCCGAGCTGCAGGTGCTCGCCCGAGCGCACCCGGGTGCGACATGGTGACGGTCGAGCAGGTCGCGCGGCCCCGCCCCTCCGGCGCGGTCGAGGCGCAGCTCTGGGATCTCGCGGCCACCGTCGTCGACCCCGAGGTGCCCGTCCTCACCATCGAGGACCTCGGCGTCCTGCGCAGCGTCCGGGTGGACGGGGACCAAGTCGTCGTGCAGATCACACCCACCTACTCCGGATGCCCTGCGGTCGACGCCATGCGCGACGACATCGTCACGGCGCTCGGCGCGGCGGGGCACGAGCGCGTCCGCGTCGACGTGGTTCTCGCTCCCGCCTGGACCACGGACTGGATGAGCCAGGACGGCCGCAGCAAGCTCGAGCAGTACGGTATCGCCCCGCCGGCTCCCCGCCGCACGGACGGCGTCGTGAGCCTCGGGCTCGGCGTCCGCTGCCCGCACTGCGGCTCGCTGCACACCCGCGAGGCCTCGCACTTCGGCTCGACGTCGTGCAAGGCGCTGTACATCTGCCAGCGCTGCCAGGAGCCGTTCGACTACTTCAAGGAACACTGATGGCCACGACGACCCGGCGCCGTGCGAGCTTCCACGACCTGACCGTCTCCGCGGTGCGCACGCTGACCGACGACTCGATCGAGGTCTCGTTCACGGTGCCGCCCGAGCTCGTCGACGACTACAGCTACGCGCCCGGGCAGTACATCGCGCTGCGCACCACGGTCGAGGGCGACGACGTGCGCCGCAGCTACTCGATCTGCCAGGCGCCGGTGACCGGCGAGCTCAAGGTCGGCATCAAGCGCGACCTGGGCGGCCTCTTCTCCACCTGGGCGATCGAGAACCTCCGCGCGGGCATGCAGCTCGCGGTCATGGTGCCGGAGGGGACGTTCACCTCGCAGCTCGTGGACGGTCCGGCCCACTTCGTGGCCATCGCCGCCGGCTCGGGCATCACCCCGGTCGTCGCGCTCATCCAGGCGGCGCTCGCGGGGCATCCGGGCAATCGGTTCTCGCTCGTCTACTCGAACCGCACCGCGATGGACACGATGTTCGTCGACGAGCTCGCCGACCTGAAGGACCGCTACCCGACCCGACTCGCGCTGTACCACGTGCTCACGCGGGAGCGCCGCAGCTCCGAGCTGCTCTCGGGGCGTCTCGACGCCGAGAAGATCGGCGGAATCCTCGACCAGCTCGTCTCCCCGAGCGATGTCGACGAGTGGTTCATCTGCGGCCCGTTCGAGCTCGTGCAGCTCGTGCGAGACACCCTCGCCGAGCGCGGGGTCGCGGCGGGCGACATCCGGTACGAGCTGTTCACGACCGGCAGGCCCGAGCGGCTCGGCGGGCAGTCCGGGCGGCCGATAGTCGTCGAGGAGGGGCAGGCCGTGCACACCATCAGCTTCCAGCTCGACGGCACCACGGCGACGGTCACGAGCCCGGTGCACAGCAATGAGAGCATCCTGAATGCCGCTCTCCGCGTGCGCAGCGACGTGCCGTTCGCGTGCGCCGGGGGAGTGTGCGGGACCTGCCGCGCGACCGTGGTCTCTGGCACGGTCGACATGGTCGAGAACTACGCGCTCGAGCCGGAGGAGCTTGCGCGCGGGTACGTGCTGACCTGCCAGTCGATCCCGACCAGCGAGTTCGTCGACGTCAACTACGACAGCTAGGACCCCATGAGCATCGACCTGAGCATTGACGGCGCCGTCGCGGAGATCGTCCTCAACGACCCGGCCAAGCTGAACGCGCTGGATGAGGCGGCGCTCGCCGACCTGTCGGCCGCGTTCACCGAGGCAGCCGCCGCGAAAGTGCGCGCGCTCCTGCTCCGGGGTGAGGGCCGTGCGTTCTGCGTCGGCCGCGATATCTCCCACGTCGACCCGCGCACCGACGATGCGACCGCGTACCTCGCGGGCCTCGTCACGCCGCTGCTCCGGAGGATCGACGAGTTCCCGGCGCCCACTTTCGCGATGGCCACCGGGGCGTGCCTCGGCGTCGGGCTCGGCCTGCTCGTCGCCAGCGACGTGGTCTACGTCGCGGACACGGCGAAGATCGGCTCCCCGTTCGCCAACCTCGGGGCGATGCTCGACTCCGGCGGCCACTCACTCTTCTACGAGCGGCTCGGCGCGCACCGCACCCTCGACCTCGTCTACACGGCCGAGCTCATGAGCGGCGCGGAGGCCGTTGCCGCCGGGCTGTTCAGCCGCGTCGTGCCGGAGGCCGAGCTTCTCGAGTTCACCCGGGAGCGCGTGGCGCGCGTCGCCGCGGGCCCTCTCGAGTCCTTCCTCGCGAGCAAGCAGCTCGTTCACCGGCTGCGCGACGAGCGCATGGGCCTGTGGCGCTCGATCGACCACGAGAACGTCGTGCAGGGCCAGCTCTGCGCGTCGTCCGACTACCTCGAGGGCTTCACGGCGTTCCAGGAGAAGCGGAAGCCGGTGTTCGGCAGCTGACATCCGCTCGGAAGGGCGGCTACCGCACGGGGTCGAGTAGCTCCAAGAGCCGGGGTGCGGATGCCGCAGCGGGGCTGCCGGTGATCGCCGACACCACCCACTGGGGCGTAGAGCCCGCGGGAAGTCGAACGGAGACAAGGCCCGCCGCGTCGGGCTTGGAGGCGACATGCTCCGGAACGAGCGCGACACCGAGCCCGCGCTGAACCAGGTGGAGCAGGGTGTGCACGTCATTCACCGTGCAGCGCACGCGCCTGACGACACCTTGTGCATCGCAGGCTGCGTCGTTGAGCGACCGGACTGCCCACGACTCCTGGAAGTCGATGAAGTCGTGGTCGCGAAGGTCGGCCCAGTCCACCTGGCCCGAACTGGCAACCGGGTGATCGGGCGGGCAGAGCAGTACTACCGGCCAGCGGCCGAGTTCCGTGCGTGAGACCAGGCTCAGGTGCTCGGTCGTAGCGACGAATGCCACGTCGAGCTCACCCTCGCGCACCTGCGTGACGAGGTCGTGCGAGCCGGCCTGCGTGAAGTGGATGTCGACCAGCGGATAGCGGCGACGAAACTGCTCGAGAAGAACCGGAAGGTCGACGATACCCAGGCACTGCTCGGCGCCGACGCGCAAGTGCCCGGACAGCTCGCGAGTAGCGCGAACTACAGCGTCTCGGCCCGCGGTGGCCCCGGCCAGGAGCTGTCGGGCGTGCGGGAGCAGGGCCAATCCAGCATCAGTGGGCTGGACCCGGCGCGTAGTTCGCGAGAACAGGGCGGTGCCGAGTTCGTCCTCGAGGCCGCGTATCGCCGCGGACAGCCCGGACTGGGACACGTTGCAGATCGCTGCTGCACGGGTGAACTGCTGCTCGTCGGCGAGGGCGACCAAGTACTCCATCTGTCGCAGATCCATTGATCACTCCTGCTTCTCAATGCCAT
The DNA here is from genome assembly GCA_025463515.1 of Rhodoglobus sp. Lineage (GTDB taxonomy): Bacteria > Actinomycetota > Actinomycetes > Actinomycetales > Microbacteriaceae > Rhodoglobus. The sequence goes on from JAODAQ010000039.1 coordinate 44,606, forward strand.
CACAACTAACTGTTGGACTTCTAGTTTGCTGGTTCATATCGTGGGTACGCAACCGAAACCTCTAAGGAACAGAGCTATGAAGAACATCACACTGGGCACCGACCTGCGAGCACCGAACGTCGTTCTGGGCATCATGCGCATCGCAGACAAGACCGATGACGAGGTGCGCGACCTCGTAAGCACGGCGCGCGACGCCGGAATCGACTTCATCGACACCGCAGACGTCTACGGGAAGGAGCTGCACGGGAGCGATCGGCGATTCGCGGAGGCACTGCAGCTGACCTCGTCCGAGCGCTCCGCGCTCACGATCCAGACCAAGTGCGGAATCGTGCGAGAGGGCCCCTACTTCGACTTCTCGTACGAGCACATCATCGAGTCGGTCGAGGGATCTCTCGCCGCGCTCGAGACCGACTACATCGACATCCTGCTGCTGCACCGGCCTGACGCGCTCGTCGAGCCCGAGGAAGTGGCCCGTGCCTTCGACGAGCTCGAGGCATCCGGCAAGGTGCGCGCGTTCGGGGTGTCGAACCACACTCCCCGCCAGATCGACCTCCTTAAGAAGTCGGTGCGGCAACCGATCGTCGCCAATCAGCTCCAGCTCTCGATCACCCACGCGCCGATCATCACCCAGGGCGTCGCCGCGAACATGCTAGGCGCCGACCAGTCAGCAACCCGCGACGGCGGCGGCATCCTCGACTACTGCCGTCTCAACGACATCACCGTGCAGGCCTGGTCGCCGTTCCAAGCGGGCTTCTTCACCGGCGTCTTTCTCGACTCGCCCGAGTACCCCGAGCTGAACGCCGTGATCGACCGGCTCGCAGCCCAGTACGGCGTGCCGTCGATAGCCATCGCCACCGCGTGGATCACCCGGCACCCTGCGAACATGCAGGTGGTGCTCGGAACCACGAGTCCCGATCGCGTGGCGGGGGCGGCACAGGGCTCGGACCTGCCCCTCACCCGCGCCGAGTGGTACGAGCTCTTCCGCGCGGCGGGGCACCTCGTGCCCTGAGTGCCGTATGGGAGCGACGGCTCTTGTGCGTGGCGTCCACTATCAGTACATTTGTACTGATAGTTAGGAACAAGTGTGGAAACTGGACAGGACGGCAGGCTTGCGCGCGGTTCCGCGCGACGTGCCCTCCTGCTCGACGCTGCCGTGGGGGTAGTCGCCCGCACGGGCTCCGGCTCCTTGACCCACAGGGCTGTCGCATCCGAGGCGGGCGTCTCCGTCGCCTCCGTTTCGTACCACTTCCCCTCGATCGGAGACTTGCGGCGAGAGACTCTGACGCACGCCGGATCGGGTGTCGGCCTGGAGCTTGCAGGCTTGGTCCGGTCCGATTCAGTACAGGTCGATGACATCCCGGAGATCTGCGCCGCATACGCGGTGCGCCTCGTGGTCGAGCGGCGCGTCGAGACAACGGCGGTGTTCGAGCTGATCGTCGCGGCTGCGCACGACGAGGACCTCCGGCCGGTGGTCGCCTTCTACCACGGGATGCTCGCAGACCTGCTCGCGCCCTACGAAGGAGATCGGGGCAGGGCGGCGGCGGTAGCCGCGGCCATCCAGGGCCTGGTGCTGGTGCACATGGTCAGTCCCTTTCCCGCCCAGCCCAGCGAGCTGGGGGAGGCCGTCGGCGACCTCATCCGCCGCTACCGGGCGCACGATCCCGCCGATCGCGAAAGTTCGGGCGAGCGTCGCATCTAGAGAACCAGGAGAACCCCATGCAACTCTTCCTCACCATCGTCAGCGGTCTCGCGTGGACGATCGTCTACATCGAGTCGATCCGTCTCGGCTTCAAGCACAAGACCTACGCCATGCCCGTTGCGGTGCTCGGGCTGAACATCGCCTGGGAGACGATCTACGGAATCCACGGCCTGAGCGAGTCGATCGACGCCCAGACGATCATCAACCTGCTCTGGGCGGCGGCCGACGTCGTGATCGTCTACACCTTCTTCCGCTTCGGCCGCTCGGAGCTGCCGAAGTTCGTGACCCGCCCGCTCTTCATCGGCTGGGGTGTCGTGATCTTCGGCACCGCCTACGCCGTGCAGGCGCTGTTCATCGCCGAGTTCGGATGGATGGACGGTGCCCGCTACTCCGCGTTCCTGCAGAACCTGCTGATGTCCGGACTGTTCATCGCGATGCTGGTAGTGCGCCGGAGCACTCGGGGCCAGTCCCTAGTGATCGCGGTCGCCAAGTGGCTGGGCACCCTCGCTCCCACCATCCTCATCGGAGTACTGGGCAACCTGCCGTTCATCATCGGGATCGGGCTGCTGTGCAGCGTGTTCGACCTGATCTACATAGGCATGCTGTGGTGGGCGAAGAGGAACCCGGCGGCGCTCTCTGCAGACCTCGCACGCGCATGACAGCTGTCGACGTCCTGATCGCGGGCGCGGGCCCCACCGGTTCTGCGCTGGCGCTGGACCTGGTCAGGCGCGGGCTCTCGGTCCGGCTGATCGACAAGGCCGATCAGGCCTTCACCGGATCGCGCGCGAAGGGCGTGCAGCCCCGCACGCAGGAGGTGTTCGACGATCTCGGCGTGCTAGCGGATGCCCGTGCGATGGGTGGCGCGTACCCTCTGGCGGGCATCCATCTCGGGCCTGTCGTGATCCCGTGGCGCATGCAGCGACAGTCGAAGGCGACGAACGACGTGCCGTACCCGAACATCCTTCTCCTGCCCCAGTCGCGAACCGACGCTGTCTTGCATCGCGCCCTCGCGCGCGTCGGGATGATCCCCGAGTTCGGCGCAGCGCTCGAGAGGTTCGAACAGGATGAAACCGGAGTCACGTCACATCTGAGCACCGGCGAGACCGTCAGGTCGCGCTATCTTGTCGGGGCGGATGGCGGCGGCAGCACCGTGCGTCGCGGTGCGGGCATCACCTTCACGGGGTCGACGGACTCAGACGATCGCACCTTGATCGTCGACGCCTCGATCGACGGCCTCTCGCGGAGGTACTGGCACATGTGGCCCAAGTCGGGGGGCCGCGCCGTGGCGGCGTGTCCGCTGCCGCACGGCGACCAGTTCCAGCTCATGATGCGATTGACTCCCGAAGAAGACGTCGATCTGGACGAGGGTGCGCTCGCCGAGCGCTTCCGGGCCCAGACCGGCTACCCGCTGCGAGACGTGACCTGGACATCCGTGTTCCGGCCCAACGTGCGCCTGGTCGAGCACTACCGGGCAGGCCGCGTGCTCCTGGCGGGCGACGCAGCCCACGTGCACACTCCGGCGGGGGCACAGGGGCTCAACACCGGGGTGCAAGATGCCAACAACCTCGGCTGGAAGCTGGGGCAGGTACTCGCGGGCGCTCCCGAGGGCCTGCTCGACAGCTACGAGGCCGAACGGCGCCCCGTCGCCGCCCAGGTGCTGGGCCGGTCGAGCGAGCTGTACAAGGGAGTCGAGCGGGGCGGTGTGGGCGGATTGCGCCGAGGAGACGAGGAGCGCCAGCTCTCCCTGACCTATCGCGGCGGCCCGCTCGCGGCCAAGGGCTCGCAGGCGACGGCTACCCTTCACGTCGGCGACCGGGCTCCCGACGCCCTGTGCGCCGGTGTATCAGTGGCCAGCCTCTTCGACGCCTTCCGGGGTCCGCACTTCACGCTGCTGGTCTTCGGCGAGATCGCGCGCGCCGACATCGCGGGGCTTCGCTGGCCGGATGCCGGAGCCCAGCTGCACACGTACGCCGTGCACGATCGCGGCGAGCCGGCGGGAGGCGTCGTAGTGGACCGAACCGGCGAGCTTCGCGCCCGTTACGGGATAGCCGGTGACGCCGTGGTGCTCGTGCGCCCGGACGGCTATATCGGGGCGATCGGCACCGGGCAGTGGTCGAGCATTCTCGAGTCGGCCCGAGAGCGCCTGGCGCCCGCAGGACGCTGAACCACCACGTACGCTGGACCCACCAGCGAAAGGATGCACATGCCTGACTACGCCTTCGGAGGCCCGGCCGACATCGACCGCGCGATCGGATTCCTCGTGCAGCTCGACAACGAGCAGCGCAACGCCCTCGCCGTGCTAGAGATCGACGACGCTCTCGCCGAGCTGCAGCGCGAGTTCGAGAAGTCGTCGGCCGATGCTTCGTACCGCCCGGACAACGACTTCATCGCGCGCCTGAGTGGCTACCTCGAGATGGCCGACGACAGCGAGAACGAAAAACTGGCCTGACGCGCGGCCAGACGGCGAGCGTATCGTGGGGATCACCGAGCTCGATCCCACCGACGCAAGGAGCGCCTCATGGCCGATTCACCCTCTGTAGTCCTCGTGCACGGAGCCTTCGCAGATGCGAGCGGCTATGCCGGGGTCATCCGCGAACTCGAATCCTCGGGCATCACCGTCTACGCGCCGGCCAACCCGCTGCGCAGCCTGACGGTCGACGCCGATTCGATCGCGGCCTTCGTCGCCGCGATCCCCGGGCCGGTCGTGCTCGTGGGCCACTCCTACGGCGGCGCCGTCATCACCCAGGCCGGTGACCTGCCCAACGTCACGGCGCTCGTGTACATCGCCGCGTTCGGGCCGGACATCGGGGAGAGCGCGCTGAGCGTGCAGGAGCCGTTCCCGCCGTCGGCGCTCGCGACGAGCGCGCGGCCCACGGCCTACGACGCGGTCGGCAGCCCGGGCGGTCCCGAGATCTACATCGACCGCGCGCAGTTCGCCGCGACGTTCTGCGCCGACCTGCCCGCCGAGGAGGCCGCCGTCATGGCCGTCACGCAGCGGGCCATTGCGGCCGCGGCGCTGGGCGAGCCGGCGACCAAGGCCGCCTGGAAGACGAAGCCCTCGTGGTTCCTGGTCGCCGCCGACGACCACGCCATCAACCCCGACGCCGAGCGGTTCATGGCGAAGCGCATGAACGCGACGACCGTCGAGGTCGCCGCGTCGCACGTCGTGTTCATCTCGCAGCCGAAGGCGACCGCAGACCTCATCCGGGCGGCGATCGCCGGGTAGCTCAGAGTAGGACGAGCACTCCGACCGCCACGAGCCAGGCCGACCAGGCGATGTAGGCGATCGGGGTGACCGCTCCCGCGAGCTTCCACCCGTTCCGCTCGAACGGCCCGACGAACTCGAGTGAGCACGCCGCCAGGACGGCGCCGATCACGATGCCCGCGGTGCCGAGCCACCACGGCAGTGCGCCGGACTGCACGATCGCGACGCCCACGAGAGCACTCCACGCGCCGGTGAAGAGGTAGCCGAGGTGCTCGCCGACCGCGACCCCGAGGTAGCGGTTGAACGACTGGAAGACGATCTCGATCGCCTCGGCGCGCGCGGGGGAGGCGTGCTCGGCCTCGCGCGCCAGGTACGGCACGAGGAACGGCCAGCGCACGAGGCCGAGGAACTGCACCAGCGCGGCCAGCACTCCCACGGCCGTCGTGACGGTGAGGAGCGTGGCATCCGCCCCCCGCAGTTCGCCGGAGAGCAGGACGACCGCGGGTGCGAACGCGACTGCCGAGAACGCGAAGGCCCACCACAGCAGCACCAGCCGTGAGCCGCCGGCACGGAATCGGGCGAGCACCTCGCTCGTGGGCTTGCGCAGGATGTCCGGGTAGCCGAAGACGGCGGCGAGTGCGGCGAACGCGACGTTGAACGCGATCGGCAGGGCGATGAGCAGGATGCCCGTGGCGAGCGTCACGCGGCAACCGCCTCAGCGCGCGCGGGGCGACGACCCAGCAGCCCCCGCAGCGCGAGGCCGGTGGCGACGGTCACGAGAGCCGCGCCGCTGAGGCCGAAGGTGGCGAAGCCGCGCTGCTCGTCGACGATCACGAGCGCGCTGACCACCCAGCCCGCGGCCCAGCTCGCGCCGACGACGAGCGGCCAGGCCCACGTGCGAAGTAGCGCGGCCTGCGCGCCGCCGACGACCGCGCCGGCGATCGCGCCGAGGAGGGCGAGGCTGCCGAGGTCGGTGGCACCGCCGGTGACGAGAGCGGCGAGCGCGAGACCGAGTGCCATGCCCGCGGCGGTGACCGGGATCCACAGCGGGGACACGCGCGGGCGCAGCGCGAGCCACTGCGCGGTGCCGATGACGGCCCCGGCGATGAGGCCGGCGAGGGCGGCCCAGCCGGGGCCGTCGGTCGTGCTCGCGACTTGGATGGCGAGGAGGCCTCCGAGGGGGAAGCCGACGACGGTGGGGATCCATCTGAGGAAGGACAAGGGGAGCTCCGATTCTCGATAACGTACGTTGTACGCCATAACGTACAGCGTAAATCATCCTTCTGTCTATCGAACATAGATTCGAATGTTGTTAGCATCGGAACATGAGCATCGCCTTCCAGACCTCACTCCTCGACGACATCTTCTCCGAGCCCGAGCTACGGCCCCTGGGTCTCATGGTCGAGCGCATCCCGCTCGAGAACGGCGCGTGGATCGACCTGCGCCCGGGCTGGCTCTCCAATTCAGACGCGCTCTTCGAGCGCCTGGCGGTCGATGTTCCCTGGAAGGCCGACAAGCGCGAGATGTACGACAAGATCGTGGCCGTGCCACGGCTCGTCTCGTGGTTCGGCGCCGGCGAGACCTTCCCCGACCCGGTTCTCGTCGACGCGAAGGAGGCGCTGAACAACCACTACGGGCGTCCTCCCGGACAGGTGTTCGAGACTGCGGGCCTGTGCTTCTACCGCACCGGCGACGACAGCGTCGCGTGGCACGGCGACCGGGTGGGGCGCACGATCGAGCGCGACACCATGGTCGCGATCCTGTCAGTGGGCGCCGAGCGGTCCCTGTCGGTGCGGCCCAAGGGCGGCGGCCAGACGCTCAAGTTCGCGGTCGGCCACGGCGACCTGATCGTCATGGGCGGCTCGTGCCAGCGCACCTACGAGCACGCGATCCTCAAGACCAAGCACGCCGTCGGCCCGCGCATCAGCGTGCAGTTCAGGCCGGTGTGGCCGCGCTAGCGGCCCTCTCCACCAGTTCCGCCGCCACGAGCTCGAACGGCTCCATGCTCTGCTCGGCCCGGCTCAGCACGACGCCGCCCTCGCTTGCGGCGACGAGGGTCGCGGCGAAGCGGGCAGCGGCCTGGGGCTGCAGTCCGCCCGTCTCGAACAGGGCGGCGAGACGCACGCGCCAGGAGCGGAACACGTCGGCGGCGGCGGCCAGCAGGTCGGGGGAGTCCGTCGCTACCGTGACCGCGAGCACGGCGCATCCGGCCCGCAGTTCTGAGCGCACGAGGACGCTGCGCCACAGCCCGAGGAAGGCCTCGGTCACCTGCACCGGCGTTCGCCCGGCCCAGTCGTCGACGGCCTGGAGCGCTCGCGAGCCGGCGAGGTCGATCGCCGCGGCGATCAGCTGGTCCTTGCCCTCCGGGAAGTGGTGGTACACCGACCCGCGCGGGGCGCCAGTGAGCTCGAGCACCTCGGAGAACGACGTGCCCTGCAGCCCCTGCATCGCGAGCAGGCGCGCGGCGCCCTCGACCATCCGGGTCTTCGTCTCGCTCGCCACCGCTTCCTCCTTGACTATGACGCTCGTCATAACTATGGTTCTATGCATCTCATCATAGTTTCGAAGGAGCCCACCATGCCCATGATCGACGTCTACGCGCCCGCCTCACTCTTCCCGGCCGATGCCGACGAGAAGCTCGGCACCGAGCTCACCCACGCGGTGCTTCGCGCTGAGGGCCACTACGAGGAGGTCATCGCGCCGTTCTTCACCGAGAACACCGCGGCCTTCGTGCACCGCCTGCCGGTCGTCTCGACGGCGGCCGCCTCCAGCGCGACCGCCGTGCGCGTGCAGATCGTCACGCCGCCCGGGTCGCTCAACCGCGACGGCCAGCGCCAGATCACCAAAGAGGCCACGGAGATCGTGCAGCGCCTCGCGGGCTCCGAGGTCACGACCTGGGTGATCCTGACCGAGGCGGCCGAGGGCGGCTGGGGCCTCAGCGGCACGGCGTTCGGCAAGGAGGAGTTCGCGGCGCTCGCGGCACGTGCGGCAGCAGCTCGAGCTGCGGCGGCCGGAGCCTGACCCGTCGAGAGCGCAGTTGGCGCCCGCGCGCGTGGCGGAATCGAGCACCAACTGCACTCTCGCGGCCCCCGCGGTTCGGGGCACCGCGCGCAGGACATTTCGTGGCGGTGCAGCGCGCCCGGCCCGCAACTCTCGCCGAGGTGCCACTTGCTACGTGAACCGATCGTTCGGCCGCAACAACTGGCTTCTCGAGGGCGGTTCGTGCGCGGCGGAGCGCTCCTGTTCCGCCAGCCGGATGTCCTGCATTCGGTGAACGCCCCGGAGGGTCGCCCGGGGGACGCGTGCGGCGGCACCCCGGGCTAGCGTGGGGTCATGGACCCCGTCGCCGCGCTCAACGAGATCGCGTACTGGATGGAGCGCGAGCTCGCGTCCCCCTTCAAGACGAAGGCGTTCCGGCACGCTGCATCCGTGCTCGCCGCCCTCCCCGCGGCCGAGGTCGCGGAGCGCAGCGCCGCCGGGCGCTGGACGGGGGTCGCGGGCGTCGGCGGCTCGACAGCGGAGGTCGTCCGCGAGGCTGTTGCCGGGGGCATCCCGAGCCGCCTTGCGGGCCTGCGCGCGAACGCGACGACCACGACCAGCCCGCTGCGCAAGCAACTGCGAGGCGACCTGCACGCGCACAGCGACTGGTCGGACGGCACCACCCCGATCGGCGCCATGGCCGACACCGCGACGTGGCTCGGCCACGAGTACCTGGTGCTCACCGACCACTCGCCGCACCTCCGGGTCGCGAACGGGCTGAGCCCCGAGCGGCTGCGCGAGCAGCTGGAGGAGGTCGCCAAGTACGACGTGCTCCTGTCGGGGATCGAGGTCGACATCCTCGACGACGGCTCGCTCGACCAGGTGCCCGAGCTGCTCGACCGCCTCGACGTGGTCGTCGCGAGCGTGCACTCCAAGCTCAAGATGGAGAAGGACGAGATGACCGCCCGGATGCTCGCCGCCATCCGCGACCCGCACACCGACGTGCTCGGCCACTGCACCGGTCGCCTCGTCGAGGGCTCCCGGGGGACTCGGGGGCAGTCGGCGTTCGACGCGCGCGCCGTGTTCGACGCGTGCGCGGAGCACGGCGTCGCGGTCGAGATCAACTCCCGCCCCGAGCGGCAGGACCCGCCCGACGCGCTCATCGCGATCGCCCTCGACGCCGGCTGCCTGTTCTCCATCGACAGCGACGCCCACGCACCGGGCCAGCTCGGGCTCATCGACCTGGGCGCGGAGCGGGCCGAGGCGAACGGCGTGCCGGCCGACCGGATCGTGACGACCTGGCCGGTCGGCACACTGCTCGACTGGGCGAAGGGCTAGCGGTGCCCGTCTAAACAGCGGCATCCAGCTCGACGAGGCGGGTCGCCGTCTGCTCGTCGAGCACGAGGTGGGTGATGACCCCCGCGCGCAGTGCGGCGAGCAGCGGGACGACCTTACTGTCGCCCGCGACGGCGCACACCCGCCGGGGCACCCTCCGCAGCTCCGCCGGGGTGGGGCCCGTTGCACGTTCGTTCAGGGTGAGGTCCTCATACGTGCCGTCGGCGCGGAGGAACACCGTGCAGACGTCGCCGACCACGCCCTCTGACTCGAGCATCTCGATGTCCTCGGCCTCGAGGTACCCGGCCGAGTACACGTGGCTCGGCACCTCGCCCGCGACCGCGCCGATCGAGAACAGGGCGATGTCCGCTCGGCGCTGCACATCGAGCACGCGCGCGATGGAGCGCTCGCGCCACATCGCGCGACGGGTCTCCGCATAGTCGAAGAACGCCGGTACCGGGAAGAGGTGCACTGTCGCGTCGAAGGCGTCCGCGAAGCGAGCGATGAGGCTCCCGACGTACTCGACGCCCGAGGTGCGGTTGTTCGCGGCCCCGTTGAGCTGCACTACCGAGCTGCCGCGCGTCGGCTTCTTGCTGAGGTGCCGGGCGATCGCGCCGAGCGTCGTTCCCCAGGCGACGCCGAGCACCATGTCGGAGTCGAACCATCCCGAGACCATCCGCGCCGTCGTCATGGCGACCTGCTCGAGCCGCTCGGCGACGGTCGCGGAGTCCACGACGGGCACGACGTAGACCTCGACGCCGTACTGACCGGCGATGTACTGGGCGACTCCGGGGGCTCTGGTCGGGGTCGGGCGCAGCGTGATCTCGACGAGCCCCGTGGCCCGGGCCTGCTTGAGCAGCCGGGAGACACTCGACCTCGACATGTGCAGTCGGCTCGCGATCGTCTCCATCTTGAGGTCCTGCAGGTAGTACATGGAGGAGGCGGCGAGCAGGGTCTCTTCACGGTCCATGGACCCATTCTGCACGTATGTGCAGGTTGCCTGCTCAATTTGCCAAACGATCCATGCGAAGTAATACGCTCTCCACGTGACTGACAGCCGACTGACCCCCGAGACCCGTGAGCGCGCCCTGGAGCGCCTCGCGGCCAGCACCACTGCGGGTGAAGAACTCGACGTACTCATCATCGGCGGCGGCGTCACGGGCGCCGGCATCGCGCTGGATGCCGTGAGCCGCGGCCTCTCGACGGCCGTCGTCGAGGCCCAGGACTGGGCCTCCGGCACGTCGAGCCGCTCGAGCAAGCTCGTGCACGGCGGGCTGCGCTACCTCCAGATGCTGGACTTCAAGCTCGTGCTCGAAGCGCTCAAGGAGCGCGACCTGCTGCTCACCGAGATCGCACCCCACCTGGTGCGGCCCCTGCCCTTCCTCTACCCCCTGCGCACCCGGGTGTTCGAGCGCGCGTTCGTCGGGGCGGGCATCCTGCTGTACGACCTGCTGGCGAGCATCCGCCGGGGCAAGCGCGCCCTGCCGTTCCACCGCCACCTCTCGCGGGCCGGTCTCACGAAGGTGTTCCCCGACTTCGCGAAGTCGGCGGCCGTCGGCGCCATCGAGTACTGGGACGCCAACGTCGACGACGCCCGGCTCGTGCTCACGGTCATGCGCACCGCTGTCTCGTACGGGGCCCACGCGGCCTCCCGCACCCAGGTCGTCGAGCTCACCAAGAACGCGGCGGGCGCCGTCGACGGCGCGCTGCTCATGGACCTCGAGTCCGGCAAGACCATCCCGGTGAAGGCGAAGACCGTGATCAGCTCCACGGGCGTCTGGACCGAGGAGTCGCAGGCCCTGGCCGATGACGAGGGCGGCCTGCGCGTCCTCGCGTCGAAGGGCATCCACATCGTCGTGCCGCGCGACCGCATCGAGGGCACCCCCGGGCTCATCCTGCAGACGTCGAAGAGCGTGCTGTTCGTGATCCCGTGGTCGCGCTACTGGGTGATCGGCACCACCGACACCCCGTGGAACGAGGACCTGATGAACCCGGTCGCCACGGCGGCCGACATCGACTACGTGCTCGCCGAGGCCAACAAGGTGCTCGCGCGGCCGATCTCGCGCGACGACATCATCGGCACCTGGGCCGGCCTCCGCCCGCTCCTGCAGCCCGGGACCAAGGAGGGCACGCAGTCCGCCAAGGTGTCGCGCGAGCACACCGTGGCCTCGCCGGTTCCCGGGCTGGTCGCGATCGCGGGCGGCAAGTTCACGACGTACCGCGTGATGGCGAAGGACGCAGTCGACTTCGCCCTCGGCGCCGCTGCCAAGCACAACCCGAGCGTGACGACGACGATCCCGCTGGAGGGCGCCCACGGCTTCCTCACCGCCGAGCACGAGCTCGCCTCCGTGATCGAGCACCTCGGCTGGGACAGGGCGATGACCGACCACCTGTTCCACCGCTACGGCGCGAACATCCGCGACATCGCCCAGATTGCCCAGGCCGACCCGACGGCGGCGAAGCCGCTCGAGCACGCGCCCGCCTACCTCCGCGCCGAGATCATCTACGCGATGACTCACGAGGGCGCCCTCCATCTCGACGACCTCATGATGCGCCGCACGCGCATGGTCTACGAGTACCTGAACGAGGCGCAGGATGCCCTCCCCGAGGTCGCCGAGATCGCGAAGTCGACCCTCGGCTGGACGGCGAAGCAGGCAGCCCGCGAGACCGACCTCTACCGCAAGCGCGCGGCAGCGGACGCGATGGCCGCGCTCCAGCACGACGACGCGAGCGCCTCGCGCGAGCGCGACAAGGCGGAGGAGGTCGTTCCGATGATCGACCTCGCCGTTCACTAGCCGTCCCACCACCCCAGCCTCAACGAAGAGAGCACGAGAGCATGCCCGAGTACGTCCTGGCGATCGACCAGGGGACCACGAGTTCCCGCGCGATCGTCTTCGACCACGCCGCCCGCGTCGTCGCCTCCGGCCAGCTCGAGCACGAGCAGATCTTCCCGCGGGCGGGCTGGGTCGAGCACGATCCCGCCGAGATCTGGAACAACGTGCGGGAAGCCGTCGGCATCGCCCTCACGCGCGCGAACCTCACGGCCGAGGACCTGGCAGCGGTCGGCATCACCAACCAGCGCGAGACCACCGTCGTGTGGGACAGGCGCACGGGCATCCCTGTCTCGAATGCCATCGTCTGGCAGGACACCCGGACGCAGAAGCTCGTCGACGAGCTCGGCGGGTCTGTCGGCACCGACCGCTACAAGAGCATCGTCGGCCTGCCGCTGGCCACCTACTTCGCCGGGCCCAAGGTCCGCTGGATCCTGGACAACATCGACGGCGCCCGTGAGGCAGCCGACCGCGGCGACCTCTACTTCGGCACCATGGACACCTGGCTGCTGTGGAACCTCACCGGCGGCACCGACGGCGGCATCCACGTCACGGATGTCACGAACGCCTCCCGCACGATGCTCATGGACCTCGAGACGCTCCAGTGGCGGGACGACATCGCGGCCGAGATGGGCATCCCGCTCTCCATGCTCCCCGAGATCCGCTCCTCCTCGGAGGTCTACGGCAAGGGCCGCGCGCACGGCATGCTCCCGGGGGTGCCGATCGCGGGCATCCTCGGCGACCAGCAGGCTGCAACGTTCGGGCAGGCCTGCTTCTCCGAGGGCATGGCGAAGAACACCTACGGCACGGGCAATTTCCTTCTCCTGAACACGGGCAGCAAGCGCGTCCTCAGCAAGAACGGGCTGCTCACCACCGTCTGCTACAAGATCGGCGACGCGGCCCCGGTGTACGCGCTCGAGGGCTCGATCGCCGTCACCGGGTCGCTCGTGCAGTGGCTGCGCGACAACCTCGGCATGTTCACCGACGCCCCCGACATCGAGAAGCTCGCCCGCCAGGTCGACGACAACGGCGGCGCCTACTTCGTCCCCGCCTTCTCGGGGCTGTTCGCCCCCTACTGGCGGCCGGATGCCCGTGGCGCACTCCTCGGACTGACCAGGTACGTCACCAAGAACCACATCGCCAGGGCCGCGCTCGAGGCGACGGCGTTCCAGACCCGCGAGGTGATGGATGCGATGAACGCCGACGCGGGCGTCGACCTCGCCGAGCTGCGCGTCGACGGCGGCATGGTCGCCAACGAGCTGCTCATGCAGTTCCAGGCCGACCAGCTCGGGGTCGACGTCATCCGGCCCAAGGTCACCGAGACCACCGCCCTCGGCGCAGCTTTCGCCGCGGGCATCGCCGTCGGGTTCTGGAACGGCGAACAGGACGTCATCGACAACTGGTCGGAGGACAAGCGGTGGTCGCCGACCATGGCCCCGCTCGAGCGCGACCAGCTGTACCGCAACTGGAAGAAAGCGGTGACGAAGACCATGGGGTGGGTGGACGGGGACGTGGAGATCTAATGACCGACAACAACGCATCAACACAAGGGAGTGAAATGGCTGAAGTAGCTACAAGACCGAAACTGGTGAGACGGAACAGCTTCTGGCTCGCGCTGTCGCTGGTACTGATGGTGGTCTCCTCCATCGTCGCCTCGGCCGTGCAGACGTCCGGGTACACCGTCACCGTCAAGGACATGAGCTGGGAGACCTCGAACGGCGAGTCGATGAGCGCACTGCTCTACAAGCCGAACGCCGTCTCCGCCGACAACAAGGCGCCGGCGATCGTCGTCGCCCACGGCTGGTGGAACAACAAGGAGATGCAGGACGCGAACTACGTCGAGCTCGCTCGCCGCGGCTACGTCGTGCTCTCCATCGACATGTACGGCCACGGTGACTCGGACTACCTCAAGTACTCCGACCTCGCCGCGAACGGCACCGGCATGTACGACGGTGTCAAGCTCCTCGCCACCCTGCCGTACGTCGACACGAGCAAGATCGGCGTCTCGGGCCACTCCAACGGCGCCCGTGCGGCGAACTTCTCGGTCGCGATCGACAACGCCGCCGACAAGCCGCTCATCGCCGCCGTGTTCCTCGTGGACAACGACCCGGTGTACCGCGACTCGGCGAACGACAACGCGTACTTCAACATGTACGGCGACCGGGACACCGGCCTCGTGGCTGACCAGTACGACGAGTTCTTCTTCCGCTCCTACAGCGCGGAGGGTGTGCGCCTGACGTCGCCGCGTGACTACATCGGCACGGACAACGCCCAGTCGTTCCTCAACTACGGAGTCGACCCCACGAAGGACGGCGAGAAGCGCGACGCGAACACCATCTACGACGACGGCGGCAGCATCCGTGTCGTCTACACCCCGGCGCAGACGCACCCCTGGGGCACCATCTCCGCGCAGACGGTCTCCGACCAGATCGCGTTCTGGCAGGAGGCGTTCGGCGCCCCCACCGCCATCGACTCCGGCTCGCAGACCTGGCAGTGGAAGGAGCTGTTCACGACCCTCGGCCTCATCGGGTTCATGATCTTCCTCCTCGCCTTCGCCCGTGCACTGCTGACGACCCGCGCCTTCGCGGGCCTCAAGGCAGAGCAGCCGGTCGCGACCGTGAACACCCGCAAGGGCCTCGCGTGGTTCTGGGGCGGCCTGCTCGTCTCGGCGCTGTTCTCGGGCTTCAGCTACGTGCTCCTGAGCCAGGCATCCTGGATGTCGGGCATCGCCTTCAACGCGGTTCCCACGATCTTCACGCAGGGAGCGGTGTTCTTCATCGCGTTCTGGGCGGCGATCAACGGCGTCGCGGCGATCGTCATCATGGGCCTGTCGTACCTGCTGTTCGGCCGTCGCAACGGTCTTGCGCCCCGTGCGCTCGGCCTGCTGCCCGGCTGGAGGAAGTTCTTCCAGGCACTCGGGCTCGCCGCAGTGACCGTGGCCGCGGCCTACCTGATCGTCTTCTTCTTCAGCTGGCTGCTGCACACCGACTTCCGCTGGTGGGTCATCGCCGTGAAGGACTTCGGTCCTGACAAGCTGTGGATCGGGCTGCTCTACGTGCCGTTCTTCCTGGTCTACTT
This sequence comes from Rhodoglobus sp., assembly GCA_025463515.1. Classification (GTDB taxonomy): domain Bacteria; phylum Actinomycetota; class Actinomycetes; order Actinomycetales; family Microbacteriaceae; genus Rhodoglobus. Next base: position 59,733 of record JAODAQ010000039.1, read on the forward strand.
CCTGGCCAACTCGGTGGCGATCAACGTCTTCAACCGCTTCACTCTCCGGGGCAAGGAGTGGCTGAACACGCTCGTGCTGGCGCTCGTCAACGCGCTCGCGCCGATCGTCCTCGTGGTCGCGCAGTACACGACCTTCTTCATCACGGGAGAGCCGATCCCCGGGTTCAGCGGTATCGCCAGCATCTGGCTCTTCCCGGTGATCCTGATCCTCGCGGCGACGGCTGTGCTCTCGCGCAAGCTCTACCGCGCGACTGGCAACCCCTACATCGGCGGCTTCATCAGCGCCGCGGTGGTGACTCTCGTGGCCGTGACCAACACGCTCACGGTCGTCTACTAACCACGTAGCACTGGCGAAGCCCCGGGCCTTTGGGCCCGGGGCTTCGTCGCGTCGGGGCGGCGGGCCTGCCCACGGGCCCGGCCCACGGCCCGGAGCCCCGAGCCCACGACCCCCGAGCCCCGAGCTCAGAGCTCACACAACCCACAACCCAGAACCCATCGCCATTCACCGTATTCAGGACAACCCGCGCGCCGTCGAGAAACGTCCTGAATTCGGTGAGCGAACTGAGTGCAGCTGGGCAGCCCTGCGATACTCGTTCGAGGCGTGGCGGGAATGCCGGGCATCCGTGCGTCGTTGACTTGGTCGATGCGAACGCATCGAACCCGGTGGGAGAGCGGGAGAGCGGGAGAGACATGGCAGACGTGGAGTTCGGACTCGACACCTTCGGCGACGTGACCGTGGGGCTGGACGGCAGCCCGGTGAGCCAGGCGCAGGTGATCCGCAACGTGGTCGCCGAGGCGGTGCTGGCCGACGAGCTCGGACTGGACTTCATCGGCGTGGGCGAGCACCACCGCGTGGACTTCGCCGTCGCCGCGCCCGAGGTCGTGCTCGCGGGCATCGCGACGGCCACGAAGAACATCCACCTGGGCTCCGCCGTGACGGTGCTGAGCTCGGACGACCCGATCCGGGTATTCCAGCGCTTCGCTACCGTCGACGCGCTCAGCAACGGGCGCGCGGAGGTCATCCTCGGGCGCGGCTCGTTCACCGAGTCGTTCCCGCTCTTCGGCTTCGACCTCGCCCAGTACGAGCAGCTGTTCGAGGAGAAGCTCGACCTGTTCTCCGAGGTGATCAAGGAGAAGCCCGTGACCTGGGCGGGCGAGCTGCGGCCGCCCCTCAAGGACAAGGACATCTACCCGCGCACCGAGAGCGGCCACCTCAAGACCTGGATCGGCGTGGGCGGCAGCCCCGAGTCCGTGGTGCGCGCCGCGCGCTACGAGCTCCCGCTCGTGCTCGCGATCATCGGCGGCGACCCCGCCCGGTTCGCGCCGTACGTCGACCTGTTCCACCGCGCGCTCGCCCAGCTCGAGAAGCCCGACCTCCCGATCGCCGTGCACTCGCCGGGCTATATCGCGGACACCGACGCCGAGGCCGCCGAGCAGTACTTCGACCACCACAAGGCCATGCGCGACCGCATCGGCGCCGAGCGCGGCTGGGGCGAGTCCACCCGGGCCGAGTTCGACAACGAGATCGCGCACGGCTCGCTCTACCTCGGCTCGCCGGAGACGGTCGCCCGGAAGGTCGCGAAGACCATCCAGACGCTCGGCATCCAGCGCTTCGACCTCAAGTACAGCGCGGGGACCCTGCCCCACGACCGCATGATGAAGTCGATCGAGCTCTACGGCACCAAGGTGCTGCCCATGGTGAAGGACATCCTTGCGGGCTGAGTAGGCCGTTTCGATACGCGCGCCAGAGCGCACTACTCAACCGGCGGCTGGCTGGCCTTGCGCTTCCGGTTCCACCGGATGATCGCGATGACCACGAACGTGATCAGGCCCGCGAACACCAGCCACGGCAGCAGCACACCGAGGGCCACGAGCAGGCCAGCGAAGAACGCCACGAACGCGGCCCAACCGGCGGCGAGACCGTCGAGGAAGCTGACCGGCTGCGCGACCGGCCCCTCGAACACCGTGACGAGGTTGAGCGTCACCGTCGACAGGCTCACCTGGTCGGCGTAGTAGCGCCGCTCGCTCTCGAGGCTCTCGAGCTGCGCCTGGCGGTCGGAGATCGCCGTCTCGAGCTGGATGAGCGTGTCGGTGTCCGTCGCGTTCGCGAGCAGGGCGAGCAGGCGGTCGACGGATGCCGAGAGCGCCGTGATCCGGGCGTCGAGGTCCTGCGTGGTCATCGTGACGTCGCTCGAGTTGAGCGACACCTCCTCGACCGTGCCGAGCTTGCGGAGCTGGTCGAGGGCCTCGGTGAGCTTCGCCGACGGGATGCGCAGGGTCAGCGTCGCGCTGCCGTTGTCGGTGTCATCCTTCGGTGCGTACTCGCTGCGGCCGTCGATGCGCCCGCCGCTCTGCTCCGTGATCCGCACGGCGTCGGCCGCGGCATCCGTCGGATCGTCGACCGTGATCGTGACCCAGCCCGTCGTGATGACCTGGCGGTCGCCCGCCGCGACTTGATCGGCGCCGGCCTCGGACTTGCTGCCGTCGGAGAACTCGGTGCCGGGCTGGACCTGGGGAGCGGACACGCCACCGGAATCGGAGTCGGACATGCCGCTGCTCGCCGCGGAGCACCCGGTGAGGGCGATCGTGGCAAGGACTAGTGCTGTGGGAATGGTGATTGTGCGCCTCATGGCTTCACCGTACTGAGGCATTTTCACGGGCGTAACCCAACGTTTGTCACGATTCGATCGTCATTGCAAGCCCCTGCCCGGTCGCCGCAGAGCGACGTAGCGTCGAAAGGACAAACGAACGAAGGAGATCACCATGGGACTCATCGATGACGCCAAGGATGCCGCTGAGGCCACCGGCAAGAAGGTCGGCGAGTTCGTCGACGACACCAAGGAGCGCGTGAGCGACAGGGTCGACGAGGTCAAGGCCGACGCCGAGGTGAAGCGGGCGGAGGGCGACGTCAAGCGGGCGGAGGCCGAGCGCGACGCGACCGAGGCCAAGAACGACTACAAGGAGCGCCTCCGCGACTGAGTATCCCCGACCGCTGACCCCTGCCTCAGCGGGACGGGAGCGCCTCCGGGCGCTCCCGTTTCGTCGTTAAGCTGTGCCCATGACGTGGTGGAGGGTGTTCCGGCCGCGCAGGGCGCCGCGTCTGCACATCGCGGGCGACGTGGGAGAGGGCCCGGTCATCGTGCTGGTGCACGGCATCGCGTCGTCTGCCGCGACGTTCCGCAAGCTCATCCCGCTGCTCTCCGACCGGCACCGCTGCATCTCGATCGACCTGCTGGGGTTCGGGGAGTCGCCGGTGCCCGAGGGCGCCGCCTACACGATCGAGGAGCACGTCGCCGCGATCCACGAGACCATCCGGTCGCTGCGCCTCCGTGCGCCGTTCGTGCTCGTGGGCCACTCCCTCGGCAGCCTGCTGTCCGCGCGCTATGCCGCGGTGCACCCCGAGCAGGTCTCCCGGCTCGTGCTCGTGAGCCCGCCGGTCTACCTCTCGCCCGCCGAGATCAGCGATCCGCGCGTGCGCCGGCAGGTCGGCGCGTACCTTCGCGTGTACGAGTTCATGCGCGCGAACAAGGCGTTCACGATGAGCACGGCGGCGCGCATCTCGCAGCTGTTCCAGCTCAAAGACGCCCTCGAGGTCACCGAGCGCAACTGGATCCCGTTCATGCTGAGCCTGCAGAACTGCATTGAGTCGCAGACCACGGTGAGCGATATCGCCGCGGTCCGGGTGCCCATCGACGTCGTCTACGGCGCGCAGGACCAGTTCATCGCCGCCGGGACCATGCACATCATCGAGCAGATGCGGCACGTCACGATGCACCGCGTCGAGGTGAACGACCACCTCGTGCGCGCGCGGCTCGCGCGCGCGGTGGCGAAGGTGGTCGACTGAGCCGTGTCGTCGGCCCCGCCTAGGCTGGGGGGATGCACAGCAGCGCCGCTCGTCTCGGCAGTCCCGTTTCCGTGATCGGCCTAGGCACCTGGCAGCTGGGCGCCGACTGGGGCGATGTGAGCGAGCGGGATGCCACGGCGATCCTCGAGGCGTCGGTCGAGTCGGGCGTGACCCTCTTCGACACCGCCGATGTCTACGGCGACGGGCGGAGCGAGCAGATCATCGGGTCGTTCATCCGGACGCACCCCGAGGTCTTCGTCGCCACCAAGATGGGCCGCCGCCTCGAGCAGCTGCCCGAGAACTACTCGATGGCGCACTTCCGCTCGTGGACCGACCGCTCGCGCGCCAACCTCGGCGTCGACACCCTTGACCTGGTGCAGCTGCACTGCCCACCGACCGCCGTCATCGAGAGCGACCGGGTGTTCGACGACCTCGACGCCCTCGTCGGGGAAGGGGTCATCGCCCGCTACGGCGTGAGCGTCGAGACCGCCGACCAGGCGCTCGCGGCGATCGCCCGGCCGGGTGTCGCGAGCGTGCAGATCATCCTCAACGCCTTCCGGCTCAAGCCGCTCGACGCGGTCCTGCCAGCCGCGATCGACGCGGGCGTCGCGATCATCGCGCGCGTGCCGCTCGCCTCCGGGCTGCTGAGCGGCAAGTACACGAAAGACACCGTGTTCGCCGCGAACGACCACCGCACGTTCAACCGGCACGGGGAGTCCTTCGACGTAGGGGAGACCTTCTCCGGGGTCGACTTCGAGCGGGGAGTGGCTGCCGCCCAGGAGTTCTCGGTGCTCGCGGCATCCGTCGGCCTGGCCGCTCCCGTCGCCGCGCTCGCGTGGCTCGCGCAGCTGCCGGGCGTGACGACCGTCATCCCCGGCGCGCGCAGCGTGGCCCAGGCGCAGTCCAACGCGAGCGCGGGCTCGGTGGAGAGTCTCGACATCACCCCGCAGGTCACCGAGCTGTACAACCGCTACTTCCGCGCGGAGATCCACGACCGGTGGTGAAGCAGAAGCCAGAGCCGCTCGGCCGCGCGTTCGCCAACATCTTCACGGCGAACCTCGCGTCGAGCCTCGGTGACGGCATCGTCCGCACCGCGATGCCGCTGCTCGCGGCACGGCTCACGGATGACCCGTTCCTGATCTCCCTCGTCGCAGCCCTCGCGCTGCTCCCGTGGCTGTTCTTCGCCATCCCGGCCGGCATCCTCATCGACCGTATCGACCGGCGCAGGGCCCTCGCGCTCGCGCAGGCAGTGCGGACGGCGCTCGCCGCGCTCATGTTCGTGCTCGTGCTCACGGGGACGCTCACCATCTGGTGGCTCTACCTCGTCGTCTTTGTCTACGGGGTGTTCGAGACCGTGTACGACGGGGCGATCCGGGCCGTGGTGCCGAGCATCGTGGGCAAGGGGAACCTGCCGCGCGCGAACTCGCGCATCGAGGCGGGCGAGCTGGTCGTGCAGAACTTCCTCTCCGGCCCCGTCACCTCCGCGCTGTTCGCGGTGTCCGTGCTCATCCCGGTCGGCATCAACGGGCTCGTGTTCGCACTGGCCGGCGTGCTCGCGCTACTGCTGCCGCTGGCGGCGTCCGGCAAGCAGTTCACCGCGGCCACCGAGTCGGAGCCGCGGGTGGCCTGGTACCGCCAGTTCGTCGACGGCTTCCGGTTCATCATGGCGAACAAGCAGCTGCGCACCCTGTGGTTCTTCAGCACCTTCTGCGGCATCGTCAGCTCGGCTGCGCTTGCGACATTCGTGCTGTTCGTGCTCGACACGCTCTCCGTGCCCGAGCCGCTCTTCGGCGTCTTCCTCCTCGCGGGCGCCGTCGGCGGCCTCGCGGGCGCGGTGCTGACCAGCCGGCTGAAGGCGAGGCTCGGCACCGGTCTCGCGATGGCCATCGCTACGACGGTCTCGGGCCTGTTCATCCTCACGTCCGGGCTGCTGCCGGTGGTGTGGGCGGCGGCGATCAGCTTCGCGCTCAGCTCCGGCGCGATCACGGTGTGGAACATCCTGGTGATGTCCTTGCGCCAGAGCATCATCCCGGGCCGCCTGCTCGGTCGCGTTCACGGCACGTGGCGCACTCTCCTGTGGGGGACCATGCCGCTCGGCTCGCTCATCGGCGGCATCGTGGCGCGAGTCGACCTCGTCCTGCCCTTCATCGTCTTCGGGGCGCTCGAGGTCGTCGCGAGCCTCGTGTTCTTCAGGTTCCTCATGACGCTGCCGAACCCCGAGGATGTCGACAACGGCGACCCGGTGTCAGAGCCCGGCCCCACCGACCCGACGCTGCTCGAGTAGCCACTCGCGCATCGCCGCGACCGTCTCCTCCGGGCGGTCGCGGTGCGGTGAATGGCCGGCGCCCTCGATCACCACGGCGCCGAGCTCGCGCCCGAGTGCGGGGTCGAGCATGGTGTAGACGGCGGGGTCGCCCATCAGGACGAGGGTCGGCACCGTGAGGGCGCGGGCCTGGGCCGTGACATCCCAGCGGCCGGTGTCGGTGAACGTGCCTGTCACGGCCGCGGGGTCCACCCGCTGCACTCCGAGGAGCTTCGCCGCCCGGTCGCGCTCGTGCCAGTGCGGCTTGTCGCGCGCGAGCGACTCCGCGGTGAAGCCGAGCTCCGCGACCTGGTCGGCTATGATCGCCGCCTCCTCGGTGACGGGCACCTCGAGCACCGGGTCGAGCAGCACGAGCAGCTTCGTGAAGTGCGGGCGCTGGGCCGCGAGCACGGCCGCGGCGCCGCCCAGCGAGTGGCCGACCACGAGGTCCCACCCGTCGTCGAGGTCGCGGGCGTAGTCGGTGAGCGCGTAGCTCTCGGCGCGGGCGCCGTAGCCGTGGCCACGCAGGTCGACGGTGGCCACCGCCCACCCGTCGGCCTCGAGGGCGGCGGCGACCCGCCACCACGACTCCGAGTCCGAGCTGAGGCCGTGCACGAGCAGGGCCGCCCCTCTGTACTCCGGCTGCTCGGTCATCCCCCTACGGTATCGAGTTCGGGCGGGATGCTCGGGGCACCGCGATCACCGTGGCAGATACTTCTCGATGCTCGACAGGAACGCGTCGCTGTCGAAGTCGTCGAACAGCGCCGACTGGATGATGAAGCCCTGGGCGCTCGCGAGGAACAGCACGACCTGCTCGTCGGCCAGGGCGCGCGCAGCCGCGGGGGAGAGGCCGTTCTGGCGCTCGTGCCAGAGGACGATGTAGTCGGTGTAGACGCTGCGCAGCCGCGACATCACCCGGTTGGCGAGGTCGTGCACCAGCGGGTCGGTCATCGACTCGCCCCAGACCTGCACGAGCATCGCGGGCCGGCCGATGTCGTGCAGCATTCCGCCCATGAGCACCCGGACGAGCTGGGCGGGAGCGGGCATCGGCTCGCGGGCCGCGAGCTCCTCGACCTCGCCGAGACGGGCGCCGATGATCTTCGTCGACACCTCGAGGATGATCTCGTTCTTGCTCTTGAAGTGACCGTAGATGGCGCCGGCGGAGAGCCCGGACTCGGCGATGATGTCGGCCATCGAGGTGGCCTGGAAGCCCTTGCGGTGGAAGGCGCGCATCGCCGCTGCCGCGATCTCCTCGCGACGGGACGCGCGGTACTCGTCGGTGACCTTCGGCATTTGACAAGTCTATGGCGCGGGAGCACTATAAAGAACGAACATTCGGTTTTCTCGAACAGATTGGGTCCCGTGTCCACACCACTCGTCCACCAGCCGCACACCCCGTGGCGGCGGCTGCTCATCGCGGGCGTCGGCCTCGCCGCGGTCGTGAGCGTCATCGTCATCGCCTTCCTCTGGCCCACCATCACCTCCTCCGTGAAGTCGCTGCCCATCGGGGTCGTCGGCCCGGCCGCCGTGACGAGCCAGCTCGAGGATGCCCTCGACGAGAAGTCGCCCGGAACGTTCGCCTTCACCGAGGCCGACGACCGTGCGGCGGCCGTCGAGCTCATCGAGTCCCGTGCGGTGTACGGCGCGATCGTGCTCGGGGACTCCCCGGAGATCCTCACGGCATCGGCCGGGAGCCCCGTCGTGTCGCAGCTCCTCGGCTCGCTCGCGCCCGCGCTTCAAGGGCAGCTCACCGCCGCGGCCTTGGCGCAGGGCATCCCGCTCGCCTCTCCGATCGTCGTGGCCGTGACGGACGTCGTGCCGCTCGCGTCGACCGACCCGCGCGGTGCCGGGCTCACCTCGGCGTCGTTCCCGCTCGTGCTCGGCGGGATGCTCGGCGGCATCGCGATCTCCATCGCTGTCGTGGGGGTCTGGCGCCGCGTGACCGCCGTGCTGGTCTACGCGGCCGTCGCGGGTCTCGGCCTCGCCGGGATCATGCAGGGCTGGTTCGGCGCGCTGCAGGGCGACTACCTCGTCAACGCGGCGGCGATCGGCCTCGCGCTGCTCGCCATCTCCGGGGTGATCGTGGGCTTCGTCTCGCTGCTGGGCCGGCCCGGCATCGCCGTCGGCCCGGTCGTGTTCCTGCTGATCGCGAACCCGATCTCCGCGGCGGCGCAGCCCATGGAGTTCCTCGCGCAGCCCTGGGGCGCGGTCGGCCAGTGGTTCCCGCCGGGCGCCGCGGCGACCCTGCTTCGCGACCTCTCGTACTTCCCGAGCGCCAACACCGTGTTCCCGTGGCTCGTGCTGGGCGGCTGGGCCGCGGCCGGGCTGCTCGTCGCGGTCGCCGGGCACTTCCGCAACACGGGCGCGGCGGCGCGCGCGGCGATCGAGGTCGCCGAAGCGGCGGAGTAGGGGGACTGCGGCCCGGCCGGGAATGCCCGGGCCGCAGAAGTGGTTGACACGTCATATGAAACTGATGATCGTTGTTGGCAGTGTCCGTCCGGGTCGTGTGGGCCTCGCCGTGGCGGAGTGGGTGCGCTCTCGGGCGGAGGCTGACGGCCGTTTCGAGGAGATCGACTTCGCCGATCTCGCCGAGATCAACCTGCCCTTCATGGACGAGCCGAACCACCCCTCCAAGCGCCAGTACACCAAGCCGCACACGATCGCGTGGAGCGAGCGAGTGGACGCCGCGGACGCGTTCATCTTCGTGACGCCGGAGTACAACCACAGCTTCTCGCCGGCCCTCAAGAACGCCTTCGACTACCTGAACCAGGAGTGGTGGCGCAAGGCGGTCGGCTTCGTGAGCTACGGCGGCGTGGCCGGCGGCAGCCGCGGGGTCACCGCCTTCGAACCCGCGTTCACGACCCTCGGCCTCGTCAAGACCGGGGCGAACGTCGAGATCCCGTTCGTCTCGGCCATGGTCGCTGACGGCGTCTTCACGCCCACCGAGAAGGAGACCGCGATCCTGCAGAAGGTCATCGCGGAGCTCGAGGAGCTGAGCGGCGCACTCAAGCCGCTGCGCTGACGTACCCCGGTCGGGTGACACGGCCCGCCGATGCCCGCTAGGGTGAAAAGCGTGGGACGGGTCAGCGGGGGAGCGATAGCGTTCGCCCTCATCGCGACCGTCGTCCTCGCCGGGCTCTCGGTCGCCGGGTACTCCGGGGTCATCCGCGGCTTCGGCCCGGAGCTCGCGATCTTCCCCGCGATCCTCGCGGCAGTCATGCTCGCGGGGCTGACCGTCTCGATCGTGCTCGGCCTCCGCGGCTCGAAGGGCCGTGATGCGTGGTTCCGCGACGCGGTCGACCAGGGGTTCGCCTTCCGCAAGCGGGGCTCGGCGCCGGGGCTGCCCGGCCTGCTGTTCCGCAGCGGAGAGAAGACCGAGGTCTTCGACGTCGTTGACGCCCTCGACTCGGCAACCCCGTTCCTGGCGGGCACGATCACGGGCACCTATGCCTCCGACACCTCCCTGCCGCGGCGGATCGCGGCCTCCTTCATCGCGCTCCCGCTGCCGCAGGTGGTGCCCAACATCGTGCTGCTCGGCAGTGGCATCGGCATGCTCAGCCTCGCCGGCGTGGCGATGGCCGGTCGCCAGCGGCTCTCCCTCGAGGGCGACTTCGACAGGTCGTTCACCCTGTACTGCCCAGCGGGCTACGAGCGCGACGCCCTCTACATCTTCGCGCCCGACCTCATGCAGCGCCTGATCGAGACGACGGCCGGATGCGACGTGGAGCTCGTCGACGACTGGATGTTCGTCTACAGCCCACCGGGCCGCTACCGCGACGAGGGCGCCCTCGCCCGGATCATGGCGACGACCGAGCTCGTGCAGCAGAAGACCCACCGCCAGACCCGCCGCTACGCGGACGACCGGGCGATGCCGCTGGCCTCGGCCCGCACCGTCTCCCCGGAGGAGCACGCTGCGGGCGCTGGCGCGGTCGGTGCCGGCGGGCGCCGAATCCGCACGCGCGCGAGCGGGGTGCAGCGGATCGTGACCGTGCTGTCGTCGCTCGTCGTCGCCGGTGCCCTCGCCTACTACTTCTTCACCGAGATACTGCCCACCCTCGGGCGCTGACCAGGAAGGACATCCCTTGACCACCACCGACGAGCTCGTCCAGAGGCTCTCCGAACCCGCCGGCTTCAAGAAGATCATCGGCTTCCTGGGCGGCAAGCGCGCCAAGGCCGCGCACGAGCTGTTCAGTACGGCTGACGAGAAGGGGGTGGCGCGCAGCTACACCCTCGACCAGCGCGAGCACGAGGGCACCGGCTACTACATCAAGGCCATCGGCACGCGCGGCGACCTCACCGCCGACCAGCTCGCCGAGCTGACGCGGGCCGCGAAGCTCCTGTCCCTCGGCACGGTCCGCTACGAGGGGATGATGGCCGCGACGATGCCGGAGCCCCTCGGCTCCTCCGACGACGCGCACGACATCCACGATCTGAGCAGGCTGGATGAGGGCATCCTCGTCTACCCGGTCACAGTGCTCAACAAGAAGCGCGAGGTGACGTTCGCCGTCTGGGCCCACAAGGGCGGCGAGTGGTCGGTCTACCCGATCGAGGACAACAAGCTGTAGCCGGCGGCGGAGTCGGGATTCAGCTCGGCTGGACGGGCACCGGCTCGGTGTCGGCGAGCGGGCTGGCATCCTTGCCGCGCAGGTCCGGATGCCACCGCCTCAGCACGGTCGGCACGATGAAGCCCACCAGCGCGAGGGCTCCCGCGGCCCAGAAGCCGCCGATCGCGCCGTTCGCATCGATCAGGAACCCGGCAGCGGCGGAGCCCAGTGCGGCACCGATGAGCTGGCCCGTGCCCACCCAGCCGTACGCCTCGGCCGTGTCGCTGAACTTGACGCTCGAGGAGACGATGGCGAAGATCACCGCGAGGGCGGGTGCGATGCCGATGCCCGCGATGAGCAGGGTGATCGAGAGCCACCAGAACTCCCAGCCCTGGCCGGCCACGAGTCCGTAGCCCATCGCGAGGCTGAGGCCCACGAGCACCGCGAACATCCGGCGCGCGAGGGCCCACGGCCCGATCGGGACGTGCCCGAGCGAGAGCCCGCCGACGATGGAGCCGATGGCCCAGATCGCGAGCACGAGCCCGGACTGCGGGCCGCCCTCGCCGAAGACCGCCACGACGCCCGCCTCGACGGCGGCGCACGAGCCCACGAGGAGGAAGCCGGTGATCGTGCCGAGCAGCACGGCCGGCTTGCGCAGCACGACGCCGAACCTGCGCTTGCTGCGCGGGATGCGCACGCGCCCCACCTCGGGGCTCGCGATGAACCAGATGCCGCCGCCGATCAGGAACAGGCCCGCGATGGAGATCGCGAGCACGCTCGAGATCTGCACCGCGACGAAGGTCGTGATGACGGGCCCGGCGATCCAGATGATCTCCTGCGCAGACGCGTCGAGGGAGAACAGCGGGGTGAGCTGGCGCGAGTTCACCATCTTCGGGTAGATCGTGCGCACCGCCGGCTGGATGGGCGGAGTGCTGAGGCCGCCGATGAACCCGACGAGCATGTAGAGCGGGAGAGTCAGTGGAACCAGCGCGATCGTGAAGATGCTCAGCGCGCACACGATGAGGGTGAGGGTGAGCACCTTGCGCATTCCCCACACGCCCATCCAGCGGCTCGTGAGCGGGCCGGCAAGGGCCTGGCCGAGGCTCGTCGCGCCCAGGACGAGGCCGGCGGCGCCGTACGAATGGAGGATGTGCTCGATGTGGATGAGGTACGCGAGGGAGAGCATCCCGCTAGGGAATCGCGCGGTGAGCTGCGCGGCGATGATGCGCCCGACCCCGGGCGTCTTCAGAAGATCGACGTAGCTGCTCACAAGATGACCAGCTTAGACCGGGCCTCCGACGGCGCGGAGGCCTGTCGGCAGGGGTACATCTCGCGATTTCACAGCGTGTCGGATTGCCTCACAGCCTGTGCAGAACTAGTACAAGTTATACACATCTGTGGATGACACGCCCACAACATGTGGGGTTGGCAGAGTGTCGGTGGAACTAGATATAGTGGTGGAACCGCCAGGCCGGGGGTATCGGTTTTGGCACTTTTTTGGGGTGCAGACAGCGTTTTCGGGACGCAGAGGGAGTATTTCGTGGGTATCACAGTCGTCAAGCGCAGCGGTGAGCGGGAGCCGTACGACGCCAACAAGATCAACCTCGCGATCGAGTCGGCCAGCGCGGGCCTCGACGAGAACATCACGTGGGTGACGCAGATCGCCTCGGAGCTCGAATTGACGCTGTTCGACGGCATCACGACGCAGCAGCTCGACGAGGCCGTCATCCAGGTGGCGCTGCAGAATGTCAAGGACGACCCGGCCTTCGACATCGTCGCGGCCCGCCTGCTGCTCAAGACCATCTACAAGCGGGTGCTGGGCGACTACGAGACCGCCGCCGAGCTCAAGGAGCTGCACCGCTCGCACTTCGCGACCAACGTCGCGCGCGGCGTTGACGAGGGCCTGCTCGACCCCCGCCTCACCCAGCTCTTCGACCTCGACCACCTCGCCGCCCAGTTGGAGCCCGCCCACGACGAGCTCCTGAAGTACATCGGCGTTGTGACCCTCAACAACCGCTACGGCATCAAGGGCCGCAACGGCGACGCTCTCGAGGTCCCCCAGTACTTCTGGATGCGCATCGCCATGGGCCTGTCGCTCAACGAGGCCGACCCGACCACCGCCGCTCTGGCGTTCTACGAGAAGATGTCGAGCCTCGAGTACCTCGCGGCCGGCTCGACCCTCGTCAACGCCGGCACGATCTACCCCCAGCTCGCGAACTGCTTCGTCATGGAGATGCAGGACGACATGGAGCACATCGCGAAGACCACCCGCGACGTCATGTGGCTCACCAAGGGCACGGGCGGCATCGGCCTCTCGGTGACCAAGCTGCGCGCCCAGGGCTCGCCCATCCGCTCGAACAACACGACCTCGACCGGCCCGATCCCGTTCATGCACACGATCGACTCGATCCTGCGCGCCGTCAGCCGCGGCGGCAAGAAGTTCGGCGCCCTCGCGTTCTACATGGAGAACTGGCACCTGGACTTCCCCGAGTTCCTGGACCTCCGCCAGAACTCCGGCGACCCGTACCGCCGCACCCGCACCGCCAACACGGCGGTGTGGATCAGCGACGAGTTCATGAAGCGCGTGCAGAACGACGAGGACTGGTACCTCTTCGACCCGCTCGAGGTCGCCGACCTCAACGAGCTCTACGGCAAGGCGTTCTCCGCGAAGTACAACGAGTACGTCGCCAAGGCCGAGGCCGGCGAGCTGCGCATGTTCAAGAAGATCACGGCGCGCGAGCAGTTCAAGGCGATCCTCATCTCCCTCCAGACCACGGCCCACCCGTGGCTGTGCTGGAAGGACACGATCAACAACCGCGCCCTCAACAACAACACGGGCACGATCCACCTCTCCAACCTGTGCACCGAGATCACGCTGCCGCAGGACGTGGACAACGTCTCCGTGTGCAACCTGGCCTCGATCAACCTGTCCCGCCACCTCGACGACGCGGGCAAGGTCGACTTCGCCAAGATCGAGCAGAGCGCCCGCGTCGCCGTGCGCCAGCTCGACAACCTCATCGACATCACGCGCTCGAGCGTCGCGGAGGCCGACTTCTCGAACCACGAGAACCGCGCAGTCGGCCTCGGCGTGATGGGCTTCACCGACATCGTCGAGAAGCTCGGCTACAGCTACGAGAGCGAAGAGGCCTACGACCTCATCGACGAGATCATGGAGCACGTCTCCTACGCCGCGATCGACGAGAGCGCGGAGCTCGCGAAGGTGCGCGGCGCGTACCCGAACTTCGAGGGCAGCCGCTGGTCGGAGGGCCTCGTGCCGCTCGACTCCATCGCGCTCACCGAAGCCGACCGCGGTATCGAGATCAAGGTCAACCGCACGACCCGCCTCGACTGGGACGCTCTGCGGCTCAAGGTCAAGGGCGGCATGCGCAATGCCACGCTCATGGCTATCGCGCCGACCGCCTCCATCGGCCTCGTCGCGGGAACCACCCCCGGCCTCGACCCGCAGTTCGCGCAGATCTTCAGCCGCGCGACCTCGAACGGCAAGTTCCTCGAGGTCAACGCGAACCTCGTGCACGACCTGCAGAAGCTCGACCTCTGGGAGTCCACCCGCGAGGCGATCCTCCGCAGCCAGGGCGACATCCAGAGCATCGACGCCATCCCCGACCACGTCAAGGCCGTGTACAAGACGAGCTTCCAGCTCTCCCCGTACGCGTTCCTCGAGGTCGCGGCGCGCGCGCAGAAGTGGATCGACCAGTCGATCAGCCGCAACATGTACCTCGAGACGCGCGACCTCGGCGACATGATGGACATCTACTTCGCAGCCTGGGAGCGGGGCGTGAAGACGACCTACTACTTGCACATGAAGCCGCGCCACACCGCCGAGCAGTCCACGGTCAAGGTCAACAAGTCGGAGGACATCGTCGCGACCGCGCCCGCTGGCGAGGTCTCGACAAGCTCGACCACCGCTGCGGCGCCCGCCCGTCGTGGCTTCGGCGGCCTCGCACCGAAGGCAGGCAACTGATGGACCGCGCATCCGGCGCCGTGGTCGAGGAGTACTACGTACCGACCGACCCCATGGACGACCTCCAGTGCGAGAGCTGCCAGTGATGAGCGCTTGCGCGAAGAGCGAAGGGGTCTAGCGACCATGGGAATTCTAGGAACCGGCCTGCAAGAGGGCCTGCTGCTCAAGCCGATCCGCTACCAGTGGGCGATGGACCTGTACGACCAGGCCGTCGCGAACACGTGGTTCCCCAACGAGATCCAACTCGGTGAGGACATCGCGGACTTCAAGAAGATGACAGACGAGGAACGCCACGCTGTGACGTTCCTGATGAGCTATTTCAACCCGAATGAACTGCTCGTCAACAAGGCACTCGCGTTCGGGGTCTACCCGTACGTGAACGCCGCCGAGTGCAGCCTTTACCTGGCGAAGCAGATGTGGGAGGAAGCCAACCACTGCATGAGCTTCGAGTATGTGCTCGAGACGTTCCCGATCGACCGCGAGGCCGCCTACTCCGCGCACGCCGACATCCCGTCGATGGCGCGCAAGGAGGAGTTCGAGGTCAAGTACATCCGCCGCATGACGGAGCAGACCCTCGACATCACGACCACGGAGGGGAAGAAGGACTTCGTCCGCAACCTCGTCGCGTACAACGTGATCCTCGAGGGCGTGTGGTTCTACTCGGGCTTCATGGTGGCGCTGTCGTTCCGCCAGCGGAACCTGCTGCGCAACTTCGGCTCGCTCATGGACTGGGTGGTGCGCGACGAGTCGCTGCACCTCAAGTTCGGGATCAACCTCATCCTCACCGTGCTGGAGGAGAACCCCGACCTGCAGACCGAGGAGTTCGCCACCGAGATCAAGCAGATGATCCTTGACGCGGTCGAGATGGAAGAGCAGTACAACCGCGACTTGCTTCCCGGCGGCATTCTCGGCCTCAACGCC
>JAODAQ010000014.1 GCA_025463515.1 Rhodoglobus sp.
ACCGCGTCGTCGTCGACGGGTCGCGCGAGCTGGAGGCGGGCTTCGCCGTGCTTCTCGTGCTCGGGGGCGAGCTGAGGCTCGGCACGCTCGCGCTCACGCGCGGGAGCACCGTCCTCGTTCCGCACGCCGCCGGGCCGCTGCTCGTGCAGGGCACGGGAGAACTGCTCGCGGCGCGCCCGCCTGCGGCCCCACACGGCCTCGCCTGACGGCTAGGGCACCCGGCTCAGGGCACCGGCTCCGCCTGCGCGAGATGCTCGTCGCGCGCGGCTCGCCACACGGCGCGGGCGGCGTCCGCGTTGAGAAGGCCGATCGCGACGCCCACCGCGATGTCGATCCAGCCCGTCGGAATCCAGATCGTGACGACGGCGACGAGGATGATGGCCACGTTCGCCAGGGCATCGTTGCGGGCCGAGAGCCAGGCCGCCCTCGCCATGCTGCCTCGGGTGTTGCGGTGGCGCACCAGCAGGACGGCACACGCCAGGTTGATGACGAGCGCGCCGGAGGCGGCGAGCGACAGCGGCAACGGCTGGGGCGGCACCGGATCGAGGATCTTCTGGATCGCGATCCAGATGGTGACGAGCGCCGGCACGAGGATGACGAACGCCAGCGCACCGCCGACGCGGGCCTGCCGCCGCAGGGACCATGCCGCGGCGAAGAAGATCAGCAGGTTGATGCTCGCGTCCTCGAGGAAGTCGACACTGTCGGCGAACAGCGAGACCGAGCCGATCGAGGAAGCCACCGCGAACTCCACGCCGAAGTACGCGAGGTTGAGCACGGCGACCAGCAGCACGGTCTTGCGGAAGGCGCTCACAGGCTCATCCTCCCTCCTACCGGGCGACAACCCCGTGCCCGCGGAACTCTGCGATCAGCGCCCCCTCTGACTCGACCCGCACGTCGCAGATCGTGGTGCGGCCCGAAAGGGCCCGCACCGAAGCGGAGGCAGTCACCCGAGCGCCGAGCGGCGCCGGCGCCAGGAAGGCGATGTCCGCCGTGCGCGTGACGGAGAGCCGATCGAGCGAGGCGCAGCAGTACGCCAGCGCCGTGTCGGCGAGCAGGAACAGGTATCCGCCGTGCACGATGCCGTGTCCATTGGTCATCGAGGGGGCGACGATCATGCCCAGGGCGACGGATCCGGCTGAGACCTCGAGCACCTCGATGCCGAGGTGGGCGATGGCGACGTCCTCGGATCGCAACGCGGCTACCCGGGCGGCCGCGTCATCCACCGGAGCCCGACGTCGAAACGACCCGCGTGCCGGCACCGGGCAGGCGCGCGTCGAGCCCGGACGAAGCGACCCGGATCTCGTACGGCCGCACCTCGTGCCGCACCTTGCCCGCACGGAAGAACGGTTCGTCGTCGAGCACGGCGAGCGCCTCCTCGCGGCTTCCCGCCTCCATGACGGCGAGCGCCGACGGCGGGATGTCCCCGACGCCCTCGACACCGCCCGAGATGACGAACGTGCCCCTCTCGAACTGCGGGACGAGCCACGCGATGTGGGCGGCGAGCAGCTCGTCGTCGGGCTGGCCGAGGAACTCGGCGGTCATGACGAACAGCATGCTCAGGCCTTTCCGGCCGGCGCCACGGAGTGCGGCGACGGCTTGACGTAGAAGGTGATCAGGTGGCCGTCGGGGGTTTCGACGGAAGGGAGCTTGACGTCGACGAACGCGCCCTGGATGCCGCCGTGCGGAATCGACAGCGCGTCCAGTTGACCGCGCAGTTCTTCGACCTCGGCCGCCGACGGGAGTCCGATCCCGAACCAGGTGAAGCCGGCGCTCGCGCGTGCACGCTCCGGGTCCAGCCACAGTACGACGTTGGGCCCGCCGTTCGGGTGGCGCAGGGCTGTCGCCACCGGACCGTCCTCTCCGGGGAAGTCGAAGTCCCACTCGTACCCGAGCACCCCCTGCCAGAACGCGCGCGACGCCTCCAGATCGCTGACGGGCAGTCGCACGTGGTGCGTCCCCGTCATGGCGAGGGCGGCGGTCATGATGTCGTCCCGCGCGACCCGCGGATCAGGCCGTGCACGCGCGCGCGGAGCTCTGCGAACTCCGGTGTGCTCTTGGTGGCCACCTGATCGCGATCGGCGCCGAGCGGCACATCGACGATCTCGGCCACGGTCGCGGGCCGGCCGTTGAGGGCGATCACCTGATCCGAGAGGTACACGGCCTCGTCGATGTCGTGGGTGACGAGGATTACCGTCAGCTGCAGCTCTCGTTGCAGGCGCAGCATGAGGTCTTCGAGGTCGGCACGCGTGTACGCGTCGACGGACGCGAAGGGCTCGTCCATCAGCAGCAGGGTGGGACGGTAGGCGAGGGCCCGCGCGATCGCGACCCTCTGCTGCATGCCCCCCGAGAGCTGCCACGGATACATCCCGGCGGCGACTTCGTCCAGGCCGACCAGCGCGAGCGCGCGCAGGGCCTCGGTGCGGGCGGCGCCACGCGATGCCCCGTTGGCACGCAACGGCAGCTCCACGTTGTGCACCACCGACGACCAGGGCATCAGGGATCGGCTGTAGTCCTGGAAGACGAGCGCCACCCCCGGCAACGGCTCCGTCATCTCGCGCCCGCTCAGCGACACCGATCCGCTGCTGGAGCGCTGCAGGCCGGCGAGACACCGCAGCAGCGTGGTCTTGCCGACTCCGGACGGGCCGACGATGCAGACGAACTTGCCCCGCTCGACCTCGAAATCGATGTCGGCGAGGACGGCTCGGCCGCCGTAGGCGTGGCCGAGTCCGCGCGCGGCGAGGGTGGCCTCGCCTGTTGTCGTGGTCACGAGTGACTCTCCAATCTTGCTTGCTGCAGCCGGTGCCAGCGCAGAACCATCCGCTCGATGATCCGGAAGACGATGTTGAGCAGGTAACCCAGGATGCCGAGGGCGAGGATCGCGCCCCACATCGAGCTGATCGCGAAGTTGCGTTGCGCGGCGAGGAGGAAGTAGCCCACTCCTCCGTTGCCGCCCACCGTCTCGCTGACGACCATGATGATGAGCGAGATCGCCAGCGCGGTCCGGGCTCCCGCGAAGATCTGCGGGCTCGCACCGGGCAGGATGATCGAGACCAGCCGACGCACCCGCCCGACCCGGAATACGCGCGAGACATCCAGCAGCAGCGGCTCGATGCCGCGGACGCCGTCGATCGTGTTGAGAAGCACCGGCCAGAACGAGCCGAAGGCGATCAAGAGCAGCTTCATCTGCACGTCGATGCCGAACAGCACGATGAAGATCGGCAGCAGTGCGACGCCCGGAATCGCCCGCAACGTCTCCAGGAGCGGACGTGTCGCGCGCTCGAGCCCGCCGACCAGACCCAGCACCGTGCCCACCACGATGCCGCTGACGAGGGCGAGCGAATAGCCCAGGGCGAGCAATTGCAGGCTGGGCACCAGATTCTTGGCCAGACCGACGGGATCGAGCCAGTCGTGGGCGAACGAGGTCAGGATGGAGGACAGCGGCGGGAAGTACACGGACGTACTCGCGCTGCTGGCGAACCACCAGACGATCACGAGCACGACCGGAAGCCACAGCTCGAGAGCGAGCGTGGCCGGCCATCCCGTGCGCTTCGCCCTCATGCGGCAGCGTCCTGACGGTTCGACGCATGCCAGCGGAGCACGCGGCGTTGCACGATCCAGAAGACTCCGTTGACGATCAGGCCGAGGAGCGCCGACACCAGCACGTACGCGTACATGCGCGGGGTGTCGAGGAAGTTCTTGGCGTCGGCGATCTCGAACCCGATGCCCGGCGCGCCGCTGAGCAGTTCGCCGGTGATGGTCAGGAGAAGGCAGATGGTGGTGCCGACCCGGAGCCCGGTCATGATGAAGGGGAGGGATCCGGGGAAGAAGATCCGGGTGATGAACCACCGCCGGGGAACCCGGAACGAGCGAGACATCTCCGTGAGAAGCGGCTCGCCCTGTTGCGCCGCATAGACGGACTGGATGAGGATCGGCCAGATCGCGCCGAGGACGACGACCACGAGCACCATCTCGAACGTCGGGCCGAAGATGAGCAGCACGAGCGGCAGGATGGCGATCGGCGGGATCGTGCGGAGGAAGTCGAACACGAGACGGGTGCTCTGCGTCGCGATGCGGCTCGAGCCGATCGCCAGCCCGAGCGGGACCCCGACGACGGTGCAGATCACGAGCGCCACGAGGAAGGTCCACACCGTCTCCCAGACGGTCGCCCAGAAGTGGGGTGTCAGCGCGAACCCGCCGAGGGTGGCGAAGGTGTCGACCGGGCTGGGCATCACGCCGGTCGGCAGCGATACGGACCCGTACCACCAGACGACGAGAGCGAGAGCGAGAACGCCGATCTGAGCGGTCACGCGCACGACCCGGCGAACGGAAGAGGAGGAGGACGTCACCGATCGGCTCAGGTCGAGTCCCGTCATGACGTCCTCCTCACTACTTCGTGCGGTTGATACGAGTATTCAGGTGCTGCGGGTCAGGGCGCCCAGACCACGGCGTCGCCCTTGGGGGTCGCCGCCGCATCCAGCGAGCCATACTTCACCAGGAAGTCGATGAATTCCTGCACCTGATCGCCGGTGATGGCGTCCTCCCCGAAGACGGGCAGACCCTTCACCTGGGCCAGCAGAGCCGGATCGACGGTCGTCGAGGTCTCGGCGGTCTTGCGCACGGCGTCCGGGTCGGCGTTCGCTGCCGCGTTCGCAGCCAGGATCGCGGTCTGGAACTCCTCGACCACCTTCGGGTTCTGCTGTGCATACGCGGTCGACGTCACGAAGACGAACGTCGGCAGGCCGGGAACCGTGGTCTCCTCGGGGTTGAAGACGTACTTGAATCCCATGCCGAGCGCGATGGTCGTCAGCGGTTCTCCCACGACGATGGCATCGACCTGGCCGGCCTGCAGGGCGGGGATGGCCTCCGGCGGCGCGATCTCGACGAACTGCACCTTGTCGGGGTCGCCGCCGTCCTTGACGATCGAGGCGCGGGTCAGCACCTCCGCCGTCCCTCCGAGCTGGTTGACCTGCACCTTCTTGCCCTCCAGGTCGGCGGGGCTGGCGATGCCCGAGTCGCCGCCGGCGATGATGCCCGCGTAGCCGATCTTGCCGGGGACGCCGACGGTGTTGGGCGCGACCGTGGTGATGCCGATGTTCTGCTGGGTGGCGTTGATCGCCGTGCCCATGTCGACGGTGGCGAAGTTCAGGTCTCCCTTCAGCAGCAGCGGGATCGCGTCGGAGCCTGCCGTGAGGGTCTGGACCGTCGCGGTGAGGCTCTGGTCGTCGAACAGGCCCTGCGCGATGCCGAGGAAGATGTCGGCATTGGAGAGCTGACCCCCGGTGCCGATCACGATGTCCGCGGCCACAGGGCCGGAGTCGACGGGTTCGGTGGGGGTGGACGGGGTGGTGCTGCAGCCGGCCAGTACGACGCCGGCGACGAGGATCCCGGCGGCGATGCCGGAGAACCTGATGGGTGCCTTGCTCATTCGGGGTGCACTCCTTCTATCGATCATTCTGGATGCGAGGTGATGCTGGGGCGGCGAGGGATCAGTCCTCGACCTCGACGAGTCCGTCGCTCAGGCAGAGGGTGCCGTCGGCGAGCGCGGTCTCGAAGCTGTAGACGGAGCGGCCGTCGACCGTGCCCGCGCGGTAGATGCGGGTCGTGATGGTGTCGTACGGCGTGACCCACCGGCTGAACCGGATGGCCAGGCGCTTCAAGCGCCGGATGTCGTTGCCGGCGGTGTGCTCGAGCACCGCTCTCGTCGCGAAGGCGAACGTGCAGTTGCCGTGCAGGATGATGCCGGGGAAGCCGGCCGCCCGTGCGAAGGTGTTGTCCGAGTGCAGGGGCATCGTGTCTCCGGATGCGCCCATGTAGCGGAAGCTCTGGTCGATGTCGAAGGTCTCGGTCACTTCGATGAAGGGCTCGGCCTCGCGCTCGTACTCCCGTGCGGGCGGCTCCTCGCCGACGGCCTCCGGCGCGATGGCGGTGCGGATGAACACCGTCACGAACTGCTCGACGATCAACTCGCCCTCGAGCGTCGTGGTGACGCCCTTGATGGTGATCAGCGAACCGGTGGAACGCGGGGTGATCCCGAGCGGGAAGGCCTTCGTGACCAGCGTCATGCCGGCCTCGATGGGACGGTGGAACCGGAAGTCCTGCTCGCCGTGAAGACCCATCATCCGCTTGTCTTCGGGTGGCATGTTCATGGTCAGCGGCGCGATCACCTGGAAGGCGGGCACCACGTTGAAGACGGGGCTCGCGACATCGCCGGCCAAGTGGGCCGGGACGGTGTCGTTCGTGGCGCGCGCGTAGGCCTGAAGGCGCTCGCGGTCGACGACGAACTCAACGGGCTCGCTCCATTTGCCGAGCGGCTCTGTATCGAATTCGTGGGTCTCGGTGATCGTCATCGTGGGCTGTCCTTTCGGTTGCGGGCGCCCGGCCCATACGATCGTTTGGTGACGATCGTCCTGGTTGTGTCACATATGAAGGGCATGGTTCGGCGCGCGATCATGGCGGTCTAGGCTCCGCTCACCTGGCGGTCGGGCAGGGACGCTGCAGGCCAGAACTGCTCGCGCAGCGCGCGACGAGACAGCTTCCCGAATTCGTTCCGCGGCAACGGGTCCGTGCGCAGCACGATCTGCGTCGGCTTCTTCATCGACCCGATCTGCGCCTTGCAGAGCTCGATCAACTCGTCGGCCTGCACCGCCGAACCGGGCCGGGTGACCACGATCGCGACCGGGGTCTCTCCCCAGCGCGGGTGCGGGATCCCGATCGCGATCGCCTCCGCGACATCGGGGTGCCGCAGAAGAGCGGTCTCGATCTCGGCGGGCCAGATGTTGAACCCGCCGGAGATGATCATGTCGTTCTTGCGGTCCACGACGAAGAGCAGTCCGCGCTCGTCGAGGTAGCCGATGTCGTTGGTGCGGACGAAACCGTCCTCGGTGATCCGCTCGGCGGTGGCGATGGGATCTGCGTAGATGCCGCGCATCCGCCCGAGAGTGGAGACCAGGATCTCGCCGACCCGACCCGCCTCGACCGGCTGGCCCGCCTCATCCACGATCTTCAGCTGCGCGTTGAGGCACGGCCGGCCGGCCGACGTGAGGATCTTCTCGTCGGTGGTGACCCCCAGAGCATGGTCCTCGGGCGTCAGGCACGACACCGGCAGGCATTCGCTCTGACCGTAGGTCTGGAAGAGCACGTCGCCCAGCGCCTGCTGGGCCGCGCGGGCGGTCGCGGCCGAGATGGGGGCGCCGGCGTAGACGATCGCGCGCATGCTCGACAGGTCGTACCGGCCCACGTCCGGATGGGTCGCGAGCGAGGCGAGCATCGTCGGCACCATCACGGTGAGTGAGCAGCGTTCGCGCTCGATGAGCGAGAGCGCATCCGCCGGGTCGAAATGCTCCAGGATCTGGATGCTGGCGCCGCGCGCGAGCAGAAGGAAGATGACGGTCGAGGCTGCATGCGTCAGCGGAGCCGCGGCGAGGTACACGTCCTCGGGCGTGATGCGGGGCAGCATCGTCGCGTGGTCGACTGTGACGGCGGACCAGCTCTCATGCGTGTGCACCGACGCGCGGGGCGTGCCCGTCGAGCCCGACGAATACGCCAGGTGCAGGATGTCGTCCGCGCTCACGGGCACCGCGGCGTCGGCCGGGTCGGCCGCGGCGAGCACCGCCTCGTAGTCGAGCAGAGCCGGGTCCGCGGCGCCGAGCACGAGAACGTGTTCCAGCTGCGTCGCGGCGGCGAACTCGGAGTGGAACCGCGAATAGAAGTCCATCGTCGTCAGCAGCACGCGCGCACCCGACGCGTCGAGCATCTGGAGGTGCGCCTCGCCGCTGTTCATGGCGTGCAGGGCGGTGCGCGCGTAGCCGCCAAGCGCGAGGCCGGTGATGACCTCGAGGCTGGTGACGTTGTTCGCGGCGAGCGTCGCGACGCGGTCTCCGGGAGCGATGCCGCGCTCACGCAGCGCGTTCACCAGGCGGTACGACCGGTCCGCGACCTGGGCATAGCTGACGACGACGTCCCCGGATGCGATGGCCGGCCGGTCGGCGTGCGTCGCGAACGCGCGACGGATCAGGTCCGCGATGATCACGACGACTCCCTCGGGGGGAGGGGCGCGCCCTCGGGGTCGGCGTCGGGCCGCACGATGCGGAAGCGCATGTACGCGAACTTCCAGTCGCCGTTCAGCCGGATGTACCGGCAGTCGTAGCGCCCCTCTTCCCAGACGCCCCACACGCGCACGGCGCGCCCGGCGATGTCTGCGGAGCTGTACAGGCGGTGCCACGTCCAGCGGCCATCCGCCTCATCGCCCGCGACCGTGACCTCGGGCGAACTCAGGATGTAGCCGGCGCCGACCAGGGGCATGGTCACCATGTGCGCGAAGTGGGCCGCGATCTCGTCGGAGCCCTGCTTGGGTCCGTGTGTGCGCATGTCGATGGTCGCATCGGGGGCGAAGTAGGACGCGAGGCTGTCGAACTCGCGGTCGGCCACGGCGCGGACGAACCGAGCGTGCAGTGCCTCTATGGCGTCCCGCGATTCGAGCGCGTCGATCCGGGCTTCGAGTGCTGCGAGCGCGGCGAGCTGGTCCTTCGTAGGGTCGGTGTCCTTCGTGGGGTCGGTCATGCGGCCGTCTCCGACGAGTCGGCCAGCCGGAATCGCAGGTCCGCGAAGCGCCAGCGGTTCTCCACGCGTCGGTAGCCGATGCGGTACCGGCCCTCCCACCACGGACCTGTCGCGCGCAGGGCGCCGCCCAGAACGGGCAGTTCGCTGAAGAAGCGGTTCCACGTCCAGATGCCGGTCGCGGTGTCGTCGCCCGTGAGCTCGAGCTCGGGCGAGGTCAGAAGGTAGCCGTCGGGCGGCGAACCGGCCGCCTGCATCTGCTCGAACAGCTCGGCCAGCTCGGCGCGCCCGCGGCGTTCACCGTGGTCGCGGATCGAGACGATCGCGTCGTCGGTGAAGTCGTCGAGCATGCCGGACCACTCGCGTGCGGCGAGGCGGCGGACGTACCGCCGGGTGAGCGACCGGAGCTCGGCGAGGTCGTCGAGGCGGCGGAGGCGGTCGGCCGCAGCCGAACTGCGCTCGGCGTATTCGGTCTCGTTCACCTCGGCTCCTTTGCCCGTTCGCTGCGTGCCCACCATTCTGGCGGACGATTGGAACGTACTACAGGTTGTCTACGATCGTCAACTGGCTGTATTACGTCGCGGCGGACCCGGCGGCATGTCGCCCGTGTACTCTTCGTGCATGGCAACCCCGTCCGACCCGGAACTCAGCGGGACGCGTCGCACCAAGACATTGCTGCTGACCGTGCTCGGGGAGGCCGTCCTGCCGATGCGATCGTTCGTCTGGCAGGAGGTGCTGGTCGAGAGCCTGGTCGCGCTGGGATCCTCGGTCTCCGCCGCTCGGCAGGCGGTCGCCCGCGGAGTCGGCGACGGCTGGCTGACCAGCGAGCGGGTCGGCCGGCGTTCTCGTCTCGAGGTGAGCGAGGCGACCGCAGCCGGCCTGAGGACCGGCCGGGAGCGCACCATGTCGTTCGGCCGCCCGCAGGAATGGGACGGGCAGTGGCTGTTCGTGGCGCTGACCGTGCCGGAGGACAGCAGGCCCTTGCGTCACCACTTCAGAACCGAGCTCGCCTGGCTGGGGTTCGGGTCGCTCGGCAACGGGCTGTGGATCTCGCCGCACACCGAGAACGAGGAGGCGGCGCTCAAACTGCTGACCTCGGTAGAGGGGCCCAAGGGCGCGTACGTCTTCACCGGAGCCCGGCCGGTCGCCCACTCCACGCGCGAGGTCG
>JAODAQ010000026.1 GCA_025463515.1 Rhodoglobus sp.
CCCCATGGACCTCACCGACCTCGACGTCGTCAACCCGTACACGGCGCGCAGCATCATCCTGCTCGCGCCCGAGGGCAGCCCCGACCCCGACGCCGACATCATCAAGACCGCGCTCGCGCTCACGAACAACCCCAAGCGCAATCCGGAGCCGTACCACATCGTCGGTGAGATCGCCGATGAGGCGAACCTCGAGGCCGCCAACCTGGTGGGCCGCGACGAGGCCCACTGGGTGCTGGGCACCGACCTCATCGGCCGTATCACCGTGCAGAGCTGCCGCCAGAGCGGCCTGAGCGTGGTCTACTCCGAGCTGCTCGACTTCGACGGCGACGAGATCTACTTCACCGAGCAGCCGTCGCTGTACGGCAAGACCTACTTCGAGGCACAGCTCGCCTTCGCGACCTCGTCCGTCATCGGCATGGTCAAGGCCGGCGTCGTGCAGCTCAACAGCTCCGATGACGCGGTCTACGAGGCCGGCGACCAACTGATCGTCATCGCCGAGGACGACAGCCTGATCCTGCTCGCGACTCCGGGAACGCCGGATGCGGCATCCGTCAGCACCAAGAAGGCCCCCAAGGCCAAGCCGGAGCGCACCCTCGTACTCGGCTACAACCCGGGCCTGCAGGGCATGCTGCGCGAGCTCAACGAGTACGTGCCGGCCGGTTCCGGCGTGACGGTGCTCGCGGATGTCGAGAAGCCCGACTTCCCGACGTTCGCGAACCTCAAGATCGAGTTCAAGCGCGGGGATGCCACGAGCCGGGCAGTTCTCGACGCGCTCAAGGTCGAGGCGTACGACCACATCATCGTGCTCGCCTACCGCGAGACGCTCGACGCGCAGCGCGCGGACAGCAAGACGCTCATCACCCTGCTCCAGCTGCGCGACATCGAGGACCGCTCGGGCGCAGACCTGAACATCGTCAGCGAGATGCTCGACGACAGGAACCGCGAGCTCGCCGAGGTCACCAACGCCGACGACTTCATCGTCAGCGACAAGCTGATCAGCCTCGTGCTCTCGCAGGTCTCGGAGAACAAGAAGCTGACCGAGGTCTTCAACACGCTGTTCTCTGCCGACGGCCCCGAGGTGTACCTGAACGAGGCCGAGTTGTACATCGCCGGGGGCGCGAGCGTGGACTTCTACACGGTCCTCGAGGCTGCCCGCCGACGTGGCGAGACCGCGATCGGCTACCGCGTCGCCGCGGATGCCCGTGACTCCGCGAAGGCGTACGGCGTGCACGTGAACCCGAAGAAGGGTGAGAAGTTCACGTTCTCCACAGGCGACAAGGTGATCGTGCTCGCTGAGGGCTGATTTAACGAGCAGCAGAACAGTGCTGACGGGTAGGTAGACTGACCAAGGCCTTTTTCGCGGCCGTACTATCCGTGCGCGGGGCGTAGCTCAGCTTGGTAGAGCGCTCGGTTTGGGACCGAGAGGCCGCAGGTTCGAATCCTGTCGCCCCGACGATTCACCACTTAGACCATCGATAACAGGAGAACCACAACGTGAAGACCACCGTTGAGAAGCTGACCCCCACCCGCGTCAAGCTCAACATCTCAGTCACCCCCGACGAGCTCAAGCCGAGCATCACCCACGCGTACGAGCACATCGGCTCGCAGGTGAACATCCCGGGCTTCCGCAAGGGCAAGATTCCGCCGCAGCTGATCGACCAGCGCGTCGGCCGCGAAGAGGTGCTCAACCACGCTGTCAGCGACGGCCTGGACAAGTTCTACCGCCAGGCGGTCACCGAGGAGGGCATCCGTGTCCTCGGTCGTCCCGAGGCCGACATCAAGACCTGGCCCGAGGTCAAGGACTTCTCCGGCGACCTCGAGCTGACCGTCGAGGTCGATGTGCGCCCCGAGTTCACGCTCCCGAAGCTCGACGGCCTGAAGCTGACCGTCGACGCCGTCGAGGTCTCCGCCGACGACGTGAAGGACGAGCTGGATGCACTCCGCAGCCGTTTCGGCACCCTCGTGACCGTCGAGCGCCCGGCCAAGAAGGGCGACTTCGCCCAGCTCGACCTGGTCGCGAAGATCGGCGACACCGAGGTGGACTCGGCCACGAGCATCTCCTACGAGGTCGGCTCCGGTGAGCTCATCGAGGGCATCGACGAGGCGCTCGACTCCCTGAGCGCCGGCGAGAGCACGACGTTCGAGTCCGTGCTGCTGGGCGGCGACCACGAGGGCGAGACCGCTCTCATCAGCGTCACCCTGCTGGCCGTCAAGGAGCGCGAGCTGCCCGAGGCCGACGACGACTTCGCCCAGATCGCGAGCCAGTTCGACACCATCAAGGAGCTCAAGGCCGACATCAAGGAGCAGGTGGAGCGCTCCAAGGCCTTCGGCCAGGGTGCTCAGGCCCGTGACCAGATCGTTGACGAGCTGCTGAAGTCCGTCGAGATCCCGGTTCCGCCGAAGCTGGTGGAGGACGAGGTGCACCGCCACCTCGAGAACGAGAACCGCCTTGAGGACGACGTGCACCGCGCCGAGGTCACCGAGTCGAGCGAGAAGACGTTCCGCACCCAGATCCTCCTCGACTCGATCGTCGAGCAGGAAGAGGTCAAGGTCACCCAGAACGAGCTCACCACCTACCTCGTGCAGGGCGCTGCCCAGTACGGCATGGAGCCCGGCGAGTTCATCCAGGTGCTCGACAAGAACGGCCAGATCCCCGGGATGATCGCAGAGGTCGCTCGCGTCAAGGCCCTCGCCGTCGTACTCGACAAGGCGAAGGTCGTCGACTCCAAGGGCAAGGACGTCGACGTCTCGGCGTTCACCGCGACCGCACTGGGCGGCGAGGGCGACGACTCCGAGGAGATCACCGCCGCGAGCATCCAGGGCACCAACGACGGCCACGAGCACGGCGCCGCGAAAGACGGCCACGGCCGCAAGCCGGGTCACGAGCACTACGGTCACGACCACAAGTAGGGCGTAATGTGAAATGAGGACGGCGAACTCGCCGTCCTCATTTCCATTTTCTCGGAGGTCCACGTGGCTATTGACGACGACGACATCAACACGACGGCAGGCGACAAGGCCGAGGGCCCGGCGGACGGCGGGGCGAACCCCGGCGGCCACGACGGCGGGGCAGACGGCTCGGCCGACAAGGGCGAGGGCACCGCTGACGGCGGCGCGAACCCGGGCGGCCACGACGGCGGCGCAGACGGCTCCGCTGGCGAGGGCACCGCTGACGGCGGCGCCAACCCCGGCGGCCACGACGGCGGGGCCGACGGCTCCGCGTGACGAACGACCCTGAGG
This sequence comes from Rhodoglobus sp., assembly GCA_025463515.1. Classification (GTDB taxonomy): domain Bacteria; phylum Actinomycetota; class Actinomycetes; order Actinomycetales; family Microbacteriaceae; genus Rhodoglobus. The sequence continues at coordinate 3,241 of JAODAQ010000026.1, forward strand.
GCGGTCCGGATGCCCGGGCCGCCCTCCCTCGTCTCATCACGGTGACCCCCGAGGCGTTCGCGGCGGAATACTGGGGACGGAAGCCGCTGCTCGCGCGCGCGGCCGACCTCGACGAGGACTTCGCCGACCTGTTCTCGCTCGACGCCGTCGACGAGCTCGTGGCGAACCGCGCGATCCGCACGCCGTTCGTGCGCATGGCGAACGAGGGCGACCTGCTCGCCCCCGGCAGGTACACGAGCCCGTCCGGCTTCGGCGCGGAGGTGGGCGACCAGCTCGACTCCGACAAGGTGCTCGCGGAGTTCGCCGGGGGAGCGACCCTGGTGCTGCAGGGGCTGCACCGCACCTGGGAGCCGCTGCGCGGCTTCACCCGCACGCTCATCGACGAGCTCGGGCATCCGGCGCAGGTCAACGCGTACGTGACGCCGGCCTCATCCCGCGGCTTCGACCCGCACTACGACGTGCACGACGTGTTCGTGATCCAGATCCACGGCGAGAAGCACTGGGTGATCCACCCGCCCGTGCACGAGGACCCGCTCAGTGACCAGCCGTGGAGCGATCGGGCGCCGGATGTCGCGGCTCAGGCCGAGGGCGCGCCCGCCATCGACGCGACCTTCGCCCCGGGCGACGTGCTGTACCTCCCGCGCGGGTGGATCCACTCCGCGACCGCGCTCGGCGGAACGTCCATCCACCTCACCATCGGGGTTGCCGCACTCACGCGGTGGGACATCGTCGAGCAGCTGGTGGCGGGGCTCAAGGACGATCCGGCGCTGCGCGGCTCGCTGCCCGTGGGGCTCGGCGACGTGCAGGCCGCGGTGGCGGGCGCGGTCGAGGCGATCAGCTCGCGCCTTCGGGGGAGTGCGGATGGGGCATCCGTCGCCGCCGCTCTTGATCGCAAGCTGCGGGCCTCGACCCGACCAGCTCCCGTGCGGCCGATCTCGACCGTGGAGCGGCTCGGCTCGCTCGACGGCGCGACCGTTCGCTGGCGCGAGGGCTGGGGAGCACGGCTCGAGCGCACCACGACCGAGGTCCGCATCGTGGGGCGGGCGAAGACCGTGTCGCTGCCGCTCGAGGCTGCTTCCGCGGTCGAAGCCCTGCTCGGCGGAGCTGTTTCCCGCGCGGCCGAGCTCCCCGGGCTCGACCGCGACTCGTCGCTCGTGGTCGCGCGCCGGCTCGTGCGCGAGGGCGTCCTGGTCGTGCTGTGACCGCCGGCTGGATCCCGTGCAGCGACCGCTCGCTCGAGCGCGACGACCCGCTCGCAGGGACGGCGGGCTACGGCGAGCGGTGGTTCCTCGTCGAGATCGACGGCGCCTGGGGCGAGCATGCGTTCTTCAAGTCGCGGCTCGACCCCGACCTCGGGCGGGCGTTGGTGCGGCGCATCGAGAGCGCCCGGATGCGACCGCTCGCGATTCGCCGCACTGGCCGCCGCGCTGACGAGCGCCGCGAGCAGAAGCACTGGCGCTGGGCGATCGTCGACGCGCGGCCCGGCCACGAGTCCGTGCGGTGGGGCAGCGTCGACGACCCCGCCGAGCTCCTCGAAGTGCCGCTTGACGGCTCGACGGGAACGCCGTCGGACGAGCCGATCGTGTGCGTCTGCACCCACGCCCGGCACGACCAGTGCTGCGCGGTGAAGGGCCGCCCGGTCGTGACCGCGCTCGCGCGGCAGTACCCCGAGGAGACCTGGGAGTGCTCGCACCTGGGCGGCGACCGTTTCGCCGCCACGCTCATCGTGTTCCCCGAGGGGCTGCTCTACGGCCGGATGACCGCCGCCGACGCCCCCGCGCTGATCGAGTCGCACGCCCGCGGCGAGGTCGAGCCGCAGTGGCTCCGCGGCAGGACCTCACTGACCAACGTCGCCCAGGCCGCGGAGTCGTTCGCCCGCGAGACGACCGGCGACCGCCGGATCGGCGGGTTCACCGTCCTCGACGAGAAGCCCACAGCCGACGGATGGCTCGTGGAGCTCGACCACGGCGGGGAGAAGCTGGTCGTCGGCGTCGCGGCGACGATGTCGGAGCCGCTGCTGAGCACGTGCGCGGCCGTGGTCGCGGCACCCGTGCGGGAGTTCGTGCGCCTGAGTTAGCGAGCGCTAGCTAGCCTTCGCGACCTCGGCGTTGCGGGCGGCGGTCGCGCAGTCGTGCGCCTGCTGCCACGCGAACGCCATGAACGAGCTCGTCTCGATGGGCCCGGTCTCGCCGCACTCGACGCAGTAGGGCTCGTACGCGCGGAGCTCGCGGATGTCGATGTCTGCCATGCCTCCATGGTCACCCCGGCCACCGACATCGCTGCGGCAACACGCCCTGTCAGCCCTGCGAGGCCAGCTCGATCGCGTACCCGCGCACCGAGGCCGAGTACACCGGCAGGTAGTCGGCCAGGGCCGCGAGAGCGACGGATGCCGCGTCCCGCTCGTCCCCGCGGCTGGTGAGTGCGAGCGCAAGGAACGCCGCCGCCGGCCCCGTCCACTCGTCCGACGGATGCACCTGCAGCAGGTCTTCGAGGAGCCGCACCGACTCGTTCGGCTTGCCCAGGTTGCGCAGCGTGCTCGCGAGCTGGATCACGGCGCGGGGGAGCACGGCGTCGTCGAGCCCGAGCTCGATCGCGCGGCGGTACAGCGGTTCGGCCTCGGACTCGAGGCCCGCGTAGTCGCGGGCAGAGGCGGCCTCGAACACGGCGGCCGGATCATCCGGCCCGCGTTCTGCGACCAGCTCGTCGATCGCGGCGACCACATCGTGCTCGGCCATCTCGCCGGCCGAGGCCCACACGGCGGACACGCGCTCATACCAATCACCGGTCATGTCAGCCACGATAGACGCGCCACTCTGCCGTAGGCGAACAAGCCCGTTCGGCGCAGTGGGCTCCGATAGATTCGTCACCAAGCGATAACTGCAATACCTATACAGACACGGAGCGCAAACAATGGCCCAACCGGCATTGGTCTCGAGCATCTTCGACCAACTCCTCAAGGACCGCATCATCTGGCTCGGCTCAGAGGTGCGTGACGAGAACGCCAACGAGATCTGCGCGAAGATCCTGCTGCTCGCAGCGGAGGACCCGAAGCGCGACATCTTCCTCTACATCAACTCTCCCGGTGGCTCGATCACCGCGGGCATGGCGATCTACGACACCATGAAGTTCGTCCCGAACGACATCGTGACCGTGGGCATCGGCCTCGCGGCATCCATGGGGCAGTTCCTGCTCTCCTCGGGCACCAAGGGCAAGCGCTACATCACGCCCAACGCCCGCGTGCTGCTCCACCAGCCGTCCGGCGGCTTCGGCGGCACCTCGGCCGACATCCAGACCCAGGCCGGCGTCATCCTCGACATGAAGAAGCGCATGGCCGAGCTCACCGCCGAGCAGACCGGCAAGTCGGTCGAGCAGATCCTCATCGACAATGACCGCGACAACTGGTTCTCGGCGCAGCAGGCGCTCGAGTACGGGTTCGTGGACCACCTCCGCGAGTTCGCCTCCGACGTGGTCGGCGGCGGCGGTACCAACGACGACATCTCGAACGCCGACGCCACCGGCAAGAAGGACTGACCATGAACGACTTCCAGTTCGGCGGCACCGCCAAGGGTGCAGACGCCCGCTACATCCTCCCGACGTTCGAGGAGCGCACGGCCTACGGCTACAAGCGCCAGGACCCGTACGCGAAGCTCTTCGAGGACCGCATCAACTTCCTAGGCGTGCAGATCGACGACGCCACGGCGGACGACGTGATCGCACAGCTCCTCGTGCTCGAGAGCCAGGACCCTGACCGCGACATCGGCATGTACATCAACTCGCCCGGTGGCTCGTTCACCGCGATGACGGCGATCTACGACACGATGCAGTACATCCGGCCGCACATCCAGACGGTCGTGCTCGGCCAGGCGGCTTCCGCTGCCGCGGTCATCACGGCGGGCGGCACGAAGGGCAAGCGCCTCGCCCTGCCGAATGCGCGCATCCTCATCCACCAGCCCGCTATCAGCGGCGCCGGCCAGGGCCAGGCGTCTGACATCGAGATCCAGGCCGCCGAGGTGCTGCGCATGCGTGACTGGCTCGAGGAGACCCT
>JAODAQ010000031.1 GCA_025463515.1 Rhodoglobus sp.
GCGGCAAGGCGGTGCGAAAGGAATGCGACGCGGCCAAGCTGGTGCGCGCCATCGGCATTTTGCGCGGCGTTCCCGGAGGGCCGCATCGGTGGGCGCCGTCGGCCCCGACGCGGGCCAGTAGCCCTGGTCGAGCACGCCGCGCAGGTACAGCCGCTCGCCGTTGAGGTAGAGCTCCTCGCCGCGCGCCTCGATCGAGCGCAGGCCCGCGGTCGCGAGGAGCCGGTCATCCGCCGCCGTCACGAGAAGCTCGTAGAGGTACGGGTCGGCGGGCGACCACAGGCTCGGGGATGCTGGAACGAATGAGCCCGAGAACGAGCCGTCGCCGTCCGCCACGAGGGTGACCGAGTCGCCCGCCCCGGCGAGGGTCACGGCAGCTCCCGCGGGGGCGTCGCCGGAGAGCATCCCGCGCACCTCGATCGACTGGAGCGAGTCGCCGCGCAGCTCGAGCGCAGACACCCAGGTGCGCCCTCGCGCCTCGAGCCACACGCTCTGCCAGATGCCGGAGGTGGGGGTGAACGAGACGCCGTCGTAGTCGTCGCGCGGGATCGAGCGCTGCTTGCCGTGCGGGAGCTCGCGCTTGTCGGCGGGCGCCTCGACCTCGACGACGAGCTCGACGGTGCCGGCCGCAATGCCGGTCACGTCGAACTCGAACGAGGTGTAACCACCTTGGTGGGTTCCGACCTGCACGCCGTCGATGGACACGGTCGCCCGGTGGTGCACGGCCCCGAAGCACAGGAACACCCGCGAGTCGCCCCAGGCCGGCACCTCGATCGTGCGGCGGTAGGTCGCCTCCTCGAGCCAGGTGCGCCCCACGCCCGAGGCGGCGGTCTCCCACGCGAAAGGCACGGTGATCGGCTGCGCGCCCGCGCTGCTCTCGAGCTGCCACTGGCCGTTGAGGCTCAGCCAGCGCTCGGAGCGATCACGATCCGGCCGCGGATACTCGGCCTTGGGGATGACGGTGGACATGCGTGTGGTGCCTTTCGGTTAGCCTTTGACGCTTCCGGCGAGGATGCCGTTGATGAAGTGCTTCTGCAGCACGATGAAGATCACGAGCAGGGGGATGAGCGCGATCGAGGAGGCGGCGAGCAGCTCGCCGGTGATCGTCGCGTAGTCGGTGCCGATCGTGTTGCCCGCGATGTTCTGCGCGAGCGTGGAGAGCATGACCTGCAGTGTCTGCATGCTGTCGGACGTGGTTACGACCACCGGCCACACGAAGTCGTTGTAGATGTTCATGACCGTGAGCACGGCAAGGCCGGCGAGGCCGGGCCGGATGACCGGCAGCACGATGCGCCAGAAGATGCCGAACTCTCCGGCACCGTCCACGCGCGCAGCGTCCAGCAGCTCGTCGGGCACGGAGGAGATCACCTGCCGCATCCAGAAGATCGCGAACGCGAGGTTGAACGAGTCGGGCAGCACGAGCGCCTGGAAGGTGTTGATCCAGTTGAACTCCTTCATCTCCAGCAGCAGCGGGATGATGAGCACCACGATCGGCAGGGTGAGCGTGACGAGCACAGTGCCGAACAGCACGTTCTTCAGCGGGAAGTCGTACTTCGCGAACGCGTACCCGGCGAGCGGGGCGAGGAACAGGATCATCGAGCCCTTGAGCACGAGCACGATCGCGGTGTTCAGGAAGCCGGTTCCGAGCGGGACATCCCCGAACATCGCGCTGAAGTTGTCGAGGTTGAAGGTCGTGGGGTCGAAGCCGAGGGGGTCGCGGATGATGTCGATCGCCGGCTTGAACGACGAGACCACCGCCCACACCACGGGGCTCAGGAACAGCAGGGTGAGCACGACCATGAAGGCCTGCGACCCGAGGACGGACCGGATGCGCGAGCCGCGGCTCTCGTAGGTTGCGGTCATCTCAGTCCTTCGCTCTCAGCAGGCGCACGAACACGAGCGACAGCAGCATCACGACGATCACGAGCAGGAACGAGTTGGCCGCCCCCGTGCCGAGATCGGCCCGCGTGATGTGGGTGTACAGGTAGAGGCCCGCCGTGGTCGTCGAGCTGTACGGGCCGCCCTTGGTGACCACGAACGGCTCCGTGAACATCTGGAATACCGCGAGGGTCTGCAGCACGACGAGGAACATGAGCGTGCGGCGGATGAGCGGCACGGTGATGCTCCAGAGCTGCCGGATGCGCGAGGCCCCGTCGAGGGCGGCGGCCTCGTAGACCGTGCCGTCGATGGACTGCAGCCCGGAGAGCAGGATGATGATAGCGAATCCGGTCGTCTTCCACAGGAACAGCAGCGCGACCGTCGGCTTCGACCACTCGCTGGTGGTGAGCCAGCCGATGTCCGGCAGGCCGACGAGGTTCAGGAGGTCGTTGACCGGGCCGTAGTTCTGGTCGAAGGCCACGATCCAGATCTGGGCGATCGCGACCAGCGGCGTGACGAACGGCACGATGAAGGCCGTGCGGTAGAAGCCGCGCAGCTTGAGCTTCGCGTTGTTGAGCAGCACCGCCGCGAGCAGGCCGACGACGACCTGCGCCGGGATGATGAGCAGCCACAGCACGCCCGAGTTGGCCAACGACGACCAGAACGCCGGGTTCGTGAGCAGGTAGGCGTAGTTGTCCCACCCGACCCAGGTGGCCGAGCCGGTGCCGCGCCAGTCGGTGAAGCTCAGGCGCAGTGCGAACGTGAGCGGGTACACGCTGAACAGCGCGAAGATCACGATGAACGGGGCGATGAAGAGGTAGGGCGCCCCGCGGCGCCGCAGGGAGAACCTGCGGGGCCCTCCCTGCAGCGTCTGGGTCATAGTTGTCTCCTACTGGCGATCCACGAGGTTGGTCTGGATGTCCTTGGTGGACACCGAGATCACCTCGTCGGGCGTCATGGTGCCATCGAGCATCTTCTGGATGTTGTTGCCGAGGTAGTCGACGGCGCCCGCCCACCACGTGGGCGTCGGAGCACTACCGGGGATCTGCGCGCCCGCCTCGACGGCGACCTTCCACAAGTCCTGGCCGCCGAGCGCGTCGACGGTGCCGAACAGCGGCTTGTCGGCGTTCGCGGCGGGGCCGTAGCTCGGGATCGAGGTGTTGAGGCCGTCCGGGTACACCGAGTTGGGGCCGTAGACGGCCGTGTAGCCCGCCTCGTCGAACACCAGGAACTCGTAGAACAGCCACGCGAGGCCGGGCTCCGCTGCATCCTTCGGGACGATGAACGACGATCCGCCCATCGCGCCGGAGCGCGCGCCGCCGTCAGACCAGGCCGGGAGCGGCATGGCCCGCCAGTCGCCGCTGGTCTCCGGCAGCAGCTGCTGCGGCGCGAAGTCGAACCACTGCGCCCACGGGAAGAACACCTGCTGGCCGGACTCGAGCGTCGCGATATCCGTCGGGCCGAGGTACTCCGCGCGAGTGCCGAGCCCCTCCTTCTGCACGGTGTCGAGGAAGGTCAGGATCTGCTCGTACTCGGGCGAGTCGATGCGCAGCTCCCCGTTCTCGTCGCTGATGCTCGTGCCGAGCTGGCTCGCGTACATCTCGAGCTGCAGCTGGCCGAGGAAGGCGCTCTGCTCGAGGTGGATGGGGCCGGCATCCGGCTTGAACGCCTTGTAGTCGCGCGCTGCCTGGAGGAGGTCGTCGTAGGTCTCGATGGACTCCGCGTCGATGCCGGCGGCCTCGAGGGCCGTGGCGTTGTAGAACAGCAGGCCCGGGTCGAGATCCCACGGCACGCCGTAGATGCCGCCGTCGAGCGAGTTGACGTCGACCTTCTGCTGCGCGATGTCGGGGAGGTACGGGTCCAGCACGTCGCTGAGGTCCCACAGGTAGTCGGCGTAGCCGGGCACGAGCGAGTCGTCGAGGAAGACGCCGTCGGGCACGTCGGTCGACGTGATGAGGGTGTTCTGCAGCTTGGCGCCGATGTCGACTGCCTCGTGGTTGACCGTGATGTCGGGGTACTTCTCGTTGAACTTCGCGATCACGGCGTCGAAGACCTCGAAGAGGTCGCCCGAGCGGTCCCAGATCGTGATCTCGCCCTTCGGGTCGGTGGGAGCCTGCAGCTTGGAGCTGTCGGGCTCGTCGGGCGTGCCGATGGAGGGGCCGCAGGCGGTGAGGCCTAGGGCGACGACTGTCGCGATCCCGAGGGATCCGAGCCGGGCGAAGCGGCGGTTCGCCTTCCGCCGCGGGCTGTGCTGGTGCATGAACACTCCTTTGTGATGTGACATCCCGGATCCGCTCTCGAACCTGTATCGATTCTCGGGTGCAGCCGATCAGGACGTCCTGCGTTTGCCAACGTGTGCAAAACTGTAACCCAAGTTTGCTTACGTTGCAAACGCTATGATCAAACCGACCGGAAGGAGCCGCATGCCCGCCACACTCCGCGATGTCGCGGACCTCGCGCAGGTCTCCATCCGCACCGTGTCGAACGTGGTGAGCGGCTACGAGCATGTGAGCGACCGGATGCGCGAGCGCGTCCTCCACGCCATCGAGCAGCTCGACTACCGCCCCAACCCCGTGGCGCGCACCCTCCGCACGGGCCGCACGGGCATGCTCGCGCTCGTCGTCCCGGAGATCGACGTCCCCTACTTCAGCGAGCTCGCCCGAGACGTCATCACCGCCGCCGCGGACTTCGGCTACCGCGTCATGATCGACCAGACCGGCCACGACCACGAGCGGGAGCGGGAGCTGCTCACCGGCGGCGACCGAACGATGCTCTTCGACGGCATCCTGTTCAGCCCGCTCGTCACCAAGGCCGAGCTGCTCGACATGAACAGCCGCACGAGCATGCCGCTCGTGCTGCTCGGCGAGCACGACTTCGACGGGCGCTACGACCACGTCGCCATCGACAACGTGCGCGCCGCCCACGACGCCACGCGCCACCTCATCGACCTCGGCCGCACCCGGATCGCGGCCATCGGCGCGCAGCCCCAGGAGAGCTACTCGACGCCGCAGCAGCGCACCGAGGGCTACGAGTCCGCGCTGCGCGAGGCGGGCATCCCGGTCGAACCCGACTACCAGCGACCGGCGCCGCACTACCGGCGCGCGGACGGCTATGACGCGGCGCGCGCCCTCCTCAGCCTCGACCCCCGGCCGGACGCGATCTTCTGCTACTCCGACCTGCTCGCCATGGGCGCGATGCGCGCCGTGTTCGACGCCGGCCTGAGCGTGCCGGAGGATGTCGCGATCATCGGCATCGACGACATCGAGGAGGGCCGCTACTCACGGCCGACCCTCACGACCGTCTCCCTCGACACCCCCTTCATCGCCCACCACGCCGTCGCCCGGATCGTGGCGCGCATCGACGACCCGGAGGTCGCGGCGGAGGAAGTCATCGCGCCGCACCAGGTGCTCGTGCGGGAGAGCACGGCGCGCGGCTAGCCCTCGGCGAGCTCCAGCGTGACAGCCCCGGCCTCGGTGATCTGCACCGTGAGGGTCCAGTCGGCGCCGGATCCGGCCCGCTCGACGATTCCCGAGCTGAGGCCGCCCTGCAGCGCCGCGAACTCTACCGGTCCGAATGACACGTTGAGCGTGGCATCCAGCCGCACGTCTGCGCCGTCGTCCGTGAGGGTGAGCGTCGCGCGGAACGGGGTCTCGACGAGCCAGATCTGCGCGACCCAGGTCGCCGCATCCACCCACGCGCCCGCGGCCGCGACCGGCACGCGAACGCCCTGGTGCGCGACCTCGCCCGCGAGCCAGCGGCCGTGGCCGACGGGGATGCGGTGCGTGCCCGCCAGATTCACGAGGTCGAGGGGCGAGCCGTCCAGGGCGAAGCGGCGCAGGGCTCCCGTCGCCTGCGGCGGGAAGGAGAGGGTGCGCTGCGCCGGCTCGGCGTGCGCGGCACCGAGGGGCAGCGGCAGCGCGAGCGCCTTCGGCGTGACCGGTGCGACCGCCGCGCCCGGCAGCAGGTGCTCCCAGATGAGGTCGAGCAGCGGCGCGCCGTCGGGCAGCCCGCTCGTGAGTGCGACGACCATGCCCTGCTCGGGCAGCACCACCGCGAACTGGCCGAACGCGCCGTCCGCACGGTAGCCGTGCCGGCTCCGCCAGAACTGGTAGCCGTAGCCCTCCCGCCAGTCGGGCGCCTTCTCGTCGCGATCGGGGTCGTCGGTCGGCACCTGGAAGGCGGTCGCCGCGCGCATCCACTCGACCGGGACCAGCCGGGCGCCAGCCCACAGCCCCTCCAGCCGGCAGAACTCGGCGAACACCGCGAGCTGCTCGGTAGTGATGCTCAGCCCCCAGCCGCCCGTGGCGATGCCCTCGGGCGACTGCTGCCAGGTCGCGCCCTCGATGCCGAGCGGCACCAGCAGCCGCGGGCCCAGGTACTCGAGCAGCCCGGCGCCCGTGAGCCTCGTGATGATCGCGGAGAGCAGGTAGGTCGCGCCGCTGTTGTAGACGAAGACCTTCCCCGGCTCGTGCGGCAGCTCGGTCGCCAGGATCGCGCGCGCCCAGCCGCCGTCGGCGGCGAGGTGGAGCGAGTCCACGGTGTCGACCGCGTGCCCGGTGGTCATCGTGAGCAGGTGGCGCACGCGGAGACTGGCGAGCCGGCCGGATGCCTCGGCGGGGGCATCCTCGGGAAGCAGGTCGATCACGCGGTCATCGATGCTCAGGCGCCCCTCGGCGACGGCCAGCCCGATCGCGACGGAGGTGAAGCTCTTGCTCACCGAGTACATCGAGTGCCGGAGCTCGGGGCCGTACGGCTCCCACCACCCCTCGGCGATCACCGCGCCGTCGCGCACCACGACGGCGCCGTGCACACCGCCGGTCTGGCCGAGCGCGTCGATGAAGGCGGCGATGGCGGCGGGGTCTACCCCGTGATCCTCTGGGCGAGCGCGGGGCAGGAGCACGGGGTCAACTCTGGTGCACCCGGGGCTACCGCCGCCAGTCCACCGCCGCGGTGAGCGGCACGACCTCCGGCCGCTCCGCTGCCGACGTGATCGTGCGCCGCTCGCCGGTATGGGCGGAGTCGAGTATCGCGTGCATGACCTCGAGCACGTGGAATCCGAGAGCCCCGCTCGCGCGCGCCTCGGCCGGGCCCGACCTGATGAACTCGAGCAGCCCGACGCCACGGCCGGCGTCGGCGTAGCCCGCACTGTACGGCAGCACCTCGGGCTCGCCGTCGTCGGTGCGCCACAGCCGGGTCTGACCGTCGAAGTTGTTCGGATCCGGCAGCGCCAGGCTGCCCAGCTCCCCGTGCACCTCGAGCGGTGCGGCAGTGGTTCGGACGGCGTCGAAGCTCATCGTCACCGTCGAGATCGCTCCGGAGGCGTGCTCGAGGGTGCCCGAGACATGGGTGTCGACCTCGACGGGGATGCGCTCGCCCGCACGCGGACCGCTGCCGATCATCCGCTCGTCGTGGGCGCGCGAGCTCGCGCCCGACACCGACACGATCGGCCCGAGCACCTGCACGAGCGCGGTGAGGTAGTAGGGCCCCATGTCGAACAGCGGCCCGCCACCCGCGCGGTAGTAGAAATCGGGGTGCGGATGCCACCGCTCGTGCCCCGCGGAGACCCACGTGGCCGTTGCCGACGCCGGGCGGCCGATGAGCCCCGAGTCCACGGCGGCACGGGCGGTCTGGATGCCCGTGCCGAGCACCGTGTCCGGGGCAGCACCCACTCGCGTGCCCGCGGCCGCCGCCGCGGCGAGCACCGATCGCGCTTCGTCGAGGGTCGCGGCGAGGGGCTTCTCGCCGTAGACGTCCTTGCCGTGCGCGATCGCGAGTTGCGCGATCTCCGCGTGAGCTGCGGGGATCGTGAGGTTCAGCACGGTCTGCACCCGCGGGTCGGCGACGAGCTCCTGCGGCGTCATCGCGACGGAGCCCGTCTCGCTCGCCGCCATTGCGGCGCGCTCCACGTCGAGATCCGCGACCGCGACGATCTTCGCGCCGCCGATCCCGGCGAGGGTGGTGAAGTAGGCACGGGAGATGTTCCCGAGGCCGATGACGCCTATGCCGTGCGGGTCGCCCATAGCGCTCCCCTTTCGATGATGGTGCGGACTGTCGGATTGCTGAGCACCTCGACGCTGTGCCCGGGTGTCGAGACGAAGATGCGCCCGGCTCCCCAGTCGCGCGTCCAGATCGCGGGCGACACGACCGGGCGGTGCCAGGGGTGGTACGGCTGGACCGGATGGGTGGTGGTCGCGAGCACGTCGATCAGGCTGTCGTGCAGCACCCAGTACTGCTCGGTCTCCAGGGCGAAGTCGTCGATTCCCGCGAGCACCGGGTGGGTCCGGCCGAGGTCGGTGAGCTCGATGACGTACGGAAGGTAGTTGTCACTCTCCTCGCCCAGCACGAGGTCGGGCCGTCGAGAGGGGTGGGTGGCGAACTGCCCTCCGATGAGCTGGAGGTAGTCGGAGCTCGCCCGGTACGAGTCGGCGATGCCCCCGTGCCATCCGGTGAGCCCCGTGCCCGCTGCGACGGCCTTGCGCAGGCCGTTGATGGCGTCGTCGGAGGCCTCGGACATCGTCACGGACTGCAGCACCAGGTCGATGTCCGCCATCGTCTCGGCGTCGGCGTACACCTCCGGAGACTCCTCGATGCGCACGTCGTAGCCGTTGTCGAGCAGGAAGGGGATGAACAGCTCGGTGGACTCGATCGGCTGATGGCCCTCCCAACCGCCGCGCACGATGAGGGCGCGGGGGCTCACGGGGCGGCCTCCGCCAGCGCGGCCCAAAGGCCTTCCGGCTTCGAATCGTCGTCCATCATGGCAATACTCTCCTCGATCTGGTGCGGACTGTCGGCCCCGACGACGACGGAGGCCACCGCGCGCTCGGACGCGGCGTACTTGAGTGCCGCTTGCGGCAGCGTAGTGCCGCGCCGGGTGGCGCCCTCGGCGATCCGCCGAGCGCGCGCGAGAAGCTCTGCCGACGCACGCTCGTACTCGTAGCGGTCGTGGTCTGCGGGCCAGGGCGAGGCGGTGAGCCCCGTGTTGAAGACGCCGGCATTGAGGATCGAGACGCCTCGCTCGCGACAGGCGGGGACGACGGAGCGCAGCGCGGTCTGGTCGAGCAGCGTGAGTCGACCCGCCACCATGACGGCATCGACATCGGCCTCGGACGCGAACCGCTCGAGCACCCGGATGTCTCCGGACCCGACCCCGACCGCGCCGATGGTGCCGGCAGCCCGCAGACGGGCGAGCTCGGGCACGGCCTCGTCGAGCGCGGCGTCGGCGTGGCCCTCGGGGTCGTGCACGAGGACGATGTCGACCCGCTCAAGGCCCAGCCGCTCCAGGCTCTCCTCGAGCGAGCGCCGCACCCCCGCAGCGCTGAAGTCCCACCGGCGCTCCGGCCCGCGAGGCGTCTCGACGATGAGTCTGCCGACCTTGGTGCTGACGGTGTAGCTGCTGCGGTCGCGGCGCGCGAGCGCCGCCCCGAGCCGGGACTCCGCGAGCCCGAGGCCGTAGTGCGGAGCCGTGTCGAAATACCGGATGCCGCCCGCCCAGGCGGCATCGACGATCGCGGCGGCCGTCTCCGAGGGCATCACGCCGTAGAGATCGCCGAGCTGCGCCGTACCGAGGCCCAGACTCGTGACCCGCACCTCCGTGCGCCCGACGGTCTCCGTCCTCATGCAGGCTGCTTGGCGCGCCACGCCTCGTACTCGGCCCGGCTGTCGGGGCTGAGCGGGTAGTAGTCGGAGAGCCGCGCGCCCTCTTCAAGCCGCATCCGGCTGAACTCCTCCCAGTTCTCGTGGTCCTCGGCCGACTGGACGAGCTCGAGCGCCTTCGCGGCGGGCACGATGACGGCGCCGTCGTCGTCGGCGACCACGACATCGCCGGGCAGGCAGAGCACCCCGCCTGCTGCGATCGGCACGTCGTACGCCCACGGGAAGAGGTCCACCTGCGACGCGTAGTTCGGGGTGGTCCCCGTGCACCAGATCGGCACTCCGAGCTCGCGCACGCGCGCGGCGTCCCGGATGCGGCCGTCGACCACGATTCCCGCGCCGCCGCGCCGCTTGAAGTAGCGCACGAGCATGTCGCCGAAGCATCCGGTGAACGGACTTCCGAACGCCTGCACGACGAGCACGTCGCCCTCCTGGACTGTCTCGAGCACCGCCCACAGTGCCGTGTGGCGCTCAACGTACTCCTGGCTGAGGCCGCTCGCGACGTCCTCTCGCTGCGGCATGAACTGCAGCGTGAGCGCTGAGCCGACAACGCGGCTCCCGGTCTCGAGCGCGACGGGGCCCTGCACCGCGGTGCGGGAGATGCCCATGCCGTTGAGCTTGGCCGACGCGGTGGCGGCGCTGACCGCGTCCATACGGCGGAGGATGTCGGCGTCGGCGCGCTGGAACGGCTCGCCGCGCACGGGAAGCGGCCACACCTGGGTGGGGTCGTCGGTGTCAGTCATCGGTGGTTCTCCTGGTTGTGAAACGTGCGGTGGGCGGCCGTGAAGGGCCGCCTGGTGATGTCGAGCCGCATCGTGATGCGGTGCAGCGGCGGCAGGATCACGGTGATCCGCGCGGCGCCGGGAGTCGCGGCGCCCTCAGCGCCCGCGGGATCGGGAATGAGGTAGCTGCCCGAGCTGCCGGGGTAGTCCTCGGCAGCTGTGTCGAAGACGACGCGGTCGATGCGGTCCTCGCCGAACGCTCCGGCCTGCACGACCACCTCGCGCGCCTCGTCGGCGCCCAGGTTCACGAGTTCGAGCCGGATGCCCGCGCCATCGACCTCGCTGACCAGCGCGGCGACGTCCTCGGGCAATCCCGGGCGCCCGCGCAGCGCATCGCCGTACACGACCCGTGCGAGCGCGAGCCCGCCGTTGTACAGCGCGGGCGGCGCGCCCGTGGTCAACTGCGTGAGCACCTCGGTGACCACCGGATTCAGGCGCTGCCACCAGTGGATGTCGTCGTCCGGCGGTCCGAACGGGGTGGCCCGCATCATCCCGAGCCGACGTGCGACCTGCCCGAGCGCGAGCTCGAGGGCGTCTCGCGGGTAGTCCGGATTGCGGCCGAGCAGGTAGGAGATCCAGGGCGCTTCGTGGCCCTGCTCCTCCTTGTCGTGGAACCACTTGGTGATGCGCCAGTCGAAGCCGGACTCCGCCTCGACCGCGGCCAGTCGCTGCAGGTCGGCGGAGTCGGACGTCAACCACCAGAGCCACACGGGGTAGCTGAGCTGCACGGGGTTGAAGTCGAACCAGCCGGCGGATCCGTGGCGGTACGGCACGAGCTGGATCGAGGCGTCCGGCTCGACGCCCATCTTCTGCACCCAGCCCCAGCCCATCTTCTCGGCGGCAGCGGCACCGGTGGTCGTGAAGCCCTCGGCGATGACGGTGTCCAGGGGCACGCGCGCGATGTCGAGGCTGCCGGTGTCCCCCGTGATGATCGTCTCGTTGACGGCGGCGATGATCGCGCCCATCTCGACCGACGGTAGCCCGTGCGGCCAGGCCCAGCCGTAGTGCCCGCCGAACCAGTGCCCGCCGTGGAGCTCTCCGACCACTCCGGAGGGGCCGACGTTGTCGGGGATCAGGCCGCCGTTGGCTGCGGCCCGCTCGCGCCAGGCACCCACGTACTCGAGCACCCAGTCCGCGAACTCGGGGTCGTGGTCGTAGAGCCAGGCGTTGGTGACGAGGGAGGTCGATGCGAGGTTGACGGCGGTGTCGCCGCGGCCCAGGCGGTCCTGCATCGCATCGCCCATCCGGCGCGCGTTGTCGCCCGACGCAAGGTCGTCCCAGGCGGCGATGCCCTCGAGGTCGCCGAGCGGCAGCCCGTAGGGCTTCATACCGGTCTGCTCGACGCTGTACTCGATCCACTCGGTCCCGAGTCCCGCGCGAGGTCCGCCCGATCCGGTATGCGGTGCGACGATGATCCGGGTTGCGGGGTCGTAGTTGCCCGACGCGGGGTCGGCGTAGAGCCGCGCGAACCGCATCGCCCGCTCACGGAACTCCGCGTCATCCGGGTCGGCCGCGCAGATCGCGTAGAAGAAGATGAGCGACTCGCCCTGGTGGAACCAGTCGTAGCCGAGCTCGTACTCGTCCTTCACGAAGCCGAACTCGGTCATCTGCGCCGTCACGCCGGTCCAGTGCTTCTTGACGGCGGGCAGCAAGTCCTCAGACCCGCCCAGCCTGTACAGCACCGGCCAGTTGAAGAAGGGCTCGTAGAAGTCGTCGACCCCGTCGCGGTGGTGCATCCGTCCCGCGTACGCGAGACGGCCGTCGGGCTCGCAGTAGGTGGACTCGAACTCGCGCCAGGCGCCGTCCAGCAGGTCGAACAGTCGGCGCTCCAGTACGGCCCAGACCGGTGTCGACCGCAGGGGCACGCTCGCGGTGATGCGCGGCTCGCTCATCCCTTCACCGCTCCTGTCGTCAGCCCGCCGATGATGCGCTTCTGCAGGAACACGTAGAAGATCACAGCGGGAGCTGCTGCGAGGAGCATGTTCGGGTACACGAGCGTGTAGTCGGTCGAGAGGCGGCTGATGGCGGCGTAGATGCCGGTGGTCACCGTGTAGACGCCCGACGAGGGCCCGAGCAGGAACTGCGGGCTCACGAAGTCGCCCCAGACCCCCACAGAGTTCAGGATGACTGTCGTCGCCACGACCGGGCGCATCAGCGGGAAGATGACCCGCCAGAACGTGCCGAATCGGGTGGCGCCGTCGATCTTGGCGGCCTCGTCGAGCTCACGCGGGATGCTCTGAATGAACGCGACGAACAGGAACATCGTCGTCGGGATGGTGAGCGTCGTCTCGAACAGGAAGAAGCCCGGGATCGTGCCGATGAGGCCGACGGTCTTGAGCACGTAGATCACGGGGATGACGATCGTCGAGCCGGGGATGAACAGCCCGGTCAGCAGCAGGAGCAGCACGACGCGGTGGTACTTCCGCGCCCCTCGCGCGATCGCGTAGGCCGCGGGGCCCACGATGGCGAGGTTCAGCAGGTTGACGATGACGACGAAGAGGAGCGTGACCCCGTAGGCGGCGACGACGTTGAAGTCTGTCGACGTGAGGGCGCGCCACAGGTACTCGAACGAGAATCCGTCGGCCGGCCAGGTGAACGGCGCCGTCAGGATGTCGTTCTGCGACTTGAACGCGTTCGTCAGGAGCAGGTACAGGGGGATGACCATCACGAGGATGAGCACGGCGATGAACAGCCAGCGGCCGGTGCGGCGGGCGATCATGCTGCCACCGCCTCTTCGGCGCGGCGGCGGCCGGCGGTGATCCCCACCGTCACGATCACGATCACGATCATCAGCACCACCGACTGGGCGGCGCCGTACCCGAGCTGCGAGTTCTCGAACGACGAGGTGAGGATGCTCCCCACAATGCTCTGCGTCGAGCCGGCCGGCCCGCCCTTGGTGAGGGCGAGGATCATCTCGAACACCCGCAGCAGCCCGATCACGACGAGCACCACGTTGACAGTGACCGTGGGCGCCAGCATCGGGAGCTTGATGCGCCAGAACGTCTGCCACGGGGATGCGCCGTCGATGGTCGCTGCCTCGAGGAGGCTCTCGGGAACGGTCTGCAGGCCCGCGAGGTAGAGCACGACGTTCACGCCGAAGCTCGACCAGACGATGATGACGATGAGCGTGGCCATCGCCCAGGTCGGGTCGGACAGGAACGGCAGCTTCTCCTGGCCGAGAGCGCCGAGGGCCGAGTTGACCGCGCCGTTCGCGCCGAGGATCGACGACCAGAGGAAGCCCAGGATGACCGGGCCGACGATGTAGGGGTAGAAGACGAGCACGCGCAGGAACGAGTTGATCCGCGTACTGCGATTGAGGAACAGCGCGAGGCCGAGCCCCGCGACGTTGCACGCCACGGTGCCGATCGCGGTGATCAACAGGGTGACTCCGGCGGCGCGGATCACCGTCGGGTCCTGGGTGAGGCGGATGTAGTTGCGCAGCCCGGTCAGCTCCGCCGGCAGCGTGAAGCCGTCCCAGTTGGTGAAGCTGAGGTACAGCGCGATGAAGATCGGGATGATGATCAGGCCGACGACCAGGATCAGCGGCGGGGTCAGCATGGCGAAGTCGACAAGGGTCTCCCGCCGACGGGCGCGCACGACGCCCTGCCGCGGTCGAACCCCGCCCAACGGGGCGGCCGCAACAGCGGCCGCCCCGAGGGTGTTGGTGTTACTGGTTGGCATTTGCGTCCCACCACGTGTCGAGCGCCGCCGCAGCATCCTTCGCCGAGGTGCCCGTGTAGAGCGACTGCACGACGGTCGTCAGCTGGTTGCCGAAGGCCGGGTTCAGGCCGGGAGCCGTGCCGTTGAAGGTTCCCGGAGCGGCGTCCAGGAGGTCGGCGACCGCGGTGTTCAGGTCGCTGCCCGGGTAGCTGAATCCGGCGCGGAAGTTGCCCTCCGACTTGAGCGAGGTCTCGACCGCTGTCTTGTCGCTGACCAGGTACTTGACGAGCTCCATCGCGAGCGCCTGGTTCTTCGACGACTTCAGGATCGAGTACGGCTGGGCGGTACCGCCCTCCTGCTTCGGGATCGAGCCGTCAACGGTCGGCACCGGGAACACGCCGATCTCGAACGGAAGGTCTGTTGCCGCGTCGGCGCTCGCCACGAACCAGTTGGCCATGATGTACGTGCCGACCTTGCCCGAGAGGAACTCGGTGATCGAGTCGTCGTACTTCTTGCCCAGCGAGTCGCTGGGGATGGCGCCGCTGGCGATCCAGCCCGCGTAGGCGTCGAGGTAGGTCGCCCACGGGCTGTCGGCGAACGTCACCTTCTTGTCGTTGCGGTCCTGGTACCAGTTGAAGTTGTCGCCGAGCACGCCCGGGTCAGCCATCATGCCGAACTGGGCGGAGGTCACCCACTCGCCCGCGGTCTCGAGCCCGATGTATCCGGCTGCCTGCAGCTTCGCAAGCGCGGCCGTGTACTCGTCGAGCGACTTCGGGAGGTCGGTGATTCCGGCATCGTCGAACGCGGTCTTGTTGTAGTAGACGAGGGACTTGATCTGAACGCCGGTGGCGACCTGCCAGACCTTGCCGTCGACCGTGTTGGTCTCGACGAGGGGCGTGTCCTTCACCCACTGCTCATCGGGGAAGTCGGTCATCTGCGGGGCTACGACCTTGTCGAGGCTGCTCGCGACGATGTCGGGGGTGGAGCCCGCGGCGAGCTCCTGCTGGAGCGTGGACTGCACATCCTTGCCCGACGGCGACTCGATGGTGACCGTCACGCCGGGGTGGCTGTCGATGAAGGGCTGAACGAGCCCTTCGTAGTACTCCTTGGTCAGCACCGGAGTGATGTTGGCGAGAATGCGGATGTCACCGGTGGTGGCGTCACCGGTGGTGGAGTCGGATGCCGCGCATCCGCTCAGGCCGATGAACGTCGCTGCGACGAGCCCGATGGCGAAAGCGGCTTTGACGCCTCGCTTGCTGTGGGTCATTAATCCTCCTTGATTAAGTAATCGCCTATCGATAGGCGATTGAGTGAATGCTAACGCCGGGCTGCCCCGCTGTCAAAGAACTGCTACGGAGTCGCTTCGAGGGCGCCGGATGCGTGGGCGTAAAAGGCCTCGCCGGCGGCCGTCGGGTCGCCCGCGACGAGGGCATCGATGAGATCCGTGTGCCACTGGACCATCACGGAGCGGTTGCCCGCGAACGACGGGTCGCCGATGGCGCGCTGGCTCACGAGGATCGGCTCGAGGGCATCCCACACCCGAGCCAGCAGCGCGTGACCACTCACGGCGAGCGCCCTCCGGTGGAACTCCATGTCCAGCTGCCGGAACCCTGCCCAGTCACCCGCGGAGACTGACGCCGCCATCCGGTCGACCAGCGCCCGGAGTGAGGCGACGTCGCCGTCCGAGACGTTGCCCGCGGCGGCGCGCGCCCCAACACTCTCCAGATCTGCCCGCAGTTCGCGCGCTATCGCGAACTCCTCCGGCGAGATCTCGGTGACGTAGCTCCCCCGCCGGGGCTCCGAGGTGACGAGGCCGGCGTGCACGAGGCGCTTCACCGCCTCCCGCACGGGAGCCTGGCTGACCCCGAGCCGGCGGGCGATCTCCGACTCGACGATGCGGTCGCCCGGCGCCCGAGTCCCGTCGAGGATCGACCCCAGGATCATGTCGTACACCTTGTCCGAGAGCAGCTCTCGGCCGATTTCCATTTCCGACATCGCCGTCGCATCCCTTCGTAGACCGTGAGACCACGCTAGTCGATAGTCGATTGACGGATTCCACGCAACAAGCTTCACTGAGCGGATGGAACTCGTCGGATACCGCACGCGCCTGAGGCCCGGCCAGCTCGAGCGCTACACCGCGACCCACTCCCGCATCCCGGAGCCGGTGGCCGAGGCGCTCCGGGGCGCAGGGGTCATCCAGTGGACCATCTGGGCCGACGGCGAGACCCTCTTCCACACGATCCTGACCGCCCACGGCCGGGACGCCATGGGCGAGGCCATGGCGTCCCTGGGCCCGCTCGACCCCGAGTGGGACGCCCTCATCGCGACCATGGTCGACGACTCCCCGGAGTCCTCGGCGGTGCTGCCTCTCGTGTGGCACCTCGACGGCAGTACGCAGGGGCCGGCGCTCGGCTGAGCGGGCGGGGTCGCTACGGCTGCGGGCCTAGCGCGACGCCCAGGCCACGGTCTCGTCGACCGCGCCGCCCTCGACCGCGAACTCCTCGCGGCCCGGCAGGCGCACCGTGGCGCGCACCCCGGCCGGAACTTCGGCCCGAACCCGAAGCTCGCCCTCGGTGATCGACCACTGCACGGCCACCCGGCCGTGCCTCGTCTCGACCGCGGTCTCAGCCTCGGTGAGCCCCCCGCCGGGCTGCGGGGCGATCAGCACCTCGCCGTAGCCGGGGGTGAGCGGGCTGATCCCGCCGACAACGCGGTGCATCCAGTCGGCGACCGCGCCGAGGGCGTAGTGGTTGAACGACGTCATCTGGCCCGGGTTGATGCTGCCGTCGGGGAGCATCGCGTCCCAGCGCTCCCAGATCGTGGTGGCGCCCATCGTCACCGGGTACAGCCACGACGGGCACTCCTCCTGCATGAGCAGGCGGTAGGCGTCGTCGACGTGGCCCGTCTGCGAGAGGGCGTCGCAGATGAACGGGGTACCGGCGAAGCCGGTGGAGATGAGGTAGCCGCTGGCCGCCGCGAGCTCGGCGAGGCGGTTGCCCGCGAACTCGCGGTCGGCGGGGCTCAGGATGTCGAAGACGATGGCGAGCGAGTAGACGGTGGTGCAATCGCTCAGGATGACGCCGGCATCGAGGTAGTGCTCGGTGAACGCGGCCCTCAGCCCGGCCGCGATCGCCGTGAACTCGACGACCTCGGGCTGGCGCCCCAGGGCTGCGGCAGCATCGGCGACGATCCGCGCCGAGTGGTACGCGCTGACTGTGGCCACCACTCCGGTATCGGCCTTTGCCGCCGCCGGGTCCTCTGGCGGGGCATCCGGGTCCAGCCAGTCGCCGAACTGGAATCCCGTGTCCCACAGGCCGCTGGGCGAGAGCAGCGACTGCACGTGCCGCACGTGGGCGGCCATCGAGTCGAACTGCGCCTCGAGCACCGCCGTGTCGCCGTAGGCCTCGTAGAGGTTCCACGGAACCCACACGCCCGCGTCGCTCCAGACGGCTGTGGACTCCTGCGCGGTGGTGATCTCCGCGGGGATGTCGAGGTACTTCAGCGGGTCGGGCACGACGTACGGGATCACCCCGTTCGCGTGGCTCTGCTCCAGCGCGACATCCAGCAGCCACTCCTTGAGGAAGGCCTCGACGTCGAACAGGTAGGCGGCCGTCGGTGCGAAGGCGGCGATGTCGCCCGTCCAGCCGAGGCGCTCGTCGCGCTGGGGGCAGTCGGTCGGCACGCTGAGGAAGTTGCTGCGCATGCCCCACACGACGTTCTCGTGGAACCTGTTCAGCAGCGGGTTCGACGACGCGAAAGTGCCCGTGCGCTGGAGCTCGGAGCCCACCGCGACGGCGGTGATGCTCTCCGCCGAGAGCTCCCCCGGCCACCCCGAGATCTCGGCGTACCGGAACCCGTGGAAGGTGAAGGTGGGCTCGAACTCGTCGAGCCCGCCGCTGAGGATGTAGCGGTCCGTCGCCAGCGCGCTGCGAAGCGGGCGGGTACCGAGCTCCCCGTGCTCGAGCACCTCGGCGTGGCGGATGACGATCTCGGCTCCGGCCGGCCCCTGCACCCGGGCGCGCACGAAGCCGACGAGGTTCTGGCCGAAGTCGACCAGGGTGGCCCCCGAGGGCGACGTCGCGATGGTCACGGGCTCGACCTCGGCGAACCGGCGCACGGCCGGTCCCGTGTTCGGGGCCAGCGTGGCGAGGTCGAAGTCGAGCTCGTGCACGCCGGTCCAGCCGTCGGCGTCGAACCCCGGCTCCAGCCAGGCCGTGCCGTCGCGCCGGGCGTCGATCGTCTGCCCGTCGTAGAGGTCGTTGGCGGTGACGGCGCTCGGCCCCGACGTCCAGCTGTCATCGGTGCCGACCACCCCGACGTGCCCGTCCGCGTAGCGCACCTCCAGCTGCGCGAAGGCGCCGAGCGTGTCGCCGTAGATGCCGTTCTTTCCCGACCACCCGAGCCGGCCCCGGTACCAGCCGTTGCCCAGCGCGAGCCCGAGCACGTTCGAGCCAGCGAGGAGGCCGGTCACGTCGTACTCGCTGTAGCGCACGCGCCACTCGTAGCTCGTCCAGCCCGGGGTGAGGAGGTCGGGCGACACGCGCTGGCCGTTCAGCCAGGCCTCGACCACGCCGAGAGCGCTCAGGGTCAGCTTCGCCGCGACCACCTCGCCGTGCCCGCCGTCGAGAACGAACTCGCGCCGGAGCAACGGCGCACCGTCGAAATCGAGGTCGGCGGCAATCATGCGGGCGTGCCAGTTCATGTGGTTCCTGTCGAGTTGAGGCGAGAAAAGCGCGGTCAGCCTTTGACTGCGCCGCTGGTGAGGCCGGCGACGATCTGCCGGTTGAAGAAGATGAAGGCCACGAGCGGCGGGATGGTGATGAGCAGCATGTCCATGAACAGCAGGTTCGGGAAGCTCATGTTCTGCCCTTGGAACTGGTACAGGGTCAGCTGCACTGTCGCGTTCTCCGACCCGGGCAGGAAGTAGAGCGGCCCGCTGAAGTCGTTGAACACGAACACCGACTGCACGACGATCACGGTGACCATCACAGGCCGCAGCAGCGGCACGATCACCAGGAAGAAGAGCCGGATCGGGCCCGCGCCGTCGATGATCGCGGCCTCGTCGAGCTCCTTCGGGATCGTGCCGACGAAGGCCCGGAACAGGAGGATGCAGAACGACAGCCCGAAGGTTGCCTCGATCAGGATCATCCCGGGCATGGTCTTGAACAGGCCGATGCCCTGCAGCAGCCAGATCGTGGGCACGACGGCCGGCGGCACGATGAGCCCGGCCAGGATGAGGAAGTTGGCCACCGGGTTGATGCGGCTTCGCTTGCGCTGCAGCACGTAGCCGACCATGGCCGACACGACGACCATGAGGGCGACCGAGCCCACGGTGAGGATCGCGCTGTTCAGGAACGCGCGCCAGATCAGGCCGTCGCCGGCTGCGAGCACCGCGACCAGGTTCTCGAAGAACTGCCACTGAGTGGGCAGCGAGAATGACTGGTCGGATGCCTCGGTCGAGGTCTTCGACGCCTGCAGCACCACGAACGCGAACGGCACGAGGAAGACGCCCACTGAGACGGTGATCGCGATGATGCCCACAGTCCACTTGCGGGCGCGCTGGCGCTTCACAGCTCGACCGGCCTTCTGTTGATGAAGTACGAGATCGGCACCATGATCGCGGTCACGACGATGAACAGCACGACGTTGCCCGCGGTCGAGAGGCCGTAGAACCCCGCCTGGTACTGCTTGTAGATGACCGACGCGATCACGTCGCTCGTGAAGCCGGGGCCGCCCCCGGTGGTGGCCCAGATCAGGTCGAACGACCGCAGCCCGCCGATCAGCGAGAGGATGATGACGGTGCCGGTCGCGGCCCGTGACAGCGGGATGGTGATGGTGCGCAGGATGCGCCAGGGGCTGGCGCCGTCCATCCGTGCCGCCTCGTAGTACTCGGTCGGGATCGCGACGATGCCCGCCATGAAGATCAGGGTCGCGATGCCCACGCCCTTCCAGACGTCGACGCCGGCGATCGTGAACAGGGCGAGGGCCGGATCCGTGAACCAGCCCGGCTGCGGCAGGCCGAAGAACCCGAGGATGCCGTTGACGAGCCCGTGGAAGGGGTCGAGCAGCGACTTGAACATGATGCCGACGCCGATCGTGGAGATCAGCACCGGGAAGAACACGACCGCCCGGAGGTAGCCGCGCCCGAGGATGGGCGAGGTCAGCAGCACGGCGAGTGCGAACCCGATCACGACCTTCAGCCCGGAGGTGAGGAAGCCGTAGATGAAGGTGTGGAGGAACGCGTTGTAGAGCTGAGGGTCTTGGAAGAACGTGACGAAGTTGGCGAGGCCGACGAACTGAACACTGAACAGTGACCAGCGGGTGAGCGAGAAGTAGAACGACGCGAACGTCGGAACGGCGAAGAACACGAAGTAGAGCGCGGCCGCCGGGATGTAGAACCACGACGGGTACGTCGATCTCATCTTCTTGCGGGGTGGCGCGAGGGCTGCCGTCGTCATGTCGTGATCTCCGTCGTCATTGTCGGGATGGAAGGCGGGGCCGCCGCACGAGCGCGCGGCCCCGCCCTGTCAGAGGTCTACCAGCCCGGGAGTCCGAGCTGCTGCGCCTGTGCCTTCACGTCATTGTCGTAGAGCCCGGCCCCGGCCTCGGCCGTGGTGATGCCGGAGCCCACCTCGACGAGGATCTTCTCGAGGTTCGGCCCCTTCACCGGCGACAGGAACTCGAGCGCCGGGCTGGTCTTGCCTGCGTCCTGGTAGGCGAGCTCGTCGGCGACCAGGGCGGGCGCGTCATCCGGAACCTTGCAGGTGCTGATCGCGTACGGACCGGCAGCCACCGCGGCCGAGTTCTGCACGTCGCAGCCGGCCGGCGAGTTGATGAAGGCCAGGAACTTCTTCGCGGCCTCCAGCTTGGCGCCGGTCGTGCTCTTCGGGATGTAGGCGGCGTTCGAGATCCAGACAGTCGCCTGCGAGTCCCCCGCGTCCGACGGCATCGCGAAGTAGCCGATGTCGTCCACGTTGTCCGGGTTGTTCTGGATGACGTTGCCGATGACGGCCGTGATCATCGGGTACTGGGCGGCCTCGCCGGTCGCGAGGAGCTTGAGCGCGTCGACGTTCGTGAGCGAGGCGAAGTCCTCGTTCAGGAGCCCGAGCTCGTGCACCTCCGCGGTGTGCTCGAACGCGGCGAAGGCCGGGGCATCCGCGTACTTGGCCTTGTTGTTGGTGTAGTCGTCGGCCCAGTTCGCGTCTGCCGCAGCCACGTTGGCGAAGTCGGCGAGCACGAACAGCTGGCTCGTCCAGGTGTCTCCGTAGGACTGCAGGATCGGGATGATCCCCGCCGCCTTGATCGCCTGGCTGTTGCTGATGAACTCGTCCCAGGTGTCGGGAACCTCGAGCCCGAGCTGCTCGTAGACCTTCTTGTTGTACATCACGCCGCCGTTGAACGTCGATCCCCACGGGGTGCCGTACAGCCCGTTGTCGGTGCTGACGGTCACCTTGAAGTCGTCCGTGAGGTCGGCGACCCACGGCTCGTCGTCGAGCGGCTGCAGGGTCGAGTCGGGGTTGAGCGCCTGGAGCAGCGAACCGGAGTTGTAGAAGAAGACGTCGGACATCGTGCCGGTGGAGAGCTGGGTCTTGATGAGGTTGTCGCCCTCGGTCCCGGTCGGCCGCTGGTCGACCTTGACGGTGATGTCCGGGTTCTCGGCCATGAAGGCGTCGGCGAGTCCGTCGGCCAGCGCGATGGAGGCCGCGTCGTTGCCGCCGGCGAGGAAGGAGATCGACGTCGCGCCGCCCGAGTCGCCGGCGGGCGCGCAACCGGCGAGGCCGATGCCCAGCAGTGTCACACCGCCGATCGCTGCAAGTCGGAAGGCCGATCGCTGGAGCGTGGTTCCCTGGTGCTTTCTCAACATTGAGAGTCCT
This sequence comes from Rhodoglobus sp., assembly GCA_025463515.1. GTDB lineage: Bacteria > Actinomycetota > Actinomycetes > Actinomycetales > Microbacteriaceae > Rhodoglobus. The sequence continues at coordinate 21,842 of JAODAQ010000031.1, forward strand.
TTCAAGGGGTACTTGGTGAGGGAAGTGCGGCAAAACGTAGAGCGATCTACATTCGCTGGGTACGATTATGCACGTTTGTAGACCCTTCTACAACCCGCTACTATCAAAAAATCCGCGACAGGGCGGAATCACGTGCAAAGCCGCGCTGCGGCGGAGGATCAATGGCCAAACCCGGCGAACGCGCGGCGACCATCGAGGATGTCGCTCGCGCCGCCGGGGTGTCCCGCGCCGCCGTGTCGAAGGTGCTGCGCAATGCCTACGGCGTGAGCGAGGGGATGCGCCAGCGCGTCGGCGACGCCATCGAGGAGCTGCACTACCGCCCCAGCGTCGCCGCCAGGGCGATGCGGGGGTCGAGCTTCACGCTCGGAATCGAGATACCCGACTTCGGGAATCCCTTCTTTGCCAAGGTGCTCCTGGGCGCCACCGGCGCCCTCGTGGGCACGAACTACCAGCTGATCATCGCTCCCGCCGAGGCAGGAAACCGGGTCGGCTACCGGGCGATCGAAGCCTTGGTCGACCAACAGGTCGACGGTGTGATCGGGGTGGCCCCGCTCGTCACGCGGGAGTGGCTGGAGAGCATTGCCGAGCGGACCCCCGTCGTCATGTTCGGCCGCCACGACCTCTCCGACGCGTACGACACCGTGGCCGGCGATGACGAGCGCGGCACGCTCGCGATCATGAACCACCTCTTCGAGCTCGGCCACGACGACGTGCTCCACCTCACCATCGACGTCGTCGAGAGCGAGCAGCGCTCGCACACTCCGCACGAGGTGCGGCTGAGCACTTACCTCCGCGCGATGGAGGATTCCGGGCGCAGCGAGCACATCCGCGTCGCCAAGGTCGGCGACAGCGAGGACTTCGCCGGCTTCGCGCTCCGCTTCCTGCGCGACGCGGTCGCGACCGGTACCGCCCCCACCGCGATCTTCGCCGCCCACGACGAGCTCGCACTGGCCGTGCTGGGCGCCATCACCGAACTCGGAGTGGACATCTCGGTGGTGGGCTACGACGATGTGCCGATGGCGGCCCACCCCAAGGTCTCCCTCACCTCGGTCGACCAGAAGGGCCAGGAGATGGGCGGCCGCGCGATCGAGATGCTCCTCGAGCGCGTCCAGGGGCGCACCGAGGCCGTGCACGAGACGTACCAGCCCGACTTGATGGTCCGGGGGACAACGCGGGCGCCGCGGGGGTAGTGGCCGTTGAACAGAAAGAGACCGCCCTCATGGGGCGGTCTCTATCTCAGAGCGGAACCGGTGGGATTTGAACCCGAATGGGTCAGCTCAAAGTGATCACAGAGGTACGAGCAGTCCGGTATTGGCGCAGATGCGGTCCGACCTGAGGTCTCCCTCGATCACTGAACCTTCGTCGGGTTGTGGGCAAACCGTGGGCACGCTTCTCGGCTTTGTCAGCCGGCACCATTCGTTTCGCCGCTACGTGGGCTCGGAAGACTTCGCCTGCTCAGCAAGCGCGATGTCAGTCTTGCCCACATAGTCGGGGTTGTAGTGCCGCTCTCTGTGGATCCCGCCTCGTGTTGTCATGAGGGTGTAGTCGTTGGCTCCCAGCCTGATCGCCGCGTCGACGACAAACAGATAGCTGGCCCGATAATGCTCAGCGGTCACGGCTTCAAAACGTATGTTCGGCTTGGGTGCACTGTCGCTCGCGAAGTACCAGACGCGAGGGGTCACTGCATCGAAGTATGAGTAGCGCTGCAGGTCGATTCCGAGAGCACCGAGACGGGTGAGATCGTCCAGGGCCTGGATCCACTCCTGGAACTTTTCGAGTTTTCTTCCACCCTCCCGACCAAGCATGTCCCGAAGGTCGAAGGTCGAAGGAAAGAAGCTGGGTTTGGTCTTGAAGATGGAGTCCCATCCGGTGACCGATTTCCGTGACTCGTATTCCTTCACGATCAAGTCGAAAGCTAGCCGCAGGCGGAAAAGCCCTGCAACGAGATCACCGCTCTGGAAATGCTTGTCAGCGTCTTCGATCAGACCACGCGCCTGTTCATCCTGCACGAACAGCAGCATCGACACCTGTTCTAGTGAAGTGCCGAATGCAAGTTCGATGACCGTGTTGACCAACGTCGCGGCCACATCAAAGTGGCGTCTCAGGGTCTCGTCCCTCACTTGGTTGCCGTGATGCTTGAATCCAACTCGGGCACTATTGAGGGCAAGAGCAGCGGCTCGTAGGCCGAGTAGCTCTGCGGGACTTCCGAGTTTCTCGGCTGTTGCGTCGTAAAGCTTGTCGAAATCTGGCCGATTGGGAAGCGCCACGTTCAAGTGCTCTGCAGCGGCGTGTAGAGCAGCCTCCATCACGTCCTGCATCGAATTGATCGCGAGCGAATTGATGGGAGGAGGGGCTTCTGCGGCTTCCGCAGTCGCGAGAAGCTGATATCGAATCAAGCTGAGACGCTCAGCTTCAGGCTCAGTCAGGCCGGGCAGTGACACTTCATACCTCCGCTTCAACTCATGCACAGAATGTGCCCCTGGTTCCGACGGCCTACGGAATGGAGCCCCAGGTGGCACTGCTGACGACGTCTGCTAGGCATACGTGGCGCGTGCCCGACGGCTTACGGACTCGCCCGTCCTTCTAGAGACGTCGGGCTTCTACCCTGCAAAGCAAGCGCACATGCGCCGGAGCATCTGGATTCACTCGCTCTGCAACGACTGAAATATCCCAGCCGTCCTTGATGCGCTGGTGCACATCGGCGCATAGCCAGTCCGGAACGTAACCAACAGTCTTGTTGCCAGCCGCATCCACGAGAACGGCCTTCGGGTTCACCGCATTGGTCTCATCGAGCTTCAACGAGAGCGGGGATCCACTATGAAGGCTCTTGACAAGCTCCTCCGAGTCAGGAAAATGCCGCACGCCTGAAACAAAGAATCGACTGAGGAAGCTGTGTTCAACGTCCAGGGGAAGATCGACGACGTGGAAGGTGTCGGTTTCCCGACCGCCGCCCGTGCGAGCGAGCACCTCGAACGGGACATCGTCAGTCACGATGTCTTTGATGCCGAGCCATCCTAGGTAGCGCTCGTAGTGAGGTCGATCCGCCGACAGAATGCGGTTGGCGAAGAACGCTGGTACCTCGTCCGAAACGTAGGCGGCGTTCCGGTCCGGATACTCCAGCAAGGTGTTGAACGCAGGATCGTCCCACGCGGAAGCTAGGTAGCGGAAGGCAAAGCGGCCGGCAGAAAGGGCATCAAGCTGACCGACTTTGATGAATCGGCGAGAGGCTGGATTCTGCCAGACGAGGATCAGGGTGCGACGGCTGCTGGCGAGGTCTAGTTGCAGTGGGTCGAGTGCTTCAGTAGCCATTGAGCAACCTCCTCCGATTTGTTTCCAGCATCTTGACCACAAATGTACGAGTGACAGGGGACATTATCGTGGTTGGTGGAACGTCAACTACCGATTGAACGTCTGCGATATCTAACGAGTCGAGGCGGGATCGCCAATAGTCGCGGGCGGTGGGCGAAGCGAGTTCAAGGGCTTCATTTGCGAGTTCAACAAGACCGGGTTGACCGACGAAATGACGACTCGTCCCTCGTTCTAGCCATCGCATCAGGTGTGCTTCGTCACCCAGCATACGTTGACGGCGCTCATCGCGCTCTTGGAAACCAAGTGCATTGCCATGATCGAAGGACGGCGCCAGGCGCAGTTCTTCACCACGCAGCACAGTGGCCCAGTTCTCGTGATGTCGGTCTCGCCCGGAGACCCATGCATCCATCACAAGGTAACCGGCCCAAACGTCAAAGGCTCGGAAGTCGGCGGGCCAATCTATCTCGTCGGGCGCTGCGACGTTGTCGAGGGCGTCCCTCACAGCCGCCGGCGTGTAACCCGGATTCTCGCCTTGCACGGATTGGTCGTAGTCCGGAAAACGAGCAGACAATACGCTATTTCCGTGATCTAGGTATTCCAGCTGATCGTGGAGGACCGACTCCGAAACAATGCCCCGACGTTCAGCAAGCATCGCGGGGCGAATCGCCGCCGTCGGTACTCCGATGAGTGCTGAAAGATGATGGACAACCCACTCAGCCCAGTCCTCCCCGCTGACTGTGCCATCTCGATCGTCGAGGCGCGCGAGCTTCAACAGCCAACGCCGATCGCCCCAGGGAAGATCGACCCACCACTTCTCCTTCGAACCCATAGGTTCGTCGACGTCTGCTTCTGAGTAGACGAAATGGAGAGACTCCCACGCTGGCATGAAGCGAAAGTACCTCGGCAGCCAAGCAACGAGCACGAGCGACGTGCGCAGAGCCCGCATTCGGCTTGATACGATGTGCCTCGCAGACGCCGCCCCGTGCGATTCTTAGCCCGCTTGGGAGGTGTCCATGTCTGCTTGCAGCGCAAAAAGGCCGGCTTCGCTGAGCATCTCTGCCAACCGCGCCGCTGCGGGATTGACCTGCCCGAGGTCGATTCGTGAGAGGTCAACGGCAAGCTGGGCGCCCTGCGCATCGTCGGCTTGAACCTCGATTGCGAGGTCCGTCGCCTTTTCGACTGCGGAACGCCATGATGCAGGGTCGCCGACTTCGATCGTTAGGCGCTCAGGTAATGGTTGTGGAGTCAAAAGTTCGGGCCATCCACTGGGTCGGTGGAGTAGCAGATTCTTGTCCTGAGAGATCGAGACTAGCTGGTCGAGATAGGCGCCCATCCTGGCGCGGTAGACACGAGAAATCTCCTGAAGGCCGTGCGCGACCTGAACGATTCGCAGGTATTCCTCGGTAGCGGGAACCCCTCGCGAGCCCGGCCCGAACAGTACGACGCCGATCGGAATGGCGAGCTCACCGTCGCGGATCGATGCGACCACCCGACTGTCAAATCCGCTTGCGGCACGCGCATCTGGCTCCCATTCGCGGAGCGCTCGCTCGGTGGCGGCCCAGTCGTCGATGGCGACCGCTATGCCGACGCCGAGGTGATTCCATGCGGGGACTGGGTCGGTGGCTTCGTAGGTCACTGCGCTCAGGTCAGTGACTCCGGCCGCTGCCAGCCGCGCCACAATCGCGTTCGTGGTTGTAGCTGCTTGGGCCGCTGCCAGGTCGCCCAACGCTTTCGTAAGGTCATCCGCATTGATCTGCGTGACTTGGAGCGAGACGGGCGGGACGTTTTCGAAGGAGGTCAGCAGTCGAGACGCGATTTGTACTGAGTCGCGGAGGGCGTTCGGCAGCGTGGGGCCGAGCGCCGAATAGATGGGTAGCTGAGGTTGCGCCACAGCCTCGTCGAAGACCTTGAGTGTGTCAGCCAGCCGGAGGCCTGCACCGTGAGTGGCGTTCTGCTCGAATTCAGATCGGACAATTTGGTACAAGGAGCCGGTCACCGCATCGTAGAACTTCCTCGCTTTGTCTGATTCCTTGATTCGCACCTCTAGGTCGGCTGCGTTGGTTCCGAGTAGTGCGGCTGCCTCGTCGAGGAACGGGCGTCGTGCCGGAATGCCAGGCATCCTTGCGGCTTCGGCCGCGACTCGCCGGACTCTGTCGGACCACATGCGTCGTCGGCCAGCGTTGTCGTTTGCGGCAAGTCGGCGTGGAAGCTCGTCAAGGAGCGCTGAGAGTTCACCTGCCAGCGCAGCCTGCTGCCGGCAACGGTCCGACCAGCGCTCATGGTTTCGCATTGACATTGTCGCGGTTTGCACCGCGATGTTTCGTCTCTGCTCGACCGCTCTGGGAATGACGCCAGCACGAATTTGCTTGTGGCCGTCGGTGGGCACACCCATCATGCTGGTGCCGCCGTCGGCCTGGACGATGTCGACAGTGACAAGGTCAAGTTCCGGACACATGTCGAACAGGCGCCGCACCAACCGAACCGCCTGTGCATTAATCGAGCTGGGGTCGGTCCCCGGTTGGTCCGGGTAGGGATCCCGCTCGTCCAGGTGCTCGGCTCGGGCGAAGGCCCTTGCGGTGGCCACGCGGGCGAGGTCAGAGCGGGGCGGTCGCGCGAGCGCACTTGGCGAATCGGGGAGCGCTGAAGCGGCGATCGTCTCGACAGCAGCTTCGTACGCAGAAGGATCAGCAGCGACGGCGAGTTCCACTCGGTCCGCAACCGGCCCGAACAGGTCATCCACGACCGCGGGTTCGGGGTTGTTGGCCGAGAAGAGTGCGGCGACGAGTTGCGCACGCAGCCCCACGCTCCGAAGGCTTCCCGCATCGACGGGGTGGGTTTCGAGCACGCGTGCCACGTCTGCGGCGGATACCGCCACCCGCCCCTCGATCGCCTCGAGGAGCGCGACAGCCGATTCGAGGTCGCCTTCTACGAGCGCCATGCTGACGACGTTCGGCTCGAGTGCGGCGAGTACCGCATCGACGGAGATCGACGACCATTGGGGCAGTCGCAACGCGAGATCTCTAACCAATTGAAACATGTTTGTGTTCGCAAACAAGTTGGATTGCTGCTGCGAATAGGCCATGAGCAGGAAGTCCGCCGGATCCGCCGTCTCGGGTACCGAGCTGCTGACAAGCGGGAGCGCAACATGCACGTAGGTCAGCGCATCGAGGCGCTCCGCGACTTGGACCCACTCGGCTATCCAGCTCGCCGTAGTTCTATCGAGCCGCTCTGTCCCTTGGCGAACCTGCTCGCGGACTAGGTCTGCAAGCGCGGCGAACTCTCTCGTGAGGCCGAGCATGCTAGTTGAACGCCTGGCAAGTCGAATTGCCGCCCTGCGGGTTAGCTCCGGGCGCAGCCGTGGCTCGACCCCGGAGATGGCTCGGGCGTAGGTTGCACCCAGCGTGGGTGGCGGGCTCCCGTGGAGCACCTCGACCAGAACCTCGGCCCGAAGGTCGTGGAGTGCTCTCCAAGCCGTTGCGTCCTCAACGGCAATGAGGTGCTCGTCGCGAAGGATTTGAAGCGATCGGGACAGATCGCCGTGCGCGCACATTGGGGCCAGTTGTTCCGCGGGAAGGGCATGGCCCAGAGTATGAAGGGTCACGATATAGCGGAGAGCTTCGATGGCAAGCGGATCCCTCTCGGAGAGGCTCGCAACCTGCTCCTCCAGCACCTGCCGGAGATGATGACCTGTGGTCGCGAAAGCGATCATTTCCATCAAGAGGCCGTCTCCGCGTTCGATCGCCTCCTCGGGCTCAACTACGACATCGATGCCCGAGGCCTGAAGCGTTCGTATCACCGATTGCGCGGAGTCCGCCATCAGACGGGAATCAACCAACGCTGCGCGCCGCGCGAGCTCTGGAGTTAGGTCCTCCTGCCTGCAGCCGCCGAGGACCGACACCCCAGCCATGGCAAGAAGCTCGTCGCGCGCGGCTGGCCACGCAGCAGTACGTGCCCGGCCTAAGTCATCGATGCACACCAACACAGGCCGCGTCGATTCCGGAGCAAGGGCAGCGACATGATCGACGAGAAGCACCACGTCGTCGTCCGAGGAAACCCGCGTAACACGAATGACGCGGGATCCGTCGGCGATCATCGATGCGGTCCTCCACAACAGTGCAGATTTGCCCGTGCCGCTCGGCCCGACGATAAGCGCCTGGCGAGATTGCTTGAGGGCCTCGAGGGTCAGCTCGGTCTCGGTGATACGGATAACGTCGAGCCCGGACGCAATGTGCGAGGGAAGGACCGCAACGCCGCTAAAGAACATTGCCGAGTCGTCAGGGCTCTCGGCCGAGAAGTCGGCGAACTCGCACACGCCGGAATCGACAGCACGGGAAAGGCGTCTCAGGTCTGTCGCGCGCTGGACGTCCTCGATAAGGCGATCGAGGCGCGCCCGCTCGAATACTAGGGCGTCGTCGAGCCGGCGCGAGCGCTGCCCGCCAGCCATTTCACCCAGCTCGTGCACCAGATGCGCGTGGGCCGTGACAGCCACTGCGGCGGCGGCACCATACGCAGAAAGCAACCCCTGCACGATTCCCGGCTTCAGCGGACTCGGAACGAGGACTGTCGAGGCTATGGCGAGCGCATCGTCGATCTCTTGCGAACTCATTCCACGGCTCGAGAGTGCGGAGCGGATGTTCTCGAGATTTTCCTGCCCGGCGAGGCTCGCGCTCCAGCCGGTGACGGGAACATTAGAGGCGTACGGTTCATTTGTCACAATCGCGATACGCAGGGGAATCTCGCTCTGTATCCTGCGTAGCTCGAGCGCGTGGGCTATCGCGTCGGCGACTCCGGATGCCCCGAGGGGGTTACCAGGCGAGCGTTCCTTCGACTGCACGAACAGCCAACTGCCGTCCGCCAGCCGGCCGTCGATGTCCTCGAATCCTTCGGGTCGCACCGCGTTGACGTCTGGCCAACCTTCGGCACCTGAACGTGCGAGCATCGCAGCGGATAAGCCAACCTGATAGGTAACTCCTGCGACGTTGCGCGCACCATGGCGTAGTCGAGCGAAGATTTCCTCCGGGTTAACAGCCTCCACGCGCGTTGCCGGAGCGGCCGCCACTCGGCGCGCGGCTCGCCTTGCGGCCTCCCCGGCGCTTCCTCGCCCACCGTTACGCGGCACCGCTTTTCCTCTCGTCCGGGCCGAGACAGCAACTAGCGCCCCTGCTTCGGGAGCCGTGCTAGCTCGGAGCCGTTCGGCGCCGACTTCCGACGCGTCGCAAGTAATCGAGCGCCTGTCCAGTTTGGCATCCGTCACCGACCAAGAAACCAAGGTGGCATCGCCTGCTCGGCGAAAAGCACCGTCTTGAGCCGTTCAAGCGGCGTTCCCACCGGTAACGAAGTGGTCAAGATGTGGGCAAAATGCAATCAACGAGTCAGGAATGACGCGCTGATCAGCATTTTTCTGGCGGAACCGGTGGGATTTGAACCCACGGTGGGCTCTCACCCACACAACTTTTCGAGAGTTGCACCTTCGGCCGCTCGGACACGGTTCCGGGAGAGAGTTTAGTACACGGCGGGCGCGCCTAGTGTCGAGGCATGGAGTTCGTCGTCCTGGGGCTCGCCATCGCGCTGTGGGTGGTCTACCTGGTGCGCCGCCAGAGGCTGTGGCGGGGGCGGCTGGCCGAGGCCATTCCGGTGCACTCGAAGTTCTGGCGGGATCGCAAGAAGGTGGCCGGCGAGCGGTTGTATGTGGCGATCGGGGATTCCGCGGCGCAGGGCATCGGTGCGAGCCGTCCGGCCCACAGCTACGTGGGCGTGCTCGCGAAGCGGCTCGGCGGCGGCTACCGGGTGGTGAACCTCGGCATCTCGGGGGCGACGGTACGTATGGCTATCGAGCGCGAGCTGCCCGCGCTCGCCACGCTCCAGCCCGACATCGTGACCGTGAGCGTCGGCGCGAACGATATCGCGGGCTTCGACGAGGAGCGGTTCGCCCGCGACATCCGGGAGCTCTTCGATGCCCTGCCCCCGCACGCGATCGTCGCCGACCTGCCCAGCTTCTACTTCCTGCCGGGTGAGAAGAGGGTGGCGGTGGCCAACCGCATAGTCCGGGATGCCGCGGCAGAGCGCGGGCTCGTCGTCGCGCCCCTGCACGCCCGCACCCGCTGGCAGGGGCTGTGGGGCGTGAGCACCCAGTTCGCGGGCGACCTGTTCCACCCGAACGACCGCGGCTACCGGGTCTGGGCCTCGGCGTTCGAGTCAGCCGTCGATGCGCGGGCGGCGGCTGTGGAGGACGGCTCCGACGAAGCAGGCTAGAACCACCACGACGACGCCGCAGCCGATCACGGCGGGCTCGAGCCCCACGGCGAAAGGCGGGTACGCCCCGAGCGACCCGTCGGGCAGCAGGTACACGCGGTTGCCCGAGGTGCTCGACGGCGCCAGCGGGTGGTCGAGGTAGGCCGCCGTCGAGCGCCAGAGCGCGAGGCATCCGGCCACGACGACGAGCCCGCCGCCGACGAGGAGCGCGAGGACCGGTCTCACCGTCGCCACTGGACGGCGTGCACGAACACGACGCCGGAGAGGGTCGCAAGGCCGACCCCGACCAGCCACGGCGCGACGGCCTGGAGCAACTGTGGGACGACGTAGAAGGTGACCGTGTTGTCGAGGTTCGGGGAGCTGAGCGCGAGCGTGGAGTAGTAGAGGGCCGCGGCGCCGGCGGCGGTGAAGACGACGGCGAGCACCCAGAGGACGATCAGCCAGGGATTGCGACCGCGGGTCTCGACGGGCTCGACCACCGGCTCGAAGCCGCGCTGGAACGCCGGGTCGTACCGTTCATCCACCACGCTGGCTCCCTCGACTGCGTTGTCGTTGCCCAAGCCTAAGCTTGCCGCATGGCCCGCCCGACTACCCAGTTCCGCTGCACCGAGTGCGGGTGGACGAGCGTCAAGTGGGTGGGCCGCTGCGGCGAGTGCCAGCAGTGGAACACGGTGGTGGATGCGACCGCTCCCGCCGCGCGAGTCACCGCTGTCGCGCCCGTGCGGGGCGCGATGTCGATCACGGAGGTCGGGGCGGAGTCGGTCGCGCACTGGCCGAGCGGCATTGCCGAGTTCGACCGGGTGCTGGGCGGCGGCATCGTCCCGGGTGCCGCGATCCTGCTGAGCGGCGAGCCCGGTGTCGGCAAGTCGACGCTGCTGCTCGAAGTGGCGTCGCGAGCCGCGGCATCCGGCCAGCGCGTGCTCTACGTGAGCGCCGAGGAGTCGGTGAGCCAGGTGCGCCTGCGCGCGGAGCGGACGGGGGCCCTCCAGCCGTCGCTGTACCTCGCGGCCGAGACCGACCTCGCCACGATCCTCGGGCAGATCGACCAGGTGTCGCCGCAGCTCGTCATCGTGGACTCGGTGCAGACCGTGGCATCCGGCCTCACCGACGGCCTGGCTGGCGGGCCGTCGCAGGTGCGCGAGGTCGCGTCGACGCTGATCCGGGTCAGCAAAGACCGCAACCTGCCGGTGCTGCTCGTCGGCCACGTCACCAAGGACGGCACCATCGCGGGCCCGCGGCTGCTCGAGCACCTCGTCGACGTGGTCCTGCAGTTCGAGGGCGACCGCCAGACCTCCTTGCGCTTCGTGCGCGCCCACAAGAACCGCTTCGGCCCGACCGACGAGGTCGGCTGCTTCGAGATGACCGGCGACGGCATCGCCGAGGTCGCCGACCCGAGCGGGCTGTTCCTCTCCCGCGCGCGCACGCCCACGAGCGGCACGTGCGTCACGATCGCCGTCGAGGGCCGCCGCACGCTGCCGGTCGAGGTGCAGGCGCTCATCGTGAAGTCGCAGGCGCCCCAGCCGCGTCGCGTGGTCAACGGCGTCGACAGCTCGCGGGTCGCGATGCTGCTCGCCGTGCTCGAGCGCCGGGCCGGCCTGCCGCTCAGCGGGTACGACGTGTACGTGTCGACGGTGGGCGGCATCCGCATCACCGAGCCGGGCGCCGACCTCGCGATCGCGCTGGCCATCGCGAGCGCGTACAAGGACAAGGCGTTCCCGATGACCCAGGCGGTCATCGGCGAGATCAGCCTCGCGGGCGAGATCCGGCCAGCGTCCAACGCGAAGCAGCGCGTGGCGGAGGCGAAGCGGCTCGGGTTCTCGACGGTGATCGACTCGGAGGCTGTCCACTTGCGCGAGGCCGTGCGGCTCGCGTTCGCTGGGTCCACGGCAGACCGGGTGGACATCCCCGAGTTCTAGCGAGCCGCTCGAGGCCCCCTATGGTGGAGGCATGACAGACGAGAAGAGCCCGCGGAACAGCTACGGCACATGGGCCGGCGGCCTCGCGATCGGCGTAGCCATAGGTGTCGCACTCGGAGTCTCCATGAGCAACGTAGGGCTGGGGATAGGCATCGGCCTCGCTATCGGGATCGCGTTCGCGCTGGCCTTCCAGGGGTCTGCGAACAAGGCGGAGAAGCCCAAGGACGAGAAGCAGGACTAGCCGAGAAGCAGGACTAGCCGGGAGCACGATCAGGGCGCGGTCAGAACCCAGAGGCCCCAGTCCTCGACCTGCCAGGAGATCCAGCCGTTCTGGCGCTGGAGGCTGACCGCGATGGAGTCCGTCTCGCCCGAGGGCTTGGTCGCAATGCAGCTGAAGGTGTCACCGATGAGCAGCGGCGGGGCCGGGCACTCGACGGTCAGGTCGGCACCGAGCGCCGAGGCATCCGCGCGCACCGACTGCTGGACCTCGTTCGCGAAACTCGCCGGGAACAGCGAGATCACAATGCCGGGGAGGATGAGGATGCCCGCCAGCACGGCCACGATCGACGACCCGAACACGGCGAGCGGCGCGAAGCCGCGGCCGGTCTCCTTCACGGTGCTGATCGCGCGCGCGACGAGGTAGCCGGGCTCCGCGAGCAGTGCCCAGCGCGCACGCGCGGGCTTGTCGTGGCCCCACACCTGCAGCAGAAGCTTGTCGTAGGCGGCGAAGCCGAGCACGAGCAGGTACGGCGCGAAGACGATCGTGAGCACGAGCGGCAGGTTGTTGCCCAGCCCCGTGAGGATCAGCACGATGAGCACAGCGAGCTGGAACAGGGGCATGAGCGCGATGGCCCACGACGCGCCCGTGTAGGTCTGCAGGGTCTTGATCGCGCGCTGCGGTGCGACCTCCTCGGCGAGGGCGCTGAGCGCGGATGCCGCGGGCACGGCGTTCGCGTGCGAGCTCGCGCGGCGCGGACCGGGGGTGACCTGGTCGAGGGTGTCCTCGAGCGGGGGCTCGAGCTCGCGCAGGGTCATGGCCAGCAGCGGCTGGGCGCTGAGCTCGCCCTGCTCGGCGTCAGTGTCGGTGCCGAGCTCGGCCTCGATCAGGTCGTGGCCCGCGAGCTCTGCTGCCGGGATGTCGATGGTGCCGGTGGCGGGCTCGCCGTTCTCGCGGCGCTCGCGCTCGCGCACGTCGCGACGGGAGGGCAGAGCCTCATCCTCGTGCGTGGCGCGAGTGGCGGGCTGCAGCACGATGGGCGCGCGGGCTTCGGAGGTGTGCTCGGTCCAGGCTTGCGCGTCCCACCAGCGCAGCTGGGGCAGCCCGAGCGGGTCTGGATACCAGCCCGCGGGCACACCGAATTTCTCGTCGTCCACCAGCCAAGACTAACCGGAGCCTTACCCGATAGAAAGTCGGGTCTACCCATTGACACGCCATCGTTACGGCAACCTCCCGGCTAGCATTGCGCCATGGCTCCGGAGACCATCCTCAACGCCCTCGCTCTCGTGCTCAGTGTGGCGAGCGTCGCACTCTCCGGCTGGTTCTCCGTGCGCACCGCCCGACTCAGCCACCGGCTCGCCGATGAGCGCGAGGAGCGCCTCGAGGCGCAGTCCGCGATCAAGGCCGCGGAGCGCGTCTACGAGCCGCTCGCGCAGTCCGCCGCCGAGCTGCAGTCGCGCATCTTCAACATCGTCGAGAGCGGCTGGGTGCCTCTCATGAAGCGCTACGAGAGCCACGGCGACTACGCCCTCGTGAGCACCGCGTTCCTCTTCGCGCACTACTTCGGCTGGATCGAGGCCCGGCGCCAGGCAGTCCTCTCGTCGAGCGGAGAGGGCGGGCGGGATGTCTCGGTGCAGAACCTCATCGACGACGTGCTCAAGACCCTCCGCCGCAGTGAGGACAGCGAGGGCTTCCTCTTCTTCACCACCGAGCAGCGTGCCATCGGGGAGCTGATGCTCGAATGGGAACTGGTGTCGAAGGCGCGCATCCCCAAGGTGATGGGCTACGCCGCCTTCGTCAAGCGCTACCGCGATGACGAGTCGTTCCGCCAGTGGTTCACCCCCGTCGACGCCGGCATGGGGCTCGTCTCGAAGGGCGATATCAAGCGGCTCGTCGATATCCAGCGCGCTCTCGTCGCCCTGATCGACAAGCTCGACCCGAACCGCAAGTACACAGCGGGCTACGCGCTGGAGCCGATCGACCTCGCGAGTTGAGTAGCGCCCTCTGGGGCGCGTATCGAAACGCTTGCCTAACAGGGTTTCGATACGCGCGCTAGATGTTCTTCCCCGGGAGGTTGTGAACGCGGTCTGAGGGGACTTGGCCGCCGATGCCGGTGTGGGGTCGGTGATGATTGTAGTGATGCAGCCATGTCGGGTATGCGGCTGTTCGGTCGGTCTCTGAGGCGTAGGTTGATGCGTAAGCCCATTCGGCGGCGAGGGTGCGGTTGAAGCGCTCGACTTTCCCGTTGGTCTGGGGCCGGTAGGGGCGGGTGCGACGATGTTTGGCGTCGCCGAGAGCGGCGGCGAAGTCTCTGGAGCGATAGCAGGAACCGTTGTCGGTCATCACGGCCGTGACTGTGATGCCGTGCTCGGAGAAGAACGTCCGCGCTCGAACCCAGAACGCTGCGGCGGTCTCTTTGCGTTCATCGTCGAGGATCTCCGAGTAGGCCAGTCGGGAGTGGTCGTCGACCGCGTGATGCATGAACGCATAGCCCAGACCTCGCAGCCCGCTGTTTCGACGTCCGGCTTGCATGCCGACTTTGCGCCACCCCCCGCCGTCGGGGATGCGGCCCAGCTTCTTGATGTCGACGTGGATCAGATCGCCTGGTGCGGTGGCCTCGTAGCGGATCGGTGCGGTCCTGCGCGCTGGAAGTCCGGTGGCTTGATCAACATGGGCAAGTAGCGGCATGCCGAACCGGGCGATCACGCGGCCGACGCTGGATCGCGGAACGCCCAGGTGATAGCTGATGCGGTGCGGACCCCAGCGGCGGGTGAATCGCAGTGCGATGATGCGTCGCTCAAGTCGAGCCGGCAATCGCGACGGAGAGAACTGCGGCCGCGAGCTGCGATCGGTCATGGGAAGCCCGAGCCGATAACGGCGCGCCCAACGGGACGCGGTCGCCGGGAGCACTGGAACCGCTCAGCAGCCCGGCGAACCGGCCAACCGTCCTCGACGATCAGCCGGGCAAGACGGGATCTGCCCTCGGGAGTAAATGGCGCATTAGCGTGAGTCACGAAGACCTCCGGTGATGAAGTGAGTGTGGTAACCCACATCGTCCCGGAGGTCTTCGCTATCTCAAACGTTCACAACCTCCCGGGGAAGAACAGCTAGAGCGCGCTACTCAACCAGCGCTTTCAGGTACGCGTTGAGCGCCGCGGTGAACTCGTGGTCGATCCCGAGCTCGACGCCGTCGACCGCGCGGATCGGGGCCGCGAGCCGAACGCTCGACACCAGCCACGCGGCATCCGCGCCGGTCAGCGCATCGGGTCCCGCGAGCTCGAAGCCCGTCTCGAGCCCCTGCGACTCGGCGTAGCGGAAGACGTTGGCCTGGGTGGTCCCATCGAGGATGCCCAGCCCGGTGCCGGGCGTGAGCAGCACGTTGCCCCGGCGGAGCACGAGGGTGGACGTGGGCCCCTCGAGCAGCACGCCGTCGCTCGACACGAACACGACATCGTCGGCCTCGCGGCGCGCGGCCTCGCGGGCGACGGCCCGGTTCACGGCGTAGCTCAGCGTCTTGGCGCCCGCGAGCAGCCACGGCGCTGTCGCCTCGATGTCGTGGCGGTAGCCGCGGTCGAGCAGCACGACCCGCACGCCCTCGACCCGCACGCGCGAGTAGTCGGGCGACGTCGAGGCGTAGACCCAGCCCGTGGGCTTGTCGTCGCCCTCGATGCCGCGGGTCAGCACCGTCTTCGCATAGGACTCGTCGGCCGGCTCGAGTTCGGCGACCGCGGCGAGAATCGCCTCTCGCCAGGCATCGAGATCGGGCTCGGGCAGCGCAAGGGTGCGCGCGGAGGCCGCGAAGCGCCGCAAATGGTGCTCGAGGGCCTGCGGCTTGCCGTAACCGACACTGATGGTTTCGAAAATGCCGTCGCCGCGGGTGGCGCCGAGGTCGAGCACGCTCAGCTGCGGCGCGGAGGCGTCGGCGAAGTGGAACGCGGGGGCTCCGGGGGCGTGCGCGGGGGCATCCTGCGAGGGGCGGTTGAGGATCGCGAGGACTGACATCGTGACTTTCTCCTAGGAGGTCTTCTGCACCGGGATGCTCGAGGTGTCGTAGTCCGCGAACTTCCGCGGGATGAACAGCGCGAGTACGACGCCGACGAGCACTACCGCGGCGCCCATGATGAACACGTAGGCGAAGGCCTCGCGGCTCGGGGTGCCCACGTTGTCCGTGACGACGACGTGCGTGGCGAGGATGATCCCGACCAGCGTCGCCGAGATCGTCGAGCCGAGCGTCCGCATCACGGAGTTGAGGCCGTTCGCCGCGGCGGTCTCGCCCGGCGGCACCGCGCGCATGATGAGCGTCGGCATCGCCGCGTACGCGAAGCCCACGCCGATGCCGGTGATCGTCGAGACCAGGATGACGTGCCACACCTCGTCGAGGAAGAACACCGCGAGTGTGAAGCCGATCGTGATGATGACGCTGCCCAGGATCAGGCTCGTGCGCGGGCCGCGCGCCGCGGAGAGCCGGGCCGCCACGGGCGACAGGAAGAACATGACCAGGCCGAGCGGCATGAGGCACAGGCTCGCGAGGATGAGCGGCAGCCCGAGGCCGACCCCGCTGTCCACCGGCGACTCGAGCACGATCGGCAGCGACGCCGTGCAGACGAAGAACGCGAAGCCGACTGCGATCGAGGCGAGGTTGGTGAGCAGGACGGTCCGGCGCACCGCGACCCGAAGGTCGACGAGCGGGTTGGGCGAGCGCAGCTCGTAGAAGCCCCAGCCGACGAGGACTGCGAGCCCGCCGATGAGCAGCGCGAGCGTGAGCGGGCTGGTCCAGCCCCACTCGTTGCCCTTCGAGACGCCGAGGAGGATGCCGACGAGGCCCACCGCGAGGCCGACCGCACCGACGAAGTCGAAGTGCCCGCCCGTGCGGAGGGTGCTGACCGGGATGACCGTCGCGACCGCGATGATGGCGACGACGCTCAGCGCGGTCGCGAGCCAGAACAGGAAGTGCCAGTCGAGGTACTGGGCGATGGTCGCCGCGAGCGGGAGGCCGAGCGCACCGCCGACGCCGAGGGTCGCGCTCACGAGGGCTACCGCGCCGCCGAGGTTCTTCGGGTGGATCACGTCGCGCAGGATGCTGATGCCGAGCGCGATCACACCGAGGCCGACGCCCTGCAGCACCCGCCCGACCACCATCGGGATGAGCGAGTTGGAGAGAGCGGCGACGACGCAGCCGACCGCCATGATCGCGAGCAGCGTGAGCATGATGCGGCGCTTGCCGTACATGTCGCCGAGGCGGCCGCTGATCGGCGTCGAGATCGCGGCCGCGAGCAGTGTGGCAGTGAGCACCCACGAGGCATCCGCCCGGGTCGTGTCGAGCAGTTGGGGGAGCTCGGGGATGATCGGGGTCACGACGGTCTGCATGAACGCCGCGATGAGGCCGGTCGCGGCGAGGGTCGCGATCATCGCGTTGTCGCTGCGCACCCGAGTCAGGCGCTTGCGCTGCCGTGGTGTGAGGGAGCCCTTGTCGTCGCCGTCGTCCGCTGTTGCCACTCACCCGACTCTACTCCCGGGCTAGTCGCTGCCCAGCTCAAGCGCGTCGAGCACGTCCTGCGGAGTCGCCTGCATCGCGTGCGGCCCCGCGACGTCGAACCACACCGCCTCGAGCACGCCGAGGTTCGTCGCCAAGAAGTCCTTGAGCGCCGCCGCGTCATAAGAAGCGACCGGATGCTCGGGCTCCTCCGGCACCATAGCCACGTACGTCTCGGGCGACGAGAACAGCAGCAGCATGTACCTGTCCGCGTCCCCGCGGCGGAACACCCGCACCTGCGGCGGCCCCTCCACCGGCAGCAGCGGAACGGTCACGGTGCCGTTGCGCAGCGCGAGCGCCACGCGCACCGCGTCCTGGGCCTCAAGGGCTTCGGCGAGCGCGGTCATCAGTACAGCAGGAACTGCCGGTCGTTGGCCGATGTGAGATCCCCGAGCACGACCGTCAGGTGGTAGCTCGCTCCGCCGGCGATGACCTGCTCGCGGTCGGTGTTGCACGTGTCGGTGGCGGAGCGGGTGCGGTCCCAGGTCAGGGGCGGGCCGGCCTTGGGCACGCCGGGGATGAGCACCGTGGTCGCGGCGACCGGGTCGGTCTGGCAGTCCTTCGACGTCCAGATGAGCTCGTCGCCGCTCGTGACCTTGTACTCCTGCACGTCCGATCCGGCCGCGATCGAGCAGGGCTCGGTCATGAGGCTCTTGAGCGTGAAGGAGAGCACGGGGTTGACCCCGGCGTCGTAGCTCGTGGCATCCGTGGTGGCCTCGACGGTGACCTTCTTGGGGTCGCAGGCGACGGCGTCCGCGGGGTTCGTCGAGCCGGTGCCGGCGGGCGCGGAGGCCGAGTTGCTCCCCTTGGGCGTCGGCGTGGGTGTGCCCGAGCCGGGCTTCACCACGATCAGGATGATGATGATGACGACCGCGACGAGACCCAGGGCCACGACCAGCCTTCGCCGCCAGTAGACACGGCTGGGCTGCGGACCGACCGGGGTACGGAACGTCGACATGACCACAGGGTAAGCGCGCTCCGCCCGAGGGCCGGGAGGGCACGCGGTGATACGGCTACTGGACGGCCGCGAGGAACCGCTCGTACTCGGCCAGCGTCGGCTCCCGGGTGATCACGCGGAGCACGAGCTCGTCGACCGCGGCCAGGTAGTCGTCGATGCGGGCGACGTTCTGGATGGTCGTGTCGATCGGGTCGGCGCCGATGCGGGCGAAGTTGGCGGCGTAGCTCGGGTAGCTGCCGTAGCGGGCGGCCTCTTCGCGCAGGGCAGGGAGGGCATCCGGGAACAGCGCCGTACGGGCGTAGAGGATGGTGCGGGTCTCGACCCGCTGGGCGGCCGCGGCCTCGGGCGTGATCCAGTTGAGAAGCACTCCGTCGGCGACGCGGGCGGCGAGCGCGCGCATCTTCGGCCCGAGGGCGCCGACCACGATCGACGCCGTCGTGCCGGCGCGCAGCTCGGCCACCGAGTCCTCGACGAGGGCGAGCCCGTGGCGGGCCGCGCCCGTCCCGACGCCAAGGGACAGGCGGTCGAGGGGCAGGTCGCCGAGGGAGGGCAGGATGCTCGCCGCCGGCCGCCGGTCGAGGGGGATCACCCCCGTGCCGAGGTGGAGCACCGAGGTCGCGCGCGCGACCGCGGTGAGCCCGGCCAGGGAGTCACCGCCCGGATTGTCGTTGAGCCAGAGGCCGCGGAATCCGGCCGCCTCGATCTGCGGGGCGAGCGCCACGAGCACCTCGTGCGGCGTTGCGCCGGGCAGGCCGATGGAGACGCGCGAGAGGTCCATCAGAGGTGCTTGAGCATGCGGGTGTTGCCGAGCGTGTTCTGCTTCACGCGGGAGAGGTCGAGGAACTCCGCGACGCCCTCGTCGGGGGACAGCGTGAGCTGCACGAACACGTCCGGTGCGACGATGCTCTCGCCGATGGCCTCGAAGCCGTGACGGGTGAAGAACTCGGTTTCGAAGGTGAGGCAGAAGAGGCGCGAGAGGCCCAGCGCGCGGGCATCCGTCTCGATGCGCTCGAGGAGGGCGTGGCCGACGCCGGTGCCGCGCGAGGCCCGGTCGACGGCGAGGGTGCGCACCTCGGCGAGGTCCTCCCACATGACGTGAAGAGCGCCGCAGCCGATGATGGTGCCGTCGTCGGTCTCGGCCACGCGGAACTCCTGCACCGCCTCGTAGAACACGACGCGGTCTTTGCCGAGCAGGATGCGCTCCTGCACGTACGGCTCGACGAGCCCCTGGATGAACGGCACGTCGCTCGTGCGGGCGCTGCGGATGGTGATGGATGCCACGCCCTCACGTTATCCGACCCCGACTCGTCAATAGTTGTTCCACCGAGCCTCAGCGAGAGCGTTTTCTGACGAGTCGCCAAATCCCGCGAAACCGAGACGTCACAAAGTGCTCGCCGAGGGCCGCTCCGGAGCAACTATTGACGACTCGTCCGCGGGTGACAACGACGAAGGGGCGGCAGGTTTCCCTGCCGCCCCTTCGTGAAACGCTGCTTACGCCTCGACTGCCTCGGGCTCCTTCTCGGGGAGGCCCGCCTGGCGGCCCGTCGTGAAGATGAACTCGCCATCGGCGAAGTCGACGTGCACGTGGTCGCCCGCGTTCAGCTCGCCGTGCAGGATCTTCTCGCTCAGGGCGTCCTCAACCTCGTGCTGCACAGCGCGGCGCAGCGGCCGGGCACCGAGGGACGGGTCGAACCCGACCTCGATGAGGCGCTCCTTGGCCGGAACCGTGAGCTCGACGGTCAGGTCGCGGTCCATCAGGCGCTCGCTGAGCCGCTTGATGAAGAGGTCCACGATCTGGAGCAGTTCGTCCTTGCTGAGCTGCGGGAAGACGATCGTCTCGTCGACGCGGTTCAGGAACTCGGGCTTGAAGTGCTTCTTCAGCTCCTCGACGACCTTGCCGCGCATCCGGTCGTAGCCGGTGGCGGTGTCGGAGCTCGAGGTGAACCCGATCGGCGTGCCCGTGATGTCCTTGGTTCCGAGGTTCGTGGTCATGATGATCACGGTGTTCTTGAAGTCGACGACTCGACCCTGGCCATCCGTCAGGCGTCCCTCTTCCAGGATCTGGAGGAGCGAGTTGAAGATGTCGGGGTGGGCCTTCTCGATCTCGTCGAACAGCACCACGGAGAACGGCTTGCGGCGCACCTTCTCGGTGAGCTGGCCGCCCTCTTCGAAGCCGACGAAT
>JAODAQ010000038.1 GCA_025463515.1 Rhodoglobus sp.
GTTGTCGCCGCCCTCCAGCGGAGGGGTGAAGGAAGGGTCGTAGGGCAGCGTCGGGTCGCAGCGCACGCCGTAGTAGTTCTGCACCCGGCGCTCGGTGGGCAGGCCGTTGTCGTCCCAGCCCATCGGGTAGAAGATGTCGCGGCCGCGCATGCGCTGGAACCGCGTGACGAGGTCCATGTGGGTGTAGCTGAACACGTGGCCGATGTGCAGGCTGCCGGAGGCCGTCGGCGGCGGGGTATCGACGGAGAAGATGTTCTCGCGCACGGCCGATGAGCGATCGAACCGGTAGGTGCCCTTGGCCTCCCAGGCCGGCGACCACTTGTCTTCGAGGCCTTCGAGGGCGGGCTTGTCAGGGATGGCGGCGGCCATGAGTACTCCGGTTCGATATGTGCGGCACCGAGTCAGAAGTGGAGGTGCCTGAGTGTGGGTTGTGCTTCGATGGTACCGTGCCCCCGACCACCCGCCGCGTCTCCATCGACCTGCGGAAGAGGCCCCTCGCGCCCTACTTCGGTCTGCGCCCCACGATCGTGATCGAGGGCCGTGCCCAGCCCACGCAGTGGGGCGTCGGTACGTGGCAGCTGCCAGCAGACCGCGACACCGAGGTGCGCGTGTTCCTCTACCGGTTCGGGGTCACGTCGGGGCGGGCATCCATCACCCTCAAGCCCACGGATGCCGCGGCGCTGCGGTACCGGGCGCCGTGGTTCCCCTTCCTGCGGGGAGCGCTCAGCCCGTCACCTTGACGATGACCGAGTCCTTGCTGCCGTCGGAGCCGACTGCCGTGATCACGTAGGTGTGGCTGCCGGTTCCGCACGTGTAGGTGAAGGGGCGGTAGCCGTCCGGGAAGTCGTTGGTCGAGGTGCCGCTCGCCGGCAGCGAGTCGCCGAAGAAGGGCGACTGGCTCGCGTCGTTGCCGCCGGTGTCGACGCCGAAGTACACGTTGTTGGCGTTCGAGGTCGACCACTTGATCGTGATGACGGGGTCGCTGCCCGCGCAGTCAGCGCTGGTGGGGTTGATGGTGAAGCTGTCGACCGACGCCTCGGTGCTGGGCGGCGGCGGGGGCGGCGGCTCCTCCGTCTGGGTCGGAGTCGGGGTGGGCGTGGGCGTCGTGGTGGGCGTCGGCGTCGGGGTGGTGGATGCCGACGCGCTCGGCGTGGGCGTCGGCAGGGCGACCGGCGCGCCGTCGCCGCGGGTGAGGAGCACGATCAGCACGATCAGGACGGCGAGCAGCAGCGCCCCGCCGATCGACGAGAGGATGATGATGAGCCGGCGCGACTTGCGCTCCTCGACGACCTCGAGCGGAACCGTCGCGGCCGGGGCCTCGAACTTCTCCGTCGGTGCATCGCCCGCGGCATCGAAACGCTGGGTGGGAGTGTCGTCGCTCATTCAGGCCCCTCTGAAGGCTGCGTCCATCGGGGAGAGTCCCCGAGCGAAGGACAGCCTAGGGCCGTTCCTCGCCCGGGGACAACGGGTAATGAGGTGTTTTCGCTACTCGGCGATCTCGTCGACCGGGCGCTTCCAGCGCGCGGCGACGAGGGCGGAGATCAGGGTGATGAGCGAGATCACCCCGAGCACGACGCCGGGGTGCCACCACGCGGCATCCGTCGCGTTCGACAGGCCCTGGGTGACGAGCGGGATGAAGCCGGAGATCGTCGCCGCGATCGCGTAGGCGATGGCCATGGCGCTGTAGCGGACGGGCCCGCCGAAGATGTTCGCCATGAGGCCGCCGAGGCCGGCCCACGCGAGCGTGGGGAGGATGCCGCCGATGATCATCGTCCCGACCAGGATCTGGAAGGTCGCGAACTGCAGCAGGTAGTACATCGGGAAGGCGATGACGAGCGTGCCGATGGCCCCGATGAGGACGACGCGCGCCGGGCCGATGCGGTTGGCGAGCAGCCCGAACAGCGGGATCGTCACGAACTGCAGCAGGCTGCCGATCAGGGTGGCGAGGGCGAGGTCGGGGTACGAGAACCCGAGGACGCTGATGCCGTAGCCGATCGTGTACGTGTTCATGAGCGCGTACGAGCCGATGCCCAGCAGGGCGGCGCCGATCGCAACGATGATCGCGACCGGGTACTTGCGGAACGCGGCGAGCACCGGAATGCGCTCGCGCTTGTCCGCGGCGAGGATCGTCTTGAACACGGGGGTCTCGTCGATCGAGAGCCGCAGCCAGAGCGAAACCAGGAGGAGCGGGAACGCGACGAGGAACGGGATCCGCCAGCCCCACGCGAGCATGTCCGGCCCGGAGATGACCAGCGGCAGGATGATCAGGAGCGCGGCGGTGAGCGTGGTGCCTACCGGGGAGCCGAGCTGGGGGAGCGCGGCGTAGAACCCGCGGCGCTTCGGCTCGACCTGCTCGACGGCGATCAGGATTCCGCCGCTCCACTCGCCGCCGAGCGAGAGGCCCTGGATCACGCGCAGGAGCAGGAGGAGGATCGGCGCGGCGAGCCCGATGGTCGCGAAGTCCGGCAGGAGGCCGATGGCCCCGGTCGCCAGGCCCATGATCGTGATCGTGATGATCAGGGTCGCCTTGCGGCCGATCCGGTCGCCGATGTTGCCGAAGATGATAGCGCCGATCGGGCGGACGACGAAGGCGACGGCTATCGATGCGAACGACGCGAGAAGGCCTGCCGCCGGGTCGAGTTCGGGGAAGAACAGAGCCGGGGCGAAGATCGCGCTGAAGTAGGCGAAGACGTAGAAGTCGAAGGATTCGAGGGAGGAGCCGACGAGTGCGGCCCAGACTGCCTTACGGGCCTTGGCGGGCTCGTACTGCGGGACGGGTACTGCTTCTGTAGTGGTTGGCGCTTTGCCACTGGTGATAGTCACGCTCACAGTCAAGCATCAGAAATGCAGATCCATTCCCACAAGTTGTTCTAGTTGAGCTAGAGTAATTACATGTACCTCTCCGTTGACGCCGGCTCCGCGACCCCGCTCTTCGAGCAGCTCGTGGCGGGCATCCGGGCGCAGGTCATCGACGGCTCCTTGAGCCAGGGCGAGCGGCTCCCCGCCGCGCGCGAGCTGGCCGAGTCCCTCGATGTCAACGTCCACACGGTGCTGCGCTCGTACCAGGTGCTGCGGGATGAGGGGTTCCTCGACCTGCGCCGCGGCCGCGGCGCGGTGGTGGCATCCCGGGTCAGGGACTACGCACAGCTCGAGCGCGACATCGACCGGGTAGTCGCCGAGGCACGCAAGCTCGATCTCACCGCCAACGCGCTCACCGCGCTCATCAGGAAGGCCTACGAATGACCGCACACGCCCGGTCCGTCGTCATCGGCGTCATCGTCCCGCTGCTCATCGCGCTCGCCGCCCTGGTCGCCATGGTGGTGTCGCTGCCGCAGCTGCCGTCGCCGCTCGCGGTGCACTGGGGGCCGAGCGGCGCCCCCGACCGGTTCGGCGACCCCGTCGGCGGGTTCATCCTGGTCGCCCTGTTCGGCCTCGCCTGGAGCGCGTTCGCCTTCGTCATCGCCCGCCCGCTCGCCGGGCACGAGTACCCCGCGTTCAACCAGCGCCTGGTGCTCGCGATCGGCCCGTTCATGCTCACGCTCATCGGCGTGCTCCTGGCGGGCTCGTTCCTGATCCAGCGCGGTATTCCGGATGCCCGCACCGGCCCCTCCCTGACGCCCGTCCTGATCACCGCCGCAGTCGCAGCGCTCGTGCTCGGCGCTGCCGCGTGGTTCGCGCTGCCGAAGCACGCGGCTCCCGCCGGGCCAGCCGCCACCGCGCCGGAGGCGCTCGACCTCGCGGCGGGGGAGCGCGCGGTCTGGACCCGCCACGTGCAGGTCTCACAGCTGATGTCGGTAGTCCTCGTGGCCATCCTCGTCGTCGCTCTTGTCGGCGGCGGCATCGCGATGTGGCTCGCGGCGCCGACCTGGGTGTTCGTGCTCTGGGTGGTGCTGTACGCGGTGATCATCGTGGGCGTGATCGGCACGCTCTCCTGGCGGGTGACCGTCGACGAGCGCGGGTTCCTCGCGCGCTCCGTGTTCGGCTACCCGCGCTTCACCGTGCCGCTCGCGGAGGTCGACTCGGCGCGAGGCGTCTCGGCGAGCGCGCTCCGCGAGTTCGGCGGATACGGCATCCGCTGGGCGGGCACGGGGCGCTGGGGCGTCATCACGCGCTCCGGCGAGGCGCTCGAGGTGAAGCGCACCAACGGCAGCTCGGTGACCGTTACCGTGTCGCAAGCTGCAACCGGTGCCGCTCTGCTGAACTCGCTGGCCCGCCGCGCATAGAATGGGTGGGCAGGCAGTGATCCGCTATCCACGGGGAGCCTCCGGAAGAACGGCCAGCGTTGAACAGATGCTGACCCACTAGAACCGGACAGCAGTTTGAGTGGCCCGTGCAAACGGGCAAGCGGGGTGGTACCGCGGCGGAAGTCGTCCTCGTGTCAACAAGGAGCCACATGCCGTACCCCCGCCACAGCGCCAATTCAGACGGCACCGATGAGCCGATCCAGCCGTCGCCGCGCTTCCCGGAGATCGAGAAGCGCGTGCTCGCCTACTGGAAGCAGGACGACACCTTCCAGGCGTCCATCGACCAGCGCGAGGGCGCTCCCGAATGGGTGTTCTACGACGGCCCGCCGTTCGCGAACGGCCTGCCGCACTACGGCCACCTCCTGACCGGATACGCGAAGGACCTGTTCCCGCGCTTCCAGACGATGCGCGGCAAGCAGGTGCACCGCCGCTTCGGCTGGGACACCCACGGCCTGCCCGCCGAGCTCGAGGCCATGCGCCAGCTCGGCATCACCGAGAAGTCGCAGATCGAGGAGATGGGCATCGCGGTGTTCAACGCGAAGGCCCGCGAGTCGGTGCTCGAGTACACGAAGGAGTGGGAGGACTACGTCACCCGCCAGGCCCGCTGGGTCGACTTCGAGAACGACTACAAGACGCTGGATGTCACGTTCATGGAGTCCGTGATCTGGGCGTTCAAGCAGCTGCACACGAAGGGCCTCGCCTACGAGGGCTACCGCGTGCTGCCGTACTGCTGGCATGACGAGACTCCGCTGTCGAACCACGAGCTGCGCATGGACGACGACGTCTACAAGATGCGCCAGGACCAGTCCGTCACGGTCACCTTCCCGCTCGACGGCGCCAAGGCCGAGAGCCTCGGGCTCACCGCGGTGAAGGCCCTGGCCTGGACCACGACCCCGTGGACCCTCCCGACGAACCTCGCGCTCGCCGTGGGACCGGAGATCGAGTACTCCGTGGTGCCGAGCGGCCCGCTGGGCGCGGGGGACGGCTCGGCAGAGGGAGTCGCCGACTACCTCCTCGCCTCCGACACGGTCGGCGCGTACGCGAAGGACCTGGGCTACTCCTCGCCGGCTGAGGCTCTCGAAGCGGTAACCCGCACGCTCAAGGGCGCCGAGCTCGAGGGCGTGCGCTACGCCCGGCTCTGGGACTACTACGCCGACACCGAGGAGTGGGGCACGCAGAACGCGTGGCAGATCCTCGTCGCGGACTACGTCGCCACCGGCGAGGGCACGGGCATCGTGCACCAGGCGCCCGCCTACGGCGAGGACGACCAACTGGTCTGCGCCGCGGCGGGCATCCCGGTCATCCTGTCGGTTGATGACGGCGGCAAGTTCCTTCACAACATCACGGATGTCGCGGGCCTGCAGGTCTTCGACGGCAACAAGCCGCTCACCCAGAAGCTGCGCACCGACGGCCGCCTGCTGCGGGTCGCGAGCTACGAGCACAGCTACCCGCACTGCTGGCGATGCCGCAACCCGCTCATCTACAAGGCCGTCTCGAGCTGGTTCGTGAAGGTCCCGGAGTTCCGCGACCGCATGGGCGAGCTCAACCAGGAGATCAACTGGGTTCCGGACAACGTCAAGGACGGCCAGTTCGGCAAGTGGATCGGCAATGCCCGCGACTGGTCGATCAGCCGCAACCGCTACTGGGGCAGCCCCATCCCGGTGTGGAAGAGCGACGACCCCGCCTACCCGCGCATCGACGTGTACGGCTCGCTCGCCGAGCTCGAGGCCGACTTCGGCACGCTCCCGCTCAACGAGAAGGGCGAGCCCGACCTGCACCGCCCGTACATCGACGACCTCACGCGCCCGAACCCGGACGACCCCACCGGACGGTCGACGATGCGCCGCATCGAGGACGTGCTCGACGTGTGGTTCGACTCCGGCTCCATGCCGTTCGCCCAGGTGCACTACCCGTTCGAGAACCAGGAGTTCTTCGAGGCGCACAACCCCGCGGACTTCATCGTCGAGTACATCGGCCAGACCCGCGGCTGGTTCTACCTGTTGCACGTGCTGTCGACGGCGCTCTTCGACCGGCCCGCCTTCAAGAACGTGATCAGCCACGGCATCGTGCTCGGCTCGGACGGGCAGAAGATGTCCAAGAGCCTGCGCAACTACCCCGACGTCAACGAGGTGTTCGACCGCGACGGGGCGGACGCCATGCGGTGGTTCCTCATGTCGTCCTCCGTGATCCGCGGCGGCAACCTCGTCGTCACCGAGGAGGGCATCCGCGAGGGGGTCCGGCAGCTGCTGCTGCCGCTGTGGAGCACGTACTACTTCTTCACCCTGTACGCGAACGCCGACGGCTACGAGGCCTCGATCAGGACCGCGGCGCCCGAGAACGTGCTCGACCGCTACATCCTCGCCAAGACCGGCGAGCTGGTCGACGCCGTCACCATCGACCTCGAGAGCCTCGACAGCCCGGTCGCGGCCAACAAGCTGCGCGACTTCGCCGACGTGCTCACCAACTGGTACGTGCGCCGCAGCCGCGACCGCTTCTGGCAGGGTGACAAGGACGCCTTCGACACTCTGTACACCGTGCTCGAGACGGTCACGCGCGTGGCCGCTCCGCTCATCCCGCTCGTGGCCGACGAGATGTGGCGCGGCCTCACGGGAGGCCGCAGCGTGCACCTCGAGGACTGGCCGGACCCGAAGCAGTACCCCTACGACCCCGAGCTCGTGGCGGAGATGGACTACGTGCGCGAGATCGCGTCCGCCGGCCTCGCGCTGCGCAAGTCGCGCAACCTGCGCGTGCGGCTGCCGCTGGCGAAGCTCACGGTGGTCACCACCCGCACCGACTGGTTCGACGGGGTGGAGGGCATCCTGCGCGACGAGCTCAACGTCAAGAGCGTGACGTTCCTCGGGGCGGCGGACCCCGGCGACTTCGGCATCACCCAGAAGCTCACGGTCAACGCCCGTGCGCTGGGGCCGCGCCTCGGCAAGCAGGTGCAGCAGGTCATCCAGGCCGCGAAGGCCGGCACGTGGGTGTCGACAAGCTCAACCGGCGTAACCGTCGACGGCGTCGAGCTGTTCGAAGGCGAGTTCGACCTCGAGCTCGAGGCCGCCGACGAGTCGAGCGCGATCGCGTTCCTCGGCGACGGCGGGTTCGTGCTCCTCGACACCGAGCTCACGCCGGAGCTTCTCGCCGAGGGCTTCGCGCGCGACGTCATCCGCTCCATCCAGGACACCCGCAAGGCCGCCGGCCTCGACGTGAGCGACCGGATCGTTCTCACGATCACCGGCGGGCACAAGGCCGACATCGGTGCGCTCGGCGTCTTCGTCGAGACCATCGCCGCTGAGACCCTCGCGGTCGAGGCGACCTTCACGGAGGCGGTCGACCCCGAGTTCGCCGCTCTCGATGCGCCCGCCGGGACCCAGCGCACGGTGCTGGCTGTCGGGCAGTACTCGAATGCTGGTGTACTTGTCATCGACGTGACGAAGTCGGGAGCTGTTGATGTCTGATCGCGAAGAGTTCGATGAGCTGGACGAGGGCGAGCCCTCGCAGAACCCGCTGGCCGACCTGAGCCCGTTCGCCGACGGCAACGAGGGCACCAACCTCGACGAGGACTCGGACTTCGAGCTCGAGGACGCCGAGTACCAGGAGGACGCCGACCGCGTCTACGCCGAACTGCTCGCGCGCATCGGGGAGGCCGCCCCGCAGCCGCGCCTCGACGCGACCCGGCGTGCCCTCGAGCTGCTGGGCGACCCGCAGCGCTCGTACCCGATAGTCCATGTCACCGGCACGAACGGCAAGACCTCGACGAGCCGCATGACGGAGAGCATCCTGCGCGCCTACGGCCTGCGCACCGGGCTCATGACCAGCCCGCACCTCGTGCGCGTCAACGAGCGCATCGTGGTCGACGGGCACCCGATCTCCAACCGCGCGCTCGCCGCCAACTGGGACGACGTGCGCCCGTTCATCGAGCTCGTCGACTCGCAGCTCGAGACCGAGGGGGAGGAGCCGCTGACCTTCTTCGAGGCGCTCACCGTGCTCGCCTTCGCGAGCTTCGCCGACGCGCCCGTCGATGTCGCCGTGATCGAGGTCGGCATGGGCGGCGAGTGGGACTCCACCAACGTCGGCGACGGGCAGGTCGCCGTGTTCGCGCCGATCGCGCTCGACCACACTCAGCGCCTCGGCTCGACAGTCGCCGAGATCGCCCGCACCAAGGCCGGGATCATCAAGCCGGCGGCGGCAGTCGTCTCAGCCTCCCAGGCGCCGGATGCCCTCGCCGAGCTCGAGCGGGCGGCCGAGCTCACGGAGTCCACCCTCGCGGTGGAGGGCTCGGCGTTCGAGCTGCTCGCCTCGACCGTTGCCGTAGGCGGACAGGTCATCTCCGTCCGGGGCCTCGCCGGCACCTACAGCGACCTGTTCCTCCCGCTCTTCGGCGACCACCAGGGCCACAACGCGGCACTCGCGATCGCGGCGGTCGAGTCGTTCCTCGGCGGCGGCACGCAGCCGCTCGTGGGCGATGTCCTCGCGGAGGGCCTGGCGACGGCGACCTCGCCCGGGCGCCTGCAGATCATCGGCACCGACCCGACCGTGCTCGTGGATGCCGCGCACAACCCGCACGGCGCCGCAGCCCTCGCGACCGCCCTCAAGGCGTACTTCACCTTCGACGAGATCACGATCGTGCTGGGCGTGCTGCAGGACAAGGACGCGCGCGGCATCATCGAGGCCCTCGCCCCCGTGGCGGAGCGCTTCCACGTGACGCAGTCGCAGTCCGAGCGCGCGGTGCCGTACGAGCAGCTGGCCGAGCTCGTGCTCGAGCTCACCCACGAGGACGCGACCTACCAGTTCGCGAGCTTCGAGCACGCGGTGCAGGATGCCCGGGTCTGGGCCTCACAGGCACCCCGTCGCGCGGTGGTGGTGACCGGGTCGATCACCCTCGTCGGCGAGGCCATCGAGCTCGCCGCCGCCGAGAAGTGGAAGCCGTGAGCGGGCCGAGTAGGCCGCCCGCGGCCGTATCGAGGCCTCGCCGCGCCCGCAGCACCACCGAGTCGCTGCTGAGCATCGTGCTCGGGCTCGAGGCGATCCTCATGTTCTTCGTCACGCTCACGGCGTTCGGCCTCAAGGCCGTGCCGCCCGTGACCGCCTTCGTGGGCGGCGGCGTTCTCATCGTGCTGCTCGTGCTGGTGGCCGGGCTCCTGCGCTACCGCTGGGGAGTGTGGCTGGGCTGGGTGCTGCAGGCGGTTCTCGTTGCCACGGGCATCCTGCTGCCCATCATGTTCCTCGTCGCGGCGGCGTTCGTCGCGATCTGGGTCTACTGCTTCATCAAGGGGCGCCAGATCGATGCTCTTCGTCGATTGAGCCCGTCGAAATCCAACCAACAGGAGTCATGACATGTCCGTCGAAGAAACCCTCGTCCTCGTCAAGCCCGACGGGGTCGCCCGCAACCTCACGGGCGAGATCCTGCGCCGCATCGAGGCGAAGGGCTACCAGCTCGTCGACATCAAGCTCGTGCGGGCCGACCTCGACCTGCTCGCCGCCCACTACGAGGAGCACCAGGGCAAGCCGTTCTACGAGCCGCTCGTCGAGTTCATGCAGAGCGGCCCGGTCGTCGCCCTGCGCATTGCGGGCAATCGCGTGATCGAGGGCTTCCGCTCCCTTGCCGGCACTACCGACCCCACCACGGCGGCGCCCGGCACGATCCGCGGCGACCTCGGGCGCGACTGGGGGCTCAAGGTCCAGCAGAACCTCGTGCACGGCAGCGACTCGCCCGAGTCGGCCGCGCGCGAGCTCGCCCTCTGGTTCTAGGCGGGGCGCCTACTCAACCCGCCTACGCCAGCGTCGACAGCACGTCGAGGCGCACCTGCGCCACGACCGCGATGATCAGGTAGCCCACGATCGTGATCACCGGCACCCAGGTGGAGAGCCGCGCGCCCAGCGGCTGCAGCGCTGCGCCGAGCCGGCCGGCGCGGGCGTTCGCGAGCGTGAGCGTCCAGAACATCGGGATGGTCACCGCCCAGACGAGCATGCACCACGGGCACAGCGTGCCCAGGTTGAAGATGCTCTGGTAGGCCAGCCACAGGCAGAACGCGAACGCCGCGAGCACACCGACGTTGAAAGTGACCCAGAACCAACGGGCGAAGGATGCGCCGGCCAGCAGTGATACGCCGACCGCGATCGGCGCGACGAACCCGCCGAGGCCGAGCAGCGGGTTGGGGAATCCGAGCAGCGACCCCTGCCACGACCCGAGGTTCACACCGCACTGCACGAGCACGCTGAAGTTGCAGTCGAGGTCCGCCTGCGGGTTCTCGAGCACGGCGAGCTTGTCGAGCGTGAGCGCGAAGGCCGCGTACCAGCCGACGGCGCCCGTGACGATGAGCACGATGGCGAGGGGGAGGGGGCGGCGCACAGGCCGGGCGTCGGTCATGCTCGGATTATGGCACGCGCCGAATCACGTCGATCTGGGAATGCATGCGATAATCGAAGGCAGTCAGTCGAGCCGCGCTCGACACGACGCCAAACAGTGCTTACCGGGCGGTGTAACTACACGCACCGGACCAGTGTCGGATAGCCAGTTCCGAAGTGCGGTGACAGCGCACAACTGCAAGCGCGAGCGGTTCTCAGAGAAGAACAGAGCCCGCTGCAGGACCTGAAGGATTAGTAGCGGTCCCGCCGAAGAAGCGGGATAGCGCACGAGAGAGTACCCGGTGGGTGGCGCGGTTGCCCACCCGGGCAAGGAGTACACCAGCAATGGTGAACACAAACGACGTGAACACGAACAACAGCGACGCCCCTAAGAAGAGAAGCCGACTGTTCGGCAGCCGCAAGGCTGCAGCAACGGAATCGGTGGTCGAGCCCGTCGAGACCCCCGCCGCGGAGGCCGAGGCCCCCAAGGCCCCTCGCACTCGCGCCCCCAAGGCCACTGCCCCCGCGAAGAGCGCGGCGGACCACGTGAACGCCGGCGGCGCCGCACTCCCCGAGGCGACTGAGGCTGCGGCTGAGGCCCCGAAGGCGCGGCGCAGCGCTCCGAAGAAGGCTGCTGCCGAGGCATCCGTGCCCGAGAGCACCCTGCCCGTCGTGGAGACCAAGGCGCCACTGCGCCCGACCACGTCGCTGCTGTTCCAGGCACCCGACCTTCCGCCCCTGCCTCCCGTGCGCGCGCCGCGCGGCAACGGCGGCGGCAACGTCCCCGAGCTCGACCTCCCCGAGGACGGCGGCACTGTCCGCCGCCGCTCGCGCCGTCGCCCCGGTGAGGAGTCGCGCCCCGGCGACGAGGCCCCGAACACCGTCGTGCGCGTGCGCCAGCCGCGCCCGGAGCCCGTGCTCAGCAACGAGCCGACCCGCGTCAAGGGCTCCACCCGCCTCGAGGCCAAGAAGCAGCGCCGCCGTGATGGCCGCGACGCCGGGCGTCGTCGTCCGGTCGTCACCGAGAGCGAGTTCCTCGCCCGTCGCGAGAGCGTCGACCGCGTCATGGTCGTGCGCTCCAAGTTCGACCGCATCCAGATCGCCGTGCTCGAAGACGGCGTGCTCGTCGAGCACTACGTCGCCAAGTCGCAGGACGCGAGCCTCATCGGCAACGTGTACCTCGGCCGCGTGCAGAACGTGCTCCCCTCCATGGAGGCGGCCTTCGTCGACATCGGCCGCGGCCGCAACGCCGTGCTGTACTCCGGCGAGGTCGACTGGGATGCCGCGGCCGCCGAGGGCGACGGGAAGAACCAGGCCCGCCGCATCGAGCTCGCGCTCAAGCCCGGCGACCGCGTTCTCGTGCAGGTCACGAAGGATCCGGTGGGCCACAAGGGCGCCCGCCTGACCTCGCAGGTCTCCCTGCCCGGCCGCTACCTCGTGTACGTGCCCAACGGCTCGATGTCCGGGATCAGCCGCAAGCTGCCCGACACCGAGCGCGCGCGGCTCAAGAAGATCCTCAAGGAGGTGCTGCCCGAGAACGTGGGCGTGATCGTGCGCACCGCGGCCGAGGGCGCCACCGAGGAGCAGCTGACGCTCGACGTGCAGCGCCTCACGAACCAGTGGGCCGAGATCAGCCGCCTGGTCGAGTCGCAGCAGGCGCCCGCGCTCCTCCACTCCGAGCCCGACCTGCTCATCAAGATCGTGCGCGACGTCTTCAACGAGGACTTCCAGAAGCTCGTCATCGAGGGCGACGACGCTCGCTCGACCATCGAGAACTACCTCCGCGGCGTCGCTCCCGACCTCCTCGACCGCCTCCAGCGGTACGAGGGCCAGGCCGACTCGTTCGACGAGTTCCGCGTGAGCGAGCAGATCGAGAAGGCGCTCGACCGCAAGGTCTGGCTGCCCTCCGGCGGCTCCCTCGTGATCGACCGCACCGAGGCCATGACCGTGGTCGACGTCAACACGGGCAAGTTCGTCGGCTCCGGCGGCAACCTTGAGGAGACCGTCACCAAGAACAACCTCGAGGCCGCCGAGGAGATCGTGCGCCAGCTGCGCCTTCGCGACATCGGCGGCATCATCGTCGTCGACTTCATCGACATGGTGCTCGAGTCGAACCGCGACCTCGTTCTGCGCCGCCTAGTCGAGTGCCTCTCGCGCGACCGCACCAAGCACCAGGTCGCCGAGGTCACGTCGCTCGGCCTCGTGCAGATGACCCGCAAGAAGCTCGGCCTCGGCCTGCTCGAGACGTTCAGCGAGCCCTGCGAGGTCTGCTCCGGCCGCGGCATCATCGTGCACCACGACCCCGTGACCAAGCACCGCCAGCAGCAGCAGACCGCGCAGCCCGAGACGAGCGGCGGTGGCCGTCGTGGCCGCAACCGCGGCGGCAACGGCGGCGCCGGCGGGGGAGTCCAGGCTCCGTCCAACACCGTGAAGAACGGCGTCGGGTCCACGGGCACGCACGCGATCACCGAGGACGTGCGCAACGCCCTCGCCCGGGTTGCCGCGAGCACCGTGCACACCACCGAGATCCCGATCCAGGAGCCGGCAGCCGCACCTGTGGAGAAGGCGGCGGCCGAGCCCGTCGCGATCCTCGACATCCCCGTGACGAAGGCACCGCGCCAGCCGCGCAAGATCTCGACGCACGACGCCGAGCAGATCCTCGACTCCGTGCTCGACGCGCTCCCCGAGCCCAAGCAGCCCGGCCAGGGCCGCTCGCGCGTCTCGCGCCGCGTCTCGTCGCCGGTGATCACGACCGACAACCCGTAGGCCGGTTGAGTAGCGCGCTCTGGCGCGCGTATCGAAACCCCGGTTTCGATACGGCGCCAGAGCGCCTACTCAACCCACGGTGGATATCCGTTTAAGCTTCGACGGTGGAGACCGGCGTACTTGAGCACGAGCACAGGCACGCCCCCGCGCGGAGCAGGAAGCGCCTGGTGTGGCTGGGTTTCGGCGTCGTCGGGATCGCGGCGCTGTTGGGCATCCGGGCCTTCCTCGAGGGCAGCGGGTTCTCACTGCCGAACGAGCTGCAGGACCTGCTCACGCTGAGCATCAGCGTCGTCATCGAGTCGCTGCCGTTCGTGATCCTGGGCATCCTGCTGTCGATCGTCGTGCAGGTGTGGCTGCCCGACGGCATCCTGATGAAGTACCTGCCGCGAAACCCCGTGCTGCGACGGCTCTGCATCTCGATGTTCGGCATCTTCCTGCCGGTGTGCGAGTGCGGCAACGTGCCTCTCGCCCGCGGGCTGATCGTCGGCGGTTTCACCGTTCCCGAGTCGATGACCTTCCTGCTCGCAGCGCCCATCGTCAACCCGATCACGATCATCACCACGCACCAGGCCTTCGGGTTCGACGACGGCATCCTGGTGGCCCGCCTCCTCGGCGGCCTCGCCATCGCGAACATCATCGGCTGGCTGTTCAGCCTGCACCCGCGACAGGATGCCCTCCTCACGTCGAGCTTCGCGGCCGAGTGCCGGCGTCCCGCCGACGAGCACGGCCACTCGCGCACCTCGAAGAGCGTGGACATCTTCATCAGAGAGGCCAGCGTCATCATGCCGGCCCTGTTCATCGGCGCGCTCGTCGCGGGAGCCATCCAGGTGGCCGTGCCGCGGGACGTGCTCGTGGCGCTCGGCAGCAACCCGCTCTGGTCGATCCTCGCGATGATGGTTCTCGCGTTCGTGATCGCGGTCTGCTCCAACGTCGACGCGTTCTTCATCCTCCCGTTCGCGAACACCTTCATGCCGGGGTCGATCGCGACCTTCCTCGTCTTCGGCCCGATCATCGACATCAAGATGCTCGCGATCCTCCGCACGACGTTCACGACCCGCGTGCTCGTGCAGCTCACGGTCGTCGTGGGGCTGCTGAGCGCCCTCGTGGGGCTGGTGGTGAACTATGTGGCTTAGGGTCCAGCGCTGGCGCGGCGTCGTGCTCATCGCGATCGCCGTGGTCGCCACGATCTGGCTCTCGTTCGGCAACCAGCTCGTGCTCTACATCCACCCCCGGTACATCGTGTTCACCCTGATCATGGGCGTGCTCGCGCTGGGACTCGTGATCGCGAGCCTCGTGGTGCGCACGCACCCGGAGGACGAGGAGGAGCCGAGCCCCCGCGGCAAGGTGCTCTCGGGCATCGGTCTCGGTGTCGCGGCACTCATCGCGGTCGCCATGGTCATCGTCCCGCCCGCGACGCTCACCAGTGCCACGGCGAGCCAGCGGGACATCAACAGCACCACCCTCGGGGCCGAGACGCAGTCCGTGACCGCCGCGGACGCGGCATCCGTCGCCACCTTCACGACCTTCACCGTGGTCGACTGGGCGTCCCTCCTGCGGCAGACCAGCGATCTCACGTTCTACGAGGGCAAGCCTGTCGACGTGGTGGGGTTCATCACCGCCGATCCGGATGACCCGGCGAACATGTTCTACGTCTCCCGGTTCGTGGTCACGTGCTGCGCCGTGGACGCCCAGCCCACGGGCATCCCGGTGTTCCTCGCCAATTGGCAGGACACGTACGCCGTCGACGACTGGATCGAGGCGACCGGCCAGTTCGGCACCAACCCCAGCACCGCGAGCAAGCAGTCGATAGCCCTGCACCCCGACGCCGTCACGAAAGTGGACCAGCCGAGTGAGCCCTACCTCTACTGAGGGCCCGGCCTTCCGGCGCGCCCTCGCGCTCACGGTCGGCGCCCTCGTCGTGCTCTGCGGGGTGTTCCTCGCGCTCGGCTACCTCCAGGGGCCGAAGCTCTCGAGCGCGCAGGTGGATGCCAAGGGGGTCGTCGAGCAGGGCGGCCAGCAGGTGCGGCTGTTCGCCAACCAGGCCGTTGCGCAGGTCAAGCACTCGCAGGTGTCGATCGCGCCCGCCACGGGCTTCACCGTGAGCACCCAGGGCGACATCATCGCGGTGCAGTTCGA
The DNA here is from genome assembly GCA_025463515.1 of Rhodoglobus sp. Classification (GTDB taxonomy): domain Bacteria; phylum Actinomycetota; class Actinomycetes; order Actinomycetales; family Microbacteriaceae; genus Rhodoglobus. The sequence continues at coordinate 15,495 of JAODAQ010000038.1, forward strand.
CTCGCGGCTCAAGTACGCGACCGACTACCGAGTGACCGTCGAGGGGGTCACGAGCGTCTACCTCGCGCAGCCGTCGACCATCGACTACACCTTCACCACGGCCACGCCGAAGCTCTACTACCTCGACCGCGGCGACACCGCCGACGACATCGTGACCACCGGTCTGCGCGGCTCAGATCGCGCGATCGTGTACTCAACGCCGCACATCCAGGACTTCGCGGTGCTCGACGAGTTCCTCGCCGTCGTGACGCTGGGCGACGACCACACCAGCTCGCTCTCGTTCGTGAACACCGACACGTCGGTGGTCGAGAAGGTGCGCCTCCCCGACACGGGCTCCATCTCCGCCCTGGATGCCTCGGCCGCGGGCAACACACTCGGCTTCACCCTCACGAGCGCCGCCGCCGGCCTCGGGCAGAAGAACAACTCGACGCTCTACACGATCGACCTCACCGCGGGCCGGGCCGCCAACCCGGTCCTCGGCCTCGACGGCCAGCCGATCGACGTGCTCGGCTGGCAGTTCCTCCCCGGCACGGGAACCCTCCTCGCCCTCACCTTCGAGCGCAGCCTCCTGCTCATCGACCCCGCGAGCGGCACGGTGACGCCCTTCGGCCAGTTCCTGAGCTTCGACAAAGTCGCGCCCGACGGGCTGAGCGTCACGATGACCGACACGTTCGGCGAGGTGTCACTCGACCTCTCGACGGGGGAGGTGACCCGCCTCGAGCCCTCGCCCGTGGACGGGGCCAGGGCGTTCCAAGGAGCCACCGCCACCCTGCCCAACGGCGACCGCATCCAGAAGGTCGTCGTGCCCGACCCCACCGGCCGGCGGTTCAGCAGCCTGCTCGTCTACGACGACGGCACTTCGGCCCGCATCCTGTACCAGACCCCGGACGACGGCGGCAGCATCAGCGACTTCACCGTCTCGCCGAACGGGCAGTACGTGGCGATAGAGACGGTGCCGGATGCCTCGGCGAGCGTGTCGGACGGGTACTACTTCGACGCGCGGGCCACGTCGGTGACGACGGTGCTGGTCGACGTGGATTCGGGGGCGCAGACGCGGAGCGTCGAAGGGTTCGCGCTGCGCTGGTAGACGCTGGGCGTTGGCGGAGGGGGCGTTCCGCTCCGGACCGCAACCCCGGCGGCTTCGCGCGCCCCCGCCAGCCCCGAGCCAGCGGTCCGGAGCGGAACGCCCCCTCCGACAGCCGATCACCAGCGCGGCTGATGGGTACTGGGTGTCCGTCTCGGCAACGTATGGCGGTGCGGCATACGTTGCTCGGCGCGCCACGCTCCTCCTCAGCTCATGCGGACCTTTCGGACGCATGCGCTCGCCGCGGAGGCAGCGAGGCGCCGAAACCTCCGCATGGGTCGCGGGCTAGTGGCGGGGGCGGTCTCGCTGGGGGACCCGCAGGCCGCTCGCCTGGAGGCGCTGCACGAACTCGCGTACGCCGACCGGGTGCGCGCCGAGCTGTACCAGCTCCTGCCACTTGTGGGCGGGAACGTCATAGTGGTCGAGGTCGAAGCCCCGGCGGGGGATGCCCGCCCGCTCCGCGAAGGCGTGCAGCTCCTCGAGCGACTCGTCGCTGACGATGTGGGCCCAGACCGTGTTGTGCGCAGGCCAGATGGGCTGGTCTATCAACACCGTCATTCCCCGATTGTAGGCTGGCCCGATGGCACTGACCGTGAAGCAGCTCGTCAACCGGCACGGGGCGTTCGTCTCGGCCGTGACCGCCCTGATCGTGGGCGCCGCCCTGATTGTGCTGCGGTTCCTCGAGTTCCTGATCGGGCTGCTCGCGACGGTCGGGCAGGGGCAGCCCTATGGCTTCCCGATCATCCAGGTGCTGCTCCTTGCGGTCCCGTTCGCCGCGGGGTACTTCGTGAGCCTGTGGATCGTCGCGCCGATCGCGGAGGAGCTGCGTCTCCCGCACGTGGTCACTCGCGCGATCCTCGCGACGGGGGTCGCGTCGACGGTCGTGTTCATCGTGTTCGCCATCCTCAACGTGATCGGTGCGGTGAGCTTCGACGGGTACCTGTTCGGCCAGTCGTTCCCCACGGTGCGGTTCGACGGCATCCCCAGCGCCCTGGGGAACGCCCTCCTCACCGGCGTCACGGTATTCGTCTCCAACCTCCCGCTCGGCGTACTCGCGGGCGTGCTGCTGTGGATCTGGCGCAAAGACCACCCGCCGCGGCATCCCCTCTCCGGTCTTATCGACGAGGTTTGACCGGGGGCCTAGGAGTCGAGTACGCTTGACCCTTGGTGTCTGCTGGGCTGAGCCCGCATTTCGTACACCGTCAGCTTCCAAGAGGTAGGAAAACCAAAGTGGTCTACGCAGTTGTGCGCGCCGGTGGGCGCCAGGAGAAGGTAGAGGTCGGCACGATCGTCGTCCTCGACCGCATCGCGGCCGACAAGAACGGCAATGTCGAGCTCGTCCCCGTGCTTCACGTCGACGGCGACAAGATCACCCACGCCGCCAAAGACCTGGCCAAGATCAAGGTCGTCGCGGAGGTCCTCGGCGACGAGCGCGGCCCCAAGATCGTCATCCAGAAGTTCAAGAACAAGACCGGATACAAGAAGCGCCAGGGCCACCGCCAGGAGCAGACCCGTATCAAGATCACCAGCATCGCGTAAGGGAGCGGCTAATGGCACACAAAAAGGGCGCAAGCTCCACTCGTAACGGTCGCGACTCCAACGCGCAGTACCTCGGCGTCAAGCGCTTCGGCGGCCAGGTCGTCAAGTCGGGCGAGATCATCCTCCGCCAGCGCGGCACCCACTTCCACCCGGGCGCCAACGTCGGCCGTGGTGGCGACGACACGCTGTTCGCCCTCGCGGCGGGCGCTGTCGAGTTCGGTGCGAAGGGCGGCCGCCGGGTCGTCAACATCGTCGTCGCAGACTAGGTTTCGATACACGCGCCAGGGCGCGTTACTCAACCCGCGGGGAGCGAGCTTCGGCTCGCTTTTCGCCTTTAACACGTAAGGAGAGTGCCATGGCGTCATTCGTCGACCGGGTAACCCTCCACCTCCTCGCGGGGCACGGCGGCAACGGCTGCGTCTCGGTGAAGCGCGAGAAGTTCAAGCCGCTCGCCGGCCCCGATGGCGGCAACGGCGGCGACGGCGGCGACATCGTCCTCGTGAGCGACTCGCAGGTCACCACCCTGCTCGGCGTCCACCGCGCGCCGCACCGCAAGTCCGAGCACGGCCAGCCCGGCCAGGGCGACCACAAGAGCGGCACGTCCGGCGAGGAGATGCTGCTCGCGGTGCCCGTGGGCACAGTCGTGAAGGATGCCGACGGCAACGAGCTGCTCGACATGGCCGAGCCCGGCATGCGCATCGTCGTCGGCCCCGGCGGCCAGGGCGGTCTCGGCAACGCCGCGCTCGCCACCACCAAGCGCAAGGCTCCCGGCTTCGCGCTCCTCGGCACCCCCGGTTTCGAGGGGGACATCTACCTCGAGCTCAAGACCGTTGCCGACGTCGCGCTGGTCGGCTACCCGTCCGCGGGCAAGTCGAGCCTCGTCGCGGCCATGAGCGCCGCCAAGCCGAAGATCGCCGACTACCCGTTCACGACCCTCCACCCGAACCTCGGCGTCGTCGAGTCGGGGGAGACCCGCTACACGATCGCCGACGTACCCGGTCTCATCGAGGGCGCTAGTGAGGGCAAGGGCCTCGGCCTCGAGTTCCTCCGCCACGTGGAGCGCTGCACCGCGCTGCTGCACGTGCTCGACTGCGCAACGCTCGAGCCCGGCCGTGACCCGATCAGCGACCTCGACATCATCCTCGGCGAGCTCGCCGCCTACCCGGTGCCCGAGGGCCAGCTGCCGCTGCTCGAGCGTCAGCAACTCATCGCCCTCAACAAGATCGACGTGCCGGAGGCCCAGGAGCTCGCGGATCTCGTGCGCCCCGAGCTCGAGGCGCGCGGCTACCGCGTGTTCGAGATCTCCGCGGTGTCGCGCAAGGGGCTGCGCGAGCTCTCCTTCGCCCTCGCAGACCTCGTGCAGGCGGACCGGGAGCAGAAGGTGCTCGATGCGCCCAAGGCGCGCATCGTCATCCGGCCGCGCGCTGTCAACGAGAAGGAGTTCGAGATCGTCGTGACCGGCGGCTCGTTCGGCAACCTCTACACGGTGGTCGGCGCCAAGCCGGTGCGCTGGGTGCAGCAGACCGACTTCAACAACGACGAGGCCGTGGGCTTCCTCGCCGACCGCCTGGCCAAGCTGGGCGTCGAGGACGAGCTGTTCAAGTCGGGCGCGGTGCCCGGGGCGACGGTGTCGATCGACGGCCGCGAGTTCGGCTGGGAGCCGACACTCTCGTCCGCTGCCGAGCTCATCACGAGCCCGCGCGGCACCGACGCGCGCCTGGACGACAACCAGCGCGACACGAACCGCAAGCGGCGCCTGAGCTACCTCGAGCGCATGGATGCCAAGGCCGCCGCCCGCGCCGAGCTCGAGGCCGAGCGCAAGGCCGGCATCTGGACCGACGACGAGGGCTTCGCGGTCGAGAAGCGCGACGACGTCGACGACGAGGACTGACGCCCGCGACTGGCAGAATGGTCACACGATGAGCACGCACGCACCCACCGGCACGAAGCCGCTGCTCGTCGTGAAGCTCGGGTCCAGTTCGGTCACGAAGGACTCCGGGCCCGACACGTCGATCCTCGCCGATGCTCTCGACCAGGCCATCGACGCCATGGCGAACGGATGGCAGGTCATCCTGGTCTCGTCGGGCGCCCAGTCCGTCGGCCGTGCGGTGCTCGAAGACGGCACCCGCGCCATCTCGCCCAAGCTCGCGGCCGCATTCGGCCAGCCGATCCTCATGGAGTTCTACCGCTCCGAGAGCGCGCTGAGGGGCGCGCAGGTGTGCCAGGTGCTGATCGGCGAGTCCGACCTGCGCTCGTCCGCACGCATGACGGCGATCGCCGCCGTGCTGCACGACTCGCTCGCGGCCGGCATCATCCCGATCGTCAACGGCAACGACCCCACGGACGACGGCAAGACCAACAACGACCTCGTGGCCGCGGGCATCGCGCTCATGACGCAGGCGAGCCACCTCCTGCTCCTCACCGACGTGGACGGCGTCTACGAAGGCACTCCGGGCGATGGCGCGCCCCTCGCCGAGCTGCACGTCGACGGCATCCACGCCATCAAGTCGCACGCCTCGGGCTCGGGCACCGGCGGCATCAAGTCCAAGCTGCGGGCCGCCGAGAACGCGGCGCGCAACGGCATCGAGACCCGCATCGGCAGCGCGCGCGACCACCGCGCGATCGCCGGGCTCGTGGCCGGCCAGAGTGTCGGCACCCTCATCCGTGCCGCTGAGGCCCACGCCGGCACCGGCTCGCGCAAGTGGATCTCGGGCGGTGCGATCGCCCGCGGCGAGCTCTCCATCAACGTCGAGGCCGAGACGAGCATCGCGAAGGGCTCCAGCCTGTTCGCGTCGGGCGTCAAGCGCGTCAAGGGCGCCTTCGTCGCGGGCGACGTGGTCGAGCTGGTGAGCCCGCGCGGCAAGCTGCTCGGGCGGGGGACCGTGCGCCTGTCGAGCGACCTGCTCACCCTCATCCGTGCGCTCAAAGTCGAGGACATCGCGCGCGTCCTCGTGCACATCATCCGATCCGGAGCCGATGTGCAGGAGACGGGCGACACGGATGCCCGGCTCAAGGCCGCGCTAGACCAGTTCGGCGGCCTCGGCCGCGAAGCCCGCCGCCGCCTGCTCATCGAGGTCACCGGGCTGTTCCCCGAAGACACCGCCGCGGCCCTCGCCGGCACCCGGAGCATCGAGCCCGCCCACCTGGTGGAGCACTACGCCACCCTCGTGGCGAGCCTCGCGGTCATCCACAACAGCTACCTCGTCGAGTTCCCGGCCGAGGCCGCGCACGGCGAGCTCGTGCGCTAGCTCGTAAACTCGTCTCATGGCCGACACCCTCCTCGACGCGCCCTCCTTCACGCAGAAGCTCGCCGCCTCCCGCGAGGCGTCGCGCGTCCTCGCGACGCTCACCACCAAGCAGAAGAACGCGGCCCTCGAGGCGATCGCCGATTCCGTGCTGCGCAACGAGAGCCGCATCCTGCCGGCCAACCAGCTCGACCTCGCCAATGGCCGCGAGAACGGCATGTCCGACGGCCTGCAGGATCGTCTGCGGCTCGACGAGAAGCGCCTCATCGCCCTCTCGAAGGCGGTGCTGGAGATCGTCGCGCTGCCCGACCCGGTCGGCGACGTGGTGCGCGGCTCGACGCTCGAGAACGGCCTGCAGCTCACGCAGGTGCGCGTGCCGTTCGGCGTCGTCGGCGCCATCTACGAGGCCCGCCCCAACGTCACGATCGACATCGCGGCGCTCGCGCTCAAGAGCGGGAACGCTGTCGTGCTGCGCGGCGGCTCCGCGGCGGAGAACACGAACCGCGTGCTCGTGGAGGTCATCCAGTCGGCGCTCGTCGAGACCGGGCTGCCCGCCGAGGCGGTGCAGACGATCGACGAGTTCGGCCGCGAGGGCGCCAAGCAGCTCATGCAGGCGCGCGGCTTCGTCGACGTGCTCATCCCGCGCGGTAGTGCCCAGCTGATCAACTCCGTGGTCGCGGAGTCCACCGTGCCGGTCATCGAGACCGGCGCCGGCGTCGTCCACGTGTACCTCGACGAGAGCGCCGATGAGGCCATGGCCGTCGAGATCGTGCACAACTCCAAGGTGCAGCGTCCGAGCGTGTGCAACGCCCTCGAGACACTGCTCGTGCACGCGGCATCCGCCCCCCGCCTGCTCCCGCCCGTGCTGGCGCGGCTTCGCGAGTCCGGTGTGGTGGTGCACGGGGATGCCGCCACCCTCGCCCTCTTCGCCGACGCCGTGCCCGCGACCGAGGAGGACTGGACCACCGAGTACATGTCGCTCGACATCGCCGTGCGCGTCGTTGACGACCTGGACCAGGCCCTCGAGCACATCCGCTCCTACTCCACGCACCACACCGAGTCGATCCTCACGAACGACCTCGGGAAGGCCGAGCGCTTCCTCGCGGAGGTCGACTCCGCCGTGGTCATGGTCAACGCCTCGACGCGCTTCACGGACGGCGGCGAGTTCGGCTTCGGTGCCGAGGTCGGCATCTCCACCCAGAAGCTCCACGCCCGCGGCCCGATGGGCCTGCCCGAGCTCACGAGCACGAAGTGGGTCGTGCGCGGCGCCGGTCATGTCCGTAGCTAGAATCGTCTAGAACCCCGAACGGAGAACCGATGTCGCTGCTGGTCACCCTCGTCACCGAGACCGAAGAGCTCGCGCCGCTGCTCATGCCGCCGCTCGCCTTCGCGGGCATCGCGGTCGCCGTCTTCGTGCTCCTCGGCTTCATCACGTGGAGCTTCCGCGACGTGGCGAACCGCCACAGCAACAAGACCGCGAAGAGCGGCGACGCCCACCACGGCGCAGGCCACTAGGGTCTCGCGCCGACGATGGCCGAACTGGAGCCCGTCAACGCTGACGCTGGCGCGCGACGAGCGCGCATCGGCGTCATGGGCGGCACCTTCGACCCCATCCACAACGGCCACCTCGTGGCCGCGAGCGAGGTGCAGCAGAAGTTCGACCTCGACGAGGTGATCTTCGCTCCCACCGGCGAGCCGTGGATGAAGAAGACGGTGACCGAGGGGGAGCACCGCTACCTCATGACGGTCATCGCCACGGCGGCGAACCCGCGGTTCACGGTGAGCCGCGTCGACATCGATCGGGCCGGCCCGACGTACACGATCGACACTCTCCGAGACATCCGAAAAGCCCGTCCGGATGCCGATCTCTTCTTCATCACCGGGGCCGACGCGGTGGCGCAGATCCTCGAGTGGAAGGACGTCGAGGAGGTCTGGTCACTGGCCCATTTCGTGGCCGTGTCGCGCCCTGGACACCCGCTCACCATTAGCGGTTTACCTGAGCAGGGCGTAAGCTCGCTTGAAGTGCCGGCGCTAGCGATCTCATCAACAGATTGCAGGAGCAGGGTCAGTCGGGGGTTCCCCGTCTGGTACTTGGTTCCCGATGGTGTAGTCCAATACATCGCCAAGCACCACTTGTATCGGAGTATGTCATGACCACTTTCCACGAACCGCAACCGCAATCGCGGCGTGCGGTGCGTCAGAGTGAGCGTGCAGACGGCTCCGAAGCGCAGGACATCGGCCAGGACTCGGGCCAGCAGTTCTCCGCTCCGGCTGGCGACATGTGGGACACCACGTCGCGTCGTGCGGCGCAGCTTCCCCCTGTCTCGTCCCTCTCCGAGGAGGCCACCCCGGGCCGTCGCTCCGCGACCCCGCCGACCGCCCTTCCGGAGCCCCTGCACTACTCGACGCAGACGAAGTCCGCGGCCCCGGCCCATGACGGCCCGACGTTCCGCTCCCGCGGAACCTCTGCGCCGCAGCCCGTCCCGTTCGACACCTCGGCGCAGCCCGCCTACCGAGTCCGCGACTTCAGCCCGGAGGGGCGCAACGGATCGGCCGACTCCACGTGGGGCGAGCCGAACCCCGCGCCCACCGCGGCTGTGAGCCCCGCCAGCGATCTCGACTACCACACCGAGGCCCGATTCCGTGCGGCGGCCGCGGCAGCGCCCCTGGCGCCGATCTCCGAGGTTCCCGCCTCCGTCGCACCCATCAACAAGATGTGGGCGGCCCCGGCACCGGCGGCAGTTCCCGAGCCTGAGGCCGCGGCATCCGGCCCCGACTACTCGCTCGAGCAGACCTTCACCCGCCGCGAGCTCCGCGCCATGCAGCAGGCCGAGGAGGCAGCGGCTCTGCAGTCGCAGCAGCCGGCGGCCCCGGCCCCCGTGGCGCAGCAGCCCGTGGTGCAACAGCCCGCCGCGCAGCCTGCGGTGCAGGCCCCGTTCCAGACGCAGCAGCCCGCCGCGCCGTTCCAGACGCAGCAGCCCGCAGCCTTCCCGCTCGTCGAGCCCCGCGTGGGCCCGCCGCCCGCGATGCCCCCCGCTTCCGCGCCGCCGGCGCTCCCGCCCGTGAGCCAGCCGCCCGTGAGCCAGGCGCCCGCGGCATCCTCGCCGACTTTCGTCCCGTCCGCGCCCGCAGCAGCACCCGTCTCGGCATCGCCGTTCGACTCGCTGTTCACCGCTCCGGCCGCGCCCGCGAAGCCCGATCCGGTCGCCGAGGTTCCTGCCGAGATCATCCCCGCACCCGTGGACGAGCCCTCCCCGTGGACGCCGCCGACCGGCCACTGGTCGACCCAGCTCACGGCCGACGACGACGATGACGTGGAGACCACGATCAGCCGGCGCATCGGCAGCGGGTCGACCGCGACGAGCGCCCTCGTGCTTCCCACGATCCCGAACGGCACAGACATTCGCGGCCCGCTCACGAGCACCGGCGAGATCATGCTGACCGGCTCGATCGACCTGCCCCGCAACCTCGCCGCGACCGGCCAGTCCGACCGCTTCGACCGCGGCTCGATCGACGAGCTCTTCGACCTCAACGACGCCGAAGTGATCTCGACCGATTCGTCTCCCGTGCGCGCCATCCGCGCCGTGAGCACCCACACGTCCGGCCACGGCGTCACCCACACCCAGAAGCCCAAGGGCACGCGCGCTCTCACGGCGCTGCTGATCGCGGCATCCTCGATGGCTGTCGTCGTCGCGGGCCTGCTCGTCGCAGCGTTCGCGTTCAACGTGTTCTGATCCGCTTGAACTCCCTCCACATCCCACTAAGGACCCTGTGACTGCATCCTCGCGCGCGCGCGAACTCCTTCAGGTTGCCGCTCTGGCAGCCGACTCCAAGCAGGGCGAGGATCTGGTGGCGCTCGACGTCTCCGGGCCCCTGCCCCTCACCGACATCTTCTTCCTCGTCACGGGCCGCAACGAGCGCAACGTGCAGGCGATCGCGGGCGAGATCGAGGACAAGATGCTCGAGGCCGGTGCCAAGGCGCTGCGCCGCGAGGGCCGGGCCGAGGGCCGCTGGATCCTGCTCGACTTCGGCGACGTCGTCGCGCACGTCTTCCACGAGGAGGACCGCATGTACTACTCGCTCGAGCGCCTCTGGAAAGACTGCCCGGCGATCGCGCTCGAGCTCCCCGTCGCGAAGACCGCCGAGTAGCTACCTCCTTCTCTACTGCCCGTCCGCGGGCATTCTTGCCGTACCCGCTCGTTGCAGTGGCCGTTGAAACGATCCAGGGACCAGTTATTACGTGGCGCCGGGGTATCCGCGTAATAAGTGGCCCTTGGAACGATTCAGGGGTGCCGGCGGAGGCAGGCTTCCGGGGGCGCGCCGGGGCATTGAGGCTGCGGCGCGAGACGCGGGAACTCCTAGCGCCCTCTCATGAGCCACGGCCGCAGCGCCCTGGTGATGAACGGCAGCGCCAAGTAGGTCATGATCGGCGACACGATCGCGACGAGCAGCAGCACACGCAGCGGCAGCAGCCAGTCGTGCGTGAACGGCGCGATAGCCCAGTTGGTGGCGAGGCTGAGCGGGTAGAACACCAGGAAGATCGCGATCATCTGCTTCCAGCGAGGCGGTCCGGATATCGCGGGCGCGATGACCTCGACGGCAGCGGGTGCATCGAACCACCCTTCGATGCCCGTGCGCCGCTCCTCGGGGGAGTGCTCGACCATACCGAGGGCGGAGGCGACCCACCAGGCGCGCTCGGGGGAGTTCTGCCAGTGCTCGAGAGAGGCGGCATCCGCGAACCTGAACAGCATGTGCCACTCGGGGCTCTCGGGGTCTGGGCGGACCCAGCCGGAGCCCAGGTAGCCGGGCGAGGCGCTCAGGAGGTCCTGCCCGGCGCGGGCCCACGCGGCCACCTCTTTGGCGCGCTCGGGATCGACGATGCGGGTGATCGACACGGTGATGGGTTGTTCGGCCATGATCCATTCTCGACCGGTTAGGCGCAGGCGCGATCTGTAGTAATCTTGTGGAGTTGCTTTCCGCGAGGGAAGTGATGGGTCCATGGCGCAGCCCGGTAGCGCACCTGCATGGCATGCAGGGGGTCAGGGGTTCGAATCCCCTTGGATCCACAGAAGAGAAGAAGCGCCGCCCACTCGGGCGGCGCTTCTTTCGTTCTCTCGCGTCGGACCGCTACGACCGCCCGAACACCGGCTCCGCCGGCGCGGGGACGAACGGGCTGCCCTCCACGATGGCGCGGATCCGCTCGGCGGGGAACTTCGGCACCCGGTTCGCGTCGGTCAGGCCGTTCGTCTCCTGGGCGGTGTCGGTCAGCTGGGTGTAGCACCAGCCGGCGAGCCCCTCGCACTCGCGAACGGCGGCGAAGAGCCCGGTGAGGTGCTCCTCGAAGTGGTCGTGGGACTCGACGAGCCGGTAGCCCCACGCCTCGCTGCCGGGCGGCTCGATGCTGACGCCGCCGAACTCGCTCAGGATGACGGGCTTGGACGCCGTGTGCGCGCTCTCCTCCGGCGTGCCGACGAGCATCTTGCGGCCGCTCGGTGCCATGAGGTCGATGCTGCGCCGGAGTGCCTCGGGGGTGCCGTAGGACGCGAGGAGACGCGCGGCGTCGTTCTCGTAGTCGTGGATGGTCAGAAGGTCGGAGCCGGTGTGCTCCCACCCGTCGTTGGAGATGACGAGACGGGTGTCGTCGAGGCTCTTGGTGAGGTGGTACAGGGCTCGCACGAGGTCGCGCTGCCGGGCATCCGTCGCCAGCTGTTGCACGCCCCAGCTCTCGTTGAAGGGCACCCACGCGACGATGCTGGGGTGCGAACTGTCGCGGCGCACGGCCTCGGTCCACTCGGCCACGATGCGGCCGGATGCCCTCCCCGAGAACTCGTAGGTGCTCGGCATCTCCACCCAGACCAGCAGGCCGAGGCGGTCGGCCCAGTACAGGAAGCGGGGGTCCTCGATCTTCTGGTGCACCCGCACGGTGGTGAACCCGAGGCTCTTGATCAGCTCGACCTCGGTGCGCAGCGCCTCCGCAGACGGGGCGGCAAGGTGCGACTGCGCCCAGTAGCCCTGTGAGAGCACCCCGCGCACCTCGTAGGGCCGCTCGTTGAGGAGGAACCGCCCGCCGCCCTCGCCAACCTCACGGAACCCGAGGTAGGAGAGCACGACGTCCGAATCCTGCCCGAGAGCCACGAGCTCGATCTGCGCATCGATGAGGGTCGGGCTCTCGGGCGACCACAGGTAGTCGCCGAGTGCCTGCCCGTTGCGCAGACTGGGGACGGACAGGATTATCGTGGAGTCCGCGACGGTGAGGGCGACCGACTGGTCTGCCAGAACCTCGGGGCCCTTGCGGAGGACGACCCGCACCCGCGTACCGGGACGGGGGGCCTCGGCCAGCTCCACCGTGAGGGTTGCCGTGGCGTCCGCGATGCTCGATCGCCAGGCGGCCCGCCGCACGTGCTGCTGGGGCACCGACTCGAGCCAGACGGGCTGCCAGATGCCGCTGGTCCGGTCGTACCAGACGACGTGCCGCTCCTCTGCCCAGTCCTGCTTGCCGCGCGGCTGTGCGAGGTCCTGCGGGTCGTCCTCGGCGCGCACCACGATAGTGAATCCCGCGGCTGCATCGGGGATCTCGGCCGTGAACGGGGTGTGGCCGCCCTCATGGCGTGCCACGAGGTGCCCGTTCGCCCAGACATCCGCGCGGTAGTCGACCGCGCCGAAGTGCAGCAGGAGACGCCGCCCGGGCTCGTGGCCGGTGGCCGCGACCTCGGCGGCGGTCACGGTGCGGCGGTACCAGAGGACGCGGTGGAATCCCGTGTCGCCGATGCCCGAGGCGGGCGACTCCGGCGGGAAGGGCACGGTGATGGTGCGCCCGAGGGGCTCGAGCGAGGTGGCCCAGCCCCGGGCGAGGCCCTCGTCGGCGTCGTCGAACTCGAACTGCCACGCGCCGTCGATTCCCACCCAGCCGGCCCGTACCAGTTGCGGGCGCGGGTACGACCCGTCCGGCTCGGTCGACGGTGTGGCAGGTGTTTCACGCATGGGAGAACCATATGGGAAGCATCCAGCGCTGTAAAGCGTCAGGTCGTGGCGCGCTCCGCGATCGAGTGCGGCACGATCTCGTGGCGTCCGATGCCGTCGTAGCCCTGCATCCGGTCCTCGAGGAGAGCGAAGGCCGTGGCCGCGAGCGCGCGCTTGTCCGGCGAGATCGAGGAGAGGGCCGGAGTGCTGTAGCGGGCGACCGCCGTGTCATCCCAGCCCAGCACCGAGACGTCTGCCGGCACTCGCAGCCCCGCCTGCCCGAGCGCCCTCAGCGCCGCCATCGCGAACAGGTCGTCGCGGCAGAGCACCGCGTCGAAGGCGACTCCGGATTCCACGGCGGAGGCGAGCGCCCGCACGCCGTCCTCGATCGAGAAGCCGTCACTCTGCAGCACAAGTCGAGGGTCGAGCTCGAGGCCGGCGGCGAGGAGCGCCTCCTGGTAGCCCAGCAGTCGGAGGTGGGTGGACTCGGTGATGTCTCCGCGCACCGTGGCGAGGAAGGCGATCCGGGTGCGGCCGGCGCGCAGCAGCATTTCCACACCGTCGCGGGCCGCCCGGGTGTTGTCGATCATCACATGGTCGGTATTCAGAGGCCTGGCGGCCTCGCCGAGCAGCACGAGCGGCGTTCCGGGGCGCAGCCGGGCGATCTCCAGCGTGTCGATCCGGGCAGGGTGGAAGATCACGCCGTCGACGAGCCCTTCCTCGCGGTCGCGGATCACCGCGCGCTCCGCCTCGACGTCATTGAGGGTCTGCTCGACGAGGATGCGGTAGCCGTGGCGACCGGCCTCCTCGCCGATGTAGCGCGCCATCTCCGCGAAGTAGAACTGGTCGATCTCGGGGATCGCGAGCGCGATCATGCCGGTCTTGCCGGTCGCGAGCCGGCGCGCCGTGAGATTGGGGCGGTAGCCGAGCTCGTCGATCGCCGACTGCACCTTGGTGCGCATTGCTGCCGAGACGTGCTCGTAGTCGTGAACCACGTTCGAGACCGTCTTCATCGATACGCCGGCCAGGTCCGCCACGTCCTTGAGGCGAACGCGTCCGGCGGATCTGTCCGTTGTCATGGGCACATCCTAAGCGTCGGAGAACGCGCATCCCGGCATTCGTTGACATTTACAGCGCTATAGATTAGCGTCCCACTCAACCGAGCTACCCCCGCCGGTCGACGACGACCGCACCCCCCGAGCGAAGAAGCAGCCGGGATCCGGGGATGCTCCTGGCACCAGGAGAGAGACATGAAGAAACGCAGCGCCGCGGTAGCCGTCTTCGCGGCCGCCGCACTCGTGCTGAGCGGATGCAGTGCCGCCCAGACGGAGTCCGGTGAGCACACGATCACGTTCATGGGGTGGGGGTCAGACACCGAGATCGCCGTCTTCAACGACATGATCGCCCAGTACGAGGACGCGTATCCGGACGTCAAGGTCGACTACATCACGGTTCCGGCCGCGGACTTCCAGACGAAGTTGCAGACCATGATCGCGAGCAACAAGACGCCGGACGTGTTCTACCTCGCACCCGAGAACGTCATGCCCTTCGCGAGCAGCGGCATCGTCGCCGATCTGAGCGACTACGTCGACAACAACGAGCTATTCGACCCGGCCAACGTGTGGCAGAAGGCCATCGACATGTACCGGTACGACGGCACGACTCCGGGCAAGGGGGCGGTCTACGGCCTGCCCAAGGACATCGGCCCGTTCGCCCTCGCGTACAACAAGGACCTCTTCGACGCGGCCGGCGTGACGGCTCCCGATCCGGAGAGCCCCTGGACCTGGGACGAGTTCGTGGCCGCGGCCAAGAAGCTCACCAGCGGGACCGGAGACGACAAGGTCTACGGCTCGGCGCCGTACTCGCTCGAGTCGGCGGTCTGGTCGAACGGCGGAGACTGGCTCAACGCCGACCACACCGAGGTCACCGTCACCGACCCCAAGTTCACCGAGGCGCTCCAGTGGGTCGCCGACCTGAGCCTCAAGGAGGGCGTCGTGCCCACGAGCGAGGAGGAGAGTTCGCTGCCGAGCTTCCAGCGCTTCATGGACGGCAAGGTCGCCATGATGGGCGTCGGGCCGTGGAACCAGGGCGGCTTCTGGGCCGACGCGACGTTCAACTGGGACCTCATGCCGTGGCCGGTCAGCCCCGCCACCGGTGAGCGTGCCGTCTGGTACGGCGGCATCGGCTTCGGTGTCGCGAACTCGAGCAAGGACAAGGAGGACGCGTCCAACCTTGCGGCCTTCCTCGCCTTCAACGAGGACGCCCAGCGCACCAACATGGAGCAGGGCCAGGCGGTGCCGAACCTGATCGACATGGCGAAGAGCGAGTACCTGACGTCGGACAAGGCGCCGGCGAACAAGGAGGAGTTCATCCGCATCATCGAGGACTACGGCCGCCGCGCGACCCAGACCTACACGTACAACAGCGAATGGTTCGGGCTCTTCAACTCCAACCTCGCCAGCGTGTGGACGGGCGAGCAGACCGCGGAGGAGTATGCGGCCTCGGTAACGGACGAGATGCAGCAGATGCTCGACGACGGCATCGCCGAGCAGACAAAGTAGACCGAGATCAATAGGTCGGGGCGCGTGGCTGCACAAGTCACGCGCCCCGTTCTTCAGGAGGGTGCTCGCCAATGACGACGATGACGACCAGGCGCACGCAGAACATGCGGCGGCGCGAACGGTTCTGGGGGCTGCTGTTCGTCACCCCGATCGGGCTGCAGGTGGTCCTGTTCTGCATCGTGCCGATCGGTATCGCGGTCGTCGCGGGCTTCACCAACTGGAACGTGATCAAGGGCACCTACGACTTCATCGGCCTCGACAACTTCTTCGAGTTCCTCACCGACAAGTACTTCTGGATCGCCGCGGGCAACACCGTGTTCATGCTGATCCCGATCCCGTTCTACCTGTTCTTCGGCATCTTGTTCGCCATCGGCAGCCACCGCGGCACGCCAGGAAACCGGGTGTTCCGCATCCTGTTCTTCCTCCCGTACATCTCATCGGTGGTCGCGCTGGTCGTGATGTGGAAGTGGCTGTTCAACTACCAGTACGGGCTGGTCAACCAGTTGCTCGCGGGCGTGGGCATCCAAGGCCCGGACTGGCTGGGGGATCCGGACTGGATCAAGACCACGATCGTGGTCATGATCGTCTGGAAGATGATCGGCATCACCTCGATCTACGTGCTGGCCGCACTGAAGAACATCCCGGAGGTGTACTACGAGGCGGCGCGGCTCGACGGGGCATCGCCGATCCGGATGTTCTTCCAGATCACCCTCCCGATGCTGTCGCCGGCGATCTTCTTCCTCACGATCGTGGGGATCATCGGCTCGCTGCAGACCTTCGTCGAGGTGCAGCTGTTCACCTCCGACGGTGGCCGCAACTACAGCGCGGCGACCGTCACCTACTACATCTGGCAGAAGGCCTTCGTCTCGAACGAGCTCGGGCTCGCCTTCGCTACCGCGATCTTCTTCGCCCTGGTCATCCTCGGGATCACGCTCATCCAGTTCCGCCTCTCGCGGCGCTGGGTCTACGGGGGGGAGTGACGATGGCGCGCACCAACACCACGGCCCGCCGCACGGGCACCACGGTCTCCTTCCTGCTGATGCTCGCGGGCGGGGTGACGATGGTCCTGCCCTTCCTGTGGATGCTCTCGACCTCGCTCAAGCAGTCGAACCTCGTGTTCGGGCCCCCTGAGTGGATACCCGATCCGGTCGACTGGGCGAACTACGCCGAGATCTGGGATGCCGCACCGCTGGCCACCGGCCTGGTGAACAGCACGATCGTGACGGTCCTGGTTGTCGTCGTGGGCACGTTCTCCTCGACGATGGCCGCGTTCGCCTTCGCGAAGCTCGACTTCCCGCACAAGCGGATCATCTTCGTGGCGCTGCTCGCGACGATCATGATCCCGCTCGTGGTGCTGATCCTCCCGCAGTTCCTCGTCTACGCGCAGATCGGCTGGCTCGACACCCTGCTGCCGCTCATCGTGCCCGGGCTGCTCGGAAACGTGACGATGATCTTCTTCCTTAGGCAGTACATGCTCGGCATCGCCACCGAGCTCATGGAGGCCGCGAAGATCGACGGCGCCGGGTTCTTCCGCATCTACTGGAGCATCTTCCTGCCGCTGTGCAAGCCGGCGATCGCGGCCAACGTGATCATCGTCTTCATGGCCACCTGGAACGACTACCTCGGCCCGCTCATCTTCACGAGCTCGCCGGAGAACTCGACTGTGCAGCTGGTCATCGCCTCGCTCAACTCCTACTACGCCGAGCAGACCGACTTCCCGCTGATCATGGCCGCGTCGATCGTCGCAGTCCTGCCGGTCGTCGTCCTGTTCACCATCACTCAGAAGTACTTCGTCGAGTCCTTCGCCTTCACCGGGATCAAGGGATGACCGACTACCACAACCCCGTCCAGCGGGCCGGCGACTTCGCCGACCCCTTCGTCCTGCGCCACGACGGCGTCTACTACCTGTACTGCACGAATCCGGATGTGCGCTGCTGGAGCTCGCGCGACCTGGTCGAGTGGCAGCTCGAGGGCCCCACGATCGACGACGGCGCGTTCCCCGGCCTCGTGCCGTTCGCCCCGGAGGTCGTCTACTCCAACGGCGGGTTCTACATGTACACGTCTCCCTCGGGGCACGGCCACTTCGTACTGAGGTCCGAGTCGCCGACGGGCCCGTTCCGCGTCGTCTCCGGCAACGTCGGCCACGCCATCGACGGCAACGTGCTCATCGACGACGACGGCCGTTGGTACTTCTACTGGGCCGGTGACGAGGGTATCTGGGGCTGCGAGATGCCGTCGCCCACGGAGTTCGGCGAGCCCGTGCTCACGGGCATCCACATGAACGGCTGGACCGAGGGCCCGTTCGTCAGCAAGCGCGACGGCATCTACTGGATGACCCTGACCGGCAATCACTACCTGAGCCCCGGCTACCGGATCGACGCCGCCTACAGCACGAGCCCGCTGAGCGGGTTTCAGCCGGACCCGCTCAATCCGATACTGATCGGTGCGGACGGGCCCAACGTCGGGCTGGGCCACAGCAGCAGCGTGACCGGCCCGGACCTCGTCTCGACCTACCTGATCTACCACAACCTCAATCCGGACGAGACCCGCGACCTGGACATCGACCGCCAGGTGTGGAGCGGCGGCAGGCTGCAGGTCCTCGGTCCGACGACGTCGGCTCCGATGCCCAGCGGTCCGGATGCCACGGGCACGGCATTCTGGGCGACCGAGCTGCCCGCCCGCTTCACGGCCGAGCTCAACCTCACCGCGGGCGACGGCGACTACGGCATCTCGCTCGGGGACGCGCTCGAGCTGCGCGTGGATGCCGCGGCCGGAACGGTGAGCGCGGGCGCGCTCGGGTCGAGCGCGCTGCCGGCGGACTACGTCCACGGCGCGCTGCACTGCTGGCGCCTCATCCGGGATGGCGACGAGCTGCGGCTCTCTATCGATGGCAGGGCCCAGTTGTCGGTTCGGGATGCACCAGCCGCGGCATCCCGGATCACGCTGTTCGGCTCCGTGAGCGCCGGCCATGTCGCCCTCACCGGCACCACGGCGGAGCATGCAGACCGGCAGGCCGCCAAGCCGGTGCCCGGCCGGTTCTGGGCGGGGCTCGGCACGGGAGACTCTGAGCGCGAAGCCGAAGGCGTGCGCTTGGGCCCCGGCACCGAGATCGCCTACGACCTCCACGTGCAGCAGGCTGGGCCCGCGGTCATCTACCTCGCTGGCGAGTTCGCGCCGGGCGACGCCATCGTGCTCGAGCTCGACGGCCTGCGGCACGACCTGCGCCCGGATCGGTTGTCGGTGCCCGTGCGGCTGGAGGTCGGGACCTGCCGCCTCACTCTGCTGGGTGCTGCTGGCGAGCCGCTTGTGCGCCTCATCACGGTCGCGATGCGGCCCGAGCCATCCGCAGCGGCTGCTCACGACGAGACGGCCTCGGGTACCGGGAAGCGCCTCCTCGCCGGGCACTACGACGACGCAGTGATCACCGCGCACGTGTCTATCGGGCTCGCGCCGCAGGGGCACGCCGATCTGATCTTCCGCGCGAGCCAGCTCTCCGAGGGCGGGGAGGGCGACGACACCGTACTCGGGCGGAACTTCCTGCTCGGGTACTCGGTGCAGCTGCACCACGACCGCGTGGTGCTCGCGCGGCACGACTACGACGAGCGGATCCTGGCCGAGCACCCGACCCCCGTCGACCCGTCGCGACCGCACGTGATCGTCGTGCGGGCAGTCGGGGGCTCCATCGGCGTCGAGCTCGACGGCACCGCGCTGTTCCAGGTCGCTGACGACCTGCCGCACCCGATCGGCAGCGTGGGCATCCGCACCGACAACGCCGTCCTGCGAGTCGAGAGGCTGCGGGTCGAACCGAGGTGAACTAGCCCGCGGAGACGGCGCTGAGGGCGGGCCACTGCTCGGCGTCGAGTCGCAGCGACTCGTCGAGCATCCGGATCATGGCCTCTGTGGTGCGGTCGGCAGCCTGCTGAGCGCTGCGGTCGGGCGTGTGCAGCCTGCTCGTCCAGCGGTTGGTGTCCATGACTGCCTCCTCACCATAAGAGACCGGCACCTCCGCCGGTTATGACGGCGACTCTACTCGCATTGTGCCCCCCGTTCGCGTGACGCGCCATCGGCGTGTCTCGACAGGAAAGACCCCCGCCCCTAGGCTGGCGCCATGTCCCGGATGCCGGTCCTCGCGTTCTGCGGGAGCCTGCGGTCCGACTCGCTCAACCGGGCGCTGCTCGACCTCGCGGAGCGTCTGGCGCCCGACCTCCAGTTCGTCGGCGCGGACCTGATCCCCGACCTCCCGCTGTTCAACCCGGGCCTCGACCTGACCGACGAGCTGCCCGCGAGCGTCCGGCACTTCCGCGGCCTGGCCCGCGCCGCCAAGGCCGTGGTGATCGCCTCGCCCGAGTACGTGCACGCGCCCTCCGGAATCACCAAGAACGCTCTCGACTGGCTCGACGGCTACGGAGCGCTCGACGGCAAGCCCACGCTGCTGCTCAGCGCGTCCCCGGGCTCCACGGGCGGCATCCAGGGGCTCGTCGCGCTCTTCCCGACGCTGCAGGCACTGGGGGCCGTGCTCATCGACCCCGTGAGCGTGTCCCGTGCGGGCTCTCGCCTCGACTCGCACGGCAACGTGATGGACCCTGCGGTGTACCAGCGCGTCGAACTTGCGATGGACGACCTGCGCGAGGCGATGGACTTCGCGTACGGGCATCCGCTCGCCGCGCGGGGCATGTAGCCGCGCATCCCTAGACTTGGCGCATGTCACCCCGCTGGCTCGGCCACCTGCTGGAAAGCCGTCGCGCTGACGTGTCGCTGAGCGCCTGGAACCTGCTCGAATCAGGTCAGGACCTCATCCTCACAAGTCCCTCCTTCGCCGACGGTGAGCCTCTGCCGCAGCGCTTCGCCGGGCGGGGCGTGGGCGACAACATCTCACCCGCCCTGCAGTGGAGCGGCGTGCCGGTCGAGGCCGACCACCTCGTCTTCGTGCTGGAGGACATCGACTCCCCGCTCCAGCGGCCGCTCGTGCACACGCTGACCATACTCGAGCCGGATGCCACGGCGCTGCCCGAGGGCGGGCTCGCGCCAGGGGCTCCCGGCGTCGAGCACCTCAAGGGCATGCTCGGCTCGGGCTACAGCGGCCCCCGCCCGATCGTCGGGCACGGCATCCACCGCTACCGCTTCATGCTGTTCGCCGTGGAGGGCGACCTCGACGTGAGCTCGCAGCGCGCCGCACTCGACTCCATGGTCGGGCACGTGGTCGCGCGCGGCCGGCTCGTCGGAACCTACGAGAGGTAGCGATGCTCGAGCAGTGGTCTGACTTCTTCGTCGCGTCGGCGGGCGCGGCCGCCGGGCTCGCGGGGCTGATCATCGTCGCGATGTCGGTGAACATCGAGACGATCGTGAAGATCCCGTCGATGCCGTCGCGAGCGGGCTCGACGATCGCGAACCTGGTGCTGATCGTGGTGGCCTCGATCGCCGGCCTCATGGCCGCGCTGCCCGTGACGGCCTTCGGCATCATCGTGCTGGCTGGCGGGCTCGGATGCCTGGGGCTCGCGGTCGACTCCACGGTGCAGATCGTGCGGAAGGCCGGCCTGAGCGGGCTCGTGCGGGGTGCCGTCGGTGTCCTTCCGGGCATCGGCTTCGTGGTGGGCGGGGCGCTGTTGGTGGTGGGGCTCGAGGCGGGCCTGTACTGGGTGAGCGCGGGCATCCTGCTGGCCTTCGTCGGCTCTGTGCTCAATGCCTGGGTGCTGCTCGTGGAGATCCGCCGATGAACGGCGCGTGGGACCTCATCGCGCTCGACTCCCTGCTCACCGACGAGGAGCTGGCGACCCGCGAGCGCGTGCGCGAGTTCGTCGACCGGCGGGTTCGGCCGAACATCGCGCGCTGGTTCGAGGACGCGGTGTTCCCCCTCGAGGTCGTGCCCGAGCTGGGCGAGCTGGGTCTGCTCGGAATGCACCTGCAGGGCTACGGCTGCGCGGGCCGCTCGGCCGTCGAGTACGGCCTGGCGGCGCTCGAGCTCGAGGCCGGCGACTCGGGGCTGCGCACCTTCGTGAGCGTGCAGGGCTCGCTCGCGATGAGTGCGATCTCGAAGTTCGGCTCCGAGGAGCAGAAGACCGACTGGCTGCCGCGCCTGGCGAAGGGCGAGGCGATCGGATGCTTCGGCCTCACCGAGCCCGACGCGGGCTCCGACCCCGCCGCCATGACCACGACCGCCCGTCTCGTCGGCGACGAGTGGGTGCTCGACGGCGCCAAGCGGTGGATCGGCCTCGCCTCCGTCGCCCACGTCGCCGTGATCTGGGCGAAGACTGACGACGGCGTGCGGGGCTTCCTCGTGCCGACCGACACCGCTGGCTTTACCGCAACGCCCATCGGCGGCAAGCTGTCGATGCGCGCGTCGATCCAGTGCGACGTCCTGTTGGACGGCGTCCATCTGCCCGCTGACGCCGTGCTCCCACTGTCGAAGGGGCTTCGCAGCCCGTTCGAGTGCCTCAACGAGGCGCGCTACGGCATCGCCTGGGGAGCGATGGGCGCCGCGCGCGACAGCTACCTCGCCGCCCTCGAGTACTCGCTCGGCCGCACGCCGTTCGGCAAGCCGGTCGCGGGCTTCCAGCTCACCCAGCAGAAGCTCGTCGACATGGCGCTCGAGATCGACAAGGGGATGCTGCTCGCCCTCCACCTCGGCAGGCTCAAGGATGCCGGGCGCCTGCAGCCCCACCAGATCTCGGTCGGCAAGCTCAACAATGTGCGCGAGGCACTCGCCATCTGCCGTGAGGCCCGTGCCATCCTCGGCGGGAACGGCATCACGCTCGACTACTCGCCCCTGCGGCACGCCAACAACCTCGAGAGCGTCCGCACGTACGAGGGCACCGACGAGGTGCACACGCTCGTGCTGGGGCAGCACATCACGGGCATCGCGGCGTTCCGCTAGGCGGCGGGAGCCTCCGCGGAGGACTCGGCGGACTCGGCGGCGAGGCGGCGGTTTCGCACGATGGTCTTGAACCACGCGGCATCCGGGATTCTGGACAGCAGCGGCCCCGCGATCACCGTGATGAGCACATAGGCCGTGGCGAGCGGCGCGAGGCGGGGCTCGACGGCGGCGCCCGCGAGACCGGCGATCACTATCGAGAACTCGCCTCGCGGCGTGAGGGCGAAGCCCGTTCTCCAGCGGCCGGGGATGCCGATACCGGCGCGCTTGGCCGCGAGGTAGCCCGTGAGCGTCTTCGTGCCCATCGTCAGCACCGCGAGGATGAGGGCGGGCAGTAGTGCGGGCACGATGTCCGCCGGGTCCGTGGCGATCCCGAAGAAGACGAAGAACACCGTCGCGAAGAGGTCGCGCAAGGGGGCGAGCACGATTGTCGCGTTGTGGGCGACCTGGCCGGAGATCGCGATGCCGACGAGGAACGCGCCGACTGCCGCCGACACCTTCGCCTCGTCCGCGAGCCCGGCGACGAGCATCGTGAGCCCGAGGACGCCCAGGAGGAGCGGTTCGGGCAGGTTGGCCGGGAACAGGCGCGAGAGCACCTTGCCGAACCGCAGCGCGATGAACAGGATCACCACCACGACGCTCACGGCGATGACGACGGTCGTGGCGCCCTGTAGCACGCCCTCGCCGATCACGAGCGCCGAGAGCACGGGCAGGTAGAAGGCCATCGCCAGGTCTTCGATGACGAGGACCGACAGGATGACCGGGGTCTCCCGGTTGCCGAGCCGCTTCAGGTCTCGTAGCACCTTCGCGATCACCCCGGAGGACGACACCCAGGTCACACCGGCCAGCGTGACCGCCGCGACCGGCCCCCAGCCGAGCACGAGGGCGAAGAGGGCGCCGGGCAGCGCGTTGAGCAGGGCGTCGAGCAGCCCCGCGACGCGCGCCTGCCGGAGGTTGCGCACGAGCTCCGTGGGGGAGTACTCGAGCCCGAGCATCGCGAGGAGCAGGATGACCCCGATCTCGGAGCCCACCTCGAAGAAGTCCTGGCTCGCATCGAGCGGGAAGAAGCTGCCGTGCCCCACGGCGAGGCCCGCGATCAGGTACAGCGGGATGGGCGAGACCCCGAATCGGATCGCCAGGCGACCGAGCAGGCTCAGGACGAGAAGGAGGGCTCCGACTTCGATGAGCAGCAGGGTCGTTTCGTGCATGGGCGGCTTAGCTCGGCCCGCGGTCGATGAGCTTGCTGAGCTTGTCGAGGCCCTGCCGCGTGCCGACGGCCACGATGACGTCGCCGCTCTCGAGCAGCACGTCGGGCGTGGGAGAGGGGATGATCTCGGTGCCGCGCGCGATGGCCACGATCGACGAGCTCGTGAGCGTGCGCGCCTTCGTATGGCCCATGGGGCGGCCGATGAACTTCGAGTCGAAGGGGAGCGAGATCTCCTCCGTGAACAGGCCGGGGATCTTCTCGCTGAGCCCCGAGAGGCGGCTGAGCGCGATCGAGGCGCCGAGGAGCTCGGCCAGGGCGGCCGCCTCGTCGTCGGTCAGCGCGACCGTGTCGGTCGAGGCATCCGGGTCGTCGATGTCGAACAGCGCGATGTCGCGCTCGCCGGAGCGCTGTGAGACGACGCTCACGCGCCTGCCGCTCGCGGTGATGACGTCGTTGCGCACCCCGATCCCGGGGAGGTCGACGCGCTCGATGCGAACAGTCACGCCGCGATGGGCGCTGAGACGCCGTACTTCTTCATCGAGGTCTCGACGATGGTCAGGCCCTCGAGGCCGGGCATCCGGGAGATGTGCTCGTCGAGCTTGCGGATCTCCCGCAGGCCCTCCTCGCCGGCGAAGATGTGGCTCATCACGTGGTTGACCTCGGCGGGCTCCATGACGCTCGAGCCGACCGGGCCCCAGGCGTTCTTCAGGGCGAAGCGGGCGAGTACCTGCGCCTTCTTGCTCTTGGCGAGGCGGTCTCTTGCCTGCGTGGCGTAGAAGGCCACGTGGCGGGCCTCCTGCTTCGCGATGCGGCGCAGCAGCTCGGCAAGCACGGGGTGCTGCTCGAGATCGGCCATCCGGTTGTAGGCGGCGACGGCAGACCACTCGTTGGCGGCGCCCCAGATCATGTGCACCGCGATGAAGTCCTTGCCCACGATGTTTCCGAGCAGCGACTGCTTGATCGGGTCGAGGCGGTCCTTCCAGCCGAGCTTGAGGCGCGTGGCCTTGAGCTGGTCGAAGTCGAGGGTGATGTCGTGGGCGCCGAGCACCGCGGAGAGCGCCTCGCCGTGCCAGAACTCCTCGCGGTTCCACATCGTCATGAAGGCGGAGACGTCGGCCTCCTTGTGCGAGGGGGTGACGAGCAGGTCGCGCAGGTAGCAGACCGTGTGGTACTCGATGTCGGCCATGTACCGGATGCTGCGGAGGGTCGCCTCGGGCAGGGGATTGCTCTTGAACTGGTCGAAATCCAGGTCGCCCCAGACCACCTTCTTCGAGGTGCTCGTGTACTTGTCGATGTCAAACGCCATGGGATGCCCCTTCTACTGCGGATGATTCGGAGTCACTGCTCTGAACGCCTGCCGCTTTGCGCTTCCAGTCCAGCACATTCCAGTGCTTCTCCTTGGCGTGGCGGTAGAGATTGATGTCCGGATTCACGGCATTGGGATTCCCGACCAGCTGCAGCCAGACGAGGTCTGCATGGTTGTCACCGTACCCGTAGGAGCCGTCGAGGTCGAAACCGTTCTGCGCGGCGTAGTGGCGCAGCCAGGCGGCGCGGGCCTCGTCCACGAGCGGGGGGTCGGCGAGGAAGCCCGTCAGCACACCGTCGCGCTCGTGCATCCGGCCGGCCACCACCTCGTCGAAGTAGGGCAGGAAGGGCGTGACGGTCAAGTCGATGGAGCCCGTCACGAGGATCGTGCGGTGGCCGGCGTCCCGGTGCTCCTGCACGCGCTTGAGGGCGTCGGGCAGGGCGCGGCGCAGCATCGCCCGGCCGAACGGGCCGCGCACCTGGCGCTCGATCTCGCTCACCTTGAAGCCCTTGTAGCGGCGCATGAAGGTGCGGATGAACTCGCCGCGGTCACGGCGCTCCGCACGCCAGTACTTGCGCAGCGAGAAGGTGAAGTTCGCGAGGTCGTGGGCGACGCGGGAGCGCGGGACGGTACCGGCCCACAGGGTGAGGTACTGCTTCACGAGGTTCGACTCGAGCACGGTGCCCTCGAGGTCGAACACGGCGACCACATCGGTGCGCTCGGGGAGGACCTTCTGCGCCTTGGCCTTGGCCGAGGGTCGCTTGCCGAACGCGCGCGTGAGCGTCGTCACGGCGGGGAAGTGCACTTCCTGCCAGTACTTCTCCCACTCGATGTCGTTGACGTCGAAGCCCTCGTCCTCCTGGACCTCCTTCGGCAGCGACGCGAGCAGCTTGCGGGTGTTCGTGTCGTCGAAGATGATCTCGGTCTGCACGTAGGCGCGGTAGAGCTCGGTGAACGCCCGGAGCTGCTGCAGGCCGTGCTTGCCCTTGCGGACGGTGTCGAGCCATTCCCGGGTGCGCTTGGTCGTGGGCATCCGCTCGATGAGCTTCTCGGCGCGCACCACCTGGTTCTCGCGCTTCTCGAGGGCGCGCTCGACCTTCTGGCCGCCGGGGAAGCGCCACTTCGGAACGATGATGTCGCCCTTTTCGTCGGGCAGGGGGTTGTCGACGAAGTAGCGGTTGACGTTCTCGTACATGCGGTGGAACGGCAGCGGGTTGGTCTTGCCCGAGACGACCTGGAAGTACTCGGCGGCGTTCGGCTGCGCCGGGCGCGCGGCGGCGGCGAGCGCGGCGTTGACCACGAAGTCGACGGGGATCACATCGAGGATCGAGTCGGGCAGGCCCGGGAAGTCGGGCAGCTGGCCGCGGCCGTACGCGATGATGAGCGGGTCGGCGACCTTGAAGCCGTCGATCCAGCCGGGGAACGGGTGCTTGAGCGAGCTCTCGATGATGCTCGGGCGCACGATCGAGAGGCGGTGGCCGGCCTGTGACCACAGCTCCTCCGCGGCGCGCTCGGCGAAGGCCTTGGTGAGCGTGTAGACGTCGGTCCAGCCGAGGGACTCGGCGCGGGTGCGGCCGTAGTCGACGAGGCGCTCGCGCACCCACTCGGTGCGTGCGGCCTCGGCGAACCCGGCGACGGCCTGCGGGCCGGTCTTGCCGTGGCGCGCCTTCGCGCGGTTGAGCTGCTCGCGCAGGGCCTGCGGCTCACGGGACTCGAGCTCGACGCGCGCCCGGGCCGACTTGGCGGCCTCGTACTCCGCGCGCCAGTCGACGTTGTGGGTGAGGGATGCCTCGGGGGCGATGCCCTTGCGGATCCCGCCGACGTAGGCCGTGGAGATGTGCACCACGTGCGGGTCGCTCTTGCTCGCCAGGAGCGAGCCGTAGACGCCGTACGCTCCGCCGACGTTGGTGTCGAACGCCTCGTCGATCGGCGGGTCGAACGACACGGTAGAGGCTGAGTGGATGACGACGTCGATGTCGTCGGGCAGCACGCCGACGTTGCCGAGCGAGCCCTCGTGGGCGGTGACGCGCTTCGCGAACTCCTTGCGCGCCTTCTCCTCGCCGCCGACCGACTCGATCCAGTTCTTGAACACCGGCTTGCGCAGCAGCCCCGCGAGGCGGGCCTCGCCGGTCTGGCTGCCCTTGCCGCGGACGAGCAGCGTCATTCGCGTGCCGGGGTGAGAGAAGAGGAGCCGCTCGAGGATGGCCTGGCCGACGAAGCCCGTGCCTCCGGTGAGGAAGATGTGCTCGTTGGTGAGGACGCCGCCGGTAGCCGCTGCCTTCTTGGGCACCGCCTTGCGCGTGGTGGTCTTGGCAGCGGGGGAGGTCGTCACAGCTGGGCGGCCTTTCGGATGAGCGACAAGCCGGACTGGCCGGGGAGCGTGTCGATGCGGGCGTCGAGTTCGGCGACGAGCTCGCGGGCGGAACCGAAGACACGGTCGAAGAAGAAGGCCGTCTCCTCTCGCGGTTCTGCCTTCGCGCCGATCGGCCACGGGGTCTTGGTGAGTCGCTTGCGGGTGAGCTTGCGCGCCTGCTTCGACTCGGTGAGGCGGTAGCGGGACTGCGCCTCGAAGAAGGCGAGCTGGCGCTGCTTGAGCTCGGTGAACTTCTCCATCGTCTTCGCCAGCTGGGGGTTGTTCTCGAGTGCGGCGAGGCGCGCGTACGCGACCTGGCTGAGCCACGTGTCGATCGTGCCGAGCGTCATGTGCACGGCGATCATCGGGATGCCGATGATGTTGGCCACGATCGACTCGCGGATGGTGCGCTCCGACGGGGTGATGAACGGTGCGCGGTCGACGTCGGTGCCCTCGGGCTGGTGGGCGAGGCCGATCTGCTCGAAGGCGTCGGCGATCCAGTACTTCTCGAAGGCCCAGGTCGTGAGGAACGCGGTGATCCGGGCGTCCTTGTGCGTGGCCGTGACGAGCACGCTGCGCAGGTGAGTCATGGTGGCGCGCTCGATGATCTGGAGGTAGCGGATGAGCCGCAGGCCCTCGGGGCTCAGGGGGTTGGTGCGGTACTCCTCGAGGCCCAGCTCCTCCCGGTGGGAACCCGCGGCTTCGCGCGCGTACTCCCGAACATCGAAGTCGGGGGCCGGGAATCTCATGATGTCCACGGACGCCTCTTTATGTTCCGGCATCCGTATTACCTCCAGGGGCTGGTAAGAGTCGGGTCAAGTGTACCCAATCGTCGCTACGGGACCCGTAGCGTAATGTATCCGTCATGGCTACGGCTCTCATCACGGGCGGCACATCCGGCATCGGCGCCGCATTCGCCCGGCAGCTGGCCGCCCAGGGGATGGACCTCGTGCTCGTGGCGCGCGACGCGGGCCGCCTCGAGACCGCTGCGGCGGAGTTGCATGCCGCTTCGGGAATCAATGTCGAGACCCTCAGCGCAGACCTGGCGGACCGCAAGGATGTCGCCAGGGTCGTCGCCCGCATCGACGACGCCTCCCGGCCGATCGACCTGCTCATCAACAACGCCGGCTTCGGCGTCCACACCTCGCTGCTGTCCGCGGACACCTCGCACCACGAACATGCCTTCGAGGTTATGTGTCGCGCAGTGCTGGTGCTCGGCGGGGCAGCCGGCCGGACGATGAAGGCGCGGGGGAGCGGCTCGATCATCAACGTCTCGAGCCTGCAGACGTACCTCGCGACCGGGTCGTACGCGGCGATGAAGGCGTGGGTCACGGCGTACAGCCAGAGCCTCTCCGTCCAGCTCCGGGGCACGGGCGTGACGGTCACCGCAGTGCTGCCCGGCTGGGTGCGCACCGAGTGGCACGAGCGCGCGGGGGTGCGGCGCAGCTCACTGCCCGGGTTCCTCTGGAGCGAGCCCGAGAACGTCGCGCGCATCGCGCTGCGGGATGCCCGGCGCGGCAGAGTCGTCTCCATACCCACTGTTCGCTACCGGGTGCTCGGGTGGTTTGCCCGTCACCTGCCGTTGCGGGCCATCCGGTCGATCTCGGCGGGGATCTCCTCAAGCCGAACCGACGATGCCTCCGAACCATCCACTGTGACCACGGAGAAGAAGAGCTGATGGACCGCTTCACCTCCCCGGGTGTCGCGCGCGTGCGCAAGGTAGCGCAGCGCGGGATGCTCAAGCCCCTGGTCTGGCGGCTGGTGCGCGTCACGACGAAGGGCGAGGAGGACATCAAGGACCTCGACGCGCCCTTCATCGTCGTCGCCAACCACTCGAGCCATCTGGATGCCCCGCTCGTGATCGGCGCCCTCCCGTACCGTCTCGCCCGGTATCTGGCAGCGGGTGCCGCCGCCGACTACTTCTTCGACGTGCAGTGGCGCAAATGGCTCACCACGCTGTTCTTCAACGCCTTCGCGATCGAGCGCAACTCCGAGGGCAAGCGCGGCGGATCGTCGAAGGCACTGCTCGAGCGCAAGGTGCCGCTGCTGATCTTCCCCGAGGGCGGCCGCTCGAAGACCGGCGTCATGGGGCGCTTCAAGCCCGGCGCCGCTGCACTCTCGATGGCGACCAAGGTGCCGTGCCTCCCGATCGCGCTGGTCGGCGCGAGCGCGGCGATGCCGCGGGGCGTGAGCTGGCCCAAGCGCGGGCGGTACCCCGTGACTGTAGTGTTTGGCGCGCCGATGCTGGCGGAAGCCGGCGAAACGGCGGACAATTTCTCGACTCGTCTAGCGGCAGAAGTCCGCAGACTGCACGAAACCGTGTCGCCAATGCCGGCGCACTCTCAGAAGGGAACTGCACATGACTGACGTCAAGCACATGAAGTGGTGGGGCTGGGGCGTCGACGGTGTGGGGTTCCACTTCGAGGACAAGCCCGGCTTCGCGCCGTTCGTCCAGTTCGCGGTCGGCCTCGACCTGCTCACGGCCAAGCGCGCGGGCGAGCCGTCCTTCGACGAGCTCAAGGTGGGCAAGTCCAACGCGACGGCCGCCTTCGTCTCCGCGCTCACGAAGATCGTCGGCGCCGACAACATCACCACGGACGACATGGCCCGCGTCGTGCACACCTACGGCAAGAGCATCCGGGATCTCATGCGCGTTCGCGGCAACGAGATCCTCCGCAGCCCCGACGTGGTCATCTACCCGGCCGACGAGGCCGAGGTGCAGGCCATCGTGGATGCCGCGGTCGCGGCGAACGCCGTCATCATCCCGTTCGGCGGCGGCAGCAACATCGGCGGCAGCCTCGAGCCGCTGCCCGAGGAGAAGCGCACGATCGTGTCGCTCGACCTCGGCCGCTTGCGCAAGGTCGTCTCGATCGACGCAGAGTCGGGCCTCGCCCGCATCCAGGCCGGAGCGCAGGGCCCCGACCTCGAGGAGCAGCTCAACCAGCAGGGCTGGACCATCGGGCACTTCCCCGACAGCTTCACCCACTCGACCATCGGCGGCTGGGTCGCGACCCGCTCGTCCGGCATGCAGTCGGACAAGTACGGCGACATCGCCGACATCGCGCGCGGACTGCGCGTGGTGCGGCCCGGCGGGCAGCTCGTGCTGCGCCCGCTGCCGTCGACGTCGAGCGGCCCCTCGGTCCGCGAGATGATCCTCGGCTCCGAGGGGCGCCTCGGCGTCATCACCGAGGTCACCGCCCAGGTGCACCGCATTCCCGAGAAGCGCGACGTGTACGCGTACTTCTTCCCGAACTGGGAGGCGGGCATCAAGGCCATGCAGCAGATCTCCGAGTCGGATGCCGCACCGTCGATCACCCGCATCAGCGACGCCCGCGAGACCGCCTTCACGCTCGCCACGAGCAAGGACCGCAAGGGCCTCGACAAGTTCATGGCCGGCACGGTGCTGCCGTGGATCATGGGCCGCAAGTGGGGCAAGGAGAACCTCGACCAGATCTGCATCTCGTTCATCGCGTACGAGGGCAGCACCGAGCACGCCAAGCGGCAGCGCAAGCTCGTCGAGAGGATGATCCGGGCGAACGGCGGCCTGACCATCATCGGCACGGGCCCCGGCATCCTCTACGACCAGAAGAAGTTCGACACCCCCGACCTGCGCGACTTCCTGCTCGACATGGGCGCCGCCGGCGACGTGTCGGAGACGGCCGCGCCGTGGTCGAAGCTCAACCAGGTGCACGACGCGGCCTACGCCGCGGCCCAGGGCGCGTACGACCAGATCGGCATAAAGGGCTGGATCATGTCGCACATGTCGCACTCGTACCACTCCGGTGCGTGCCTGTACTTCACGTTCGCCTTCGTCTTCGACAAAGACCCGATCGCCGAGTACAACGTGGTGAAGAACGCCATCCAGCAGTCGTTCGTCGACAACGAGGCGACGATCTCGCACCACCACGGAGTCGGCCTCGAGCACTCGCCGTGGCTCGCCGAGGACATCTCCCCGGAGGGCGTGAAGATCATGAGCGGCCTGTTCGCCTCGGCCGACGCCGGCAACAACTTCAACCCGGGCAAGATCCTGCCGCGGGCGGCGGCGAAGGCCGCGCCGGCGAGGGCCGCGACGCGCGCCCCGGCAGCGAAGGCCTCGGCAGCGAAGGCCTCGGCAGCGACGGCGACGGCCGCTCCCGCGAAGGCCGCTCCCAAGGCCGCCGCGAAGGCCCCGGCCGCGCGCAAGCCCGCCGCGACGAAGTAGGCCACGAGGGACCACTTGCTGCGCCCCGCTCGACGGTCGACGTAGCAGCTGGTCCCTCGGCGCGCCCAAAGGCCTGCCGAGCGGGGACTTCTGACGCGCCGGGTCGGTGGGTCCGCAACTTCTCCCCGCTTGACGGCGGTCTCGGGCACGCGAGCGCGGGCATCCGGAGCGTTCGAAAACGCAGGAGATTCACTAGATCAGGGCGCGCCGCGGTGCCGTCAAGCGCGAAACCGACGCGAATCTCCTGCGTTTTCGATGCGGGAGACGGGGCGGTGCGGTGCGGCGGCCGCGGTGCGACGTCGGGACGCCGGGACGGAGGGGCGCCGGGACGGAGGGACGCCGGGGCGGAGGGACGCCGGGACGGAGAGGCGGCCGGCAGGCTACGCCGCGAACGCGGGCCAGAGCAGGGCGAGCACGGAGTCGACCCACTCCTCGCCGGTGGGCCGGCCGCGGATCAGCTCCGCGACGACGACGCCGAGCAGGATGCTCATGGCCAGCTCCACGTCGACATCGGCCTTGATCTCGCCGGCGAGGGCGCGCTCGCGCAGGTCGGCGCGCAGCGGGCGGGTCGAGTTGCGGATCATCCCGAGCAGGAGCTCGGTGAACTGCGGGTCCTCGTTCATGATCACGGCAGCGACGGTGCCCCGGCCGACCACGTCCTCGATGGTGTCGCGGGCGTGCCGCAGCACCCAGCGCAGTGAGTCTTGCGCGGTCATCCCGACCGGGAACTCGACGGTCGTCGCGGCCGACGTCACGGCCGCAGTGAGCAGCGACTCGCGGTTCTCGTAGCGGCGGTAGATCGTCGTCTTGGCGACACCGGACGCGGCGGCGACCGACTCGATGCTGACCGCGAGCGGCCCGCGGCTGCGGAGGAGGGTGAGCGCGGCATCGAAGATGCGGGCGTCTACTTCGGGGTGCCGCGGGGTCCGAGCGGCAGTCGCCTGGGTCACCGAGCCTCCGTCCGCCGCGCGGGGATGACCGCGATTGCACCTGGTTGTGCAATGATACGTGGCCGATTCGCCGAAAATCCGCCATACCCCCCGAATGGCCAACCCCTTGACTGCCGGGGGTAGAACGTTCAGTCTGAGCACAAGACCGGCTGAAACAACCCGAGGGATGCACATCCCTGCTGATCATGAATGGTGCGCTCCACCTCATGAATTGACAGGAATCCCTCATGACTGTATTTCGCCGTACCTCCATAACCCTTGCCGTGGCACTCGGGCTCGCCGCCGCCGTGGCCACCGCCGCGAGCAGCGCGAGCGCGACCGCGGGCGTCCCTGGGGACGCCGACTTCCTCGGGACAGCGCAGAGCCTCGCGATTCTGGGCGGCCAGACCGTCGCGAACACCGGGCCCTCGGTGATCACGGGAGATGTCGCCCTCGCGCCCGGGCTCGCCGCCGCCGTGACCGGCTTTCCGCCGGGCCTCGTCAACGGCACGATCTACACGCCGCCCGCAGCGCAGGCGACGACAGGCCAGATCGACGCGAGCAATGCCTACGACGCGCTCGAAGCACTGGGCGGGACCTCCGTGCCCACCGAGCTCGGCGGGCTCGAGTACGGCCCGGGCGTGTACCACGGCGCTCCGGCCGCGAACACCCTGCAGCTCACCGGGACGGTCGTCCTCAACGGCACCGCCGACGACATCTTCGTGTTCCAGTCGAGCTCGACGCTCATCACCGGCGCGGGCAGCGTCGTCGCCCTCGTGGGCGGCGCGCGGGCGTGCAACGTGTTCTGGCAGGTGGGCAGCTCGGCGACCCTCGGTACGGACTCGCTGTTCGCGGGCACTCTGATCGCCCGCACCTCGGTCACCGCGACGACGAACGCGACGGTCGGCTCCGGCACTGACGAGGGCGCCCGGCTGCTCGCCCTGGACGGCTCGGTCACGCTGGACAGCAACGTGATCGGCTCGCCCGCGGCCTGCACTACGGCGACTGGCGGACTCACGCCCGGCGCGGCGGGAATCCCGATCCCGGCAGGAACCCTCACTACCGTTACGGCCAGCGCCGCGGTGTCGTTCGCGGCGGCCGCTGCCGCGCGCGCCGCGAACACCCCGGCTGCCGCGGGAGGCGGAGGCGCCGCACCGGCGGGAGCCCAGCTCGCGGCGACCGCACTCGACGTCCGCCGCCCGGCTGCCGTCGGAACTCTCGCTCTCCTCGTGGGTGTCGTACTGCTCGCGTCCGCCTCGCTCGTGGGCCGCCGCCGGACGACTAGGCCGTAAGCGCGTCGAGCGTCGCGCGCACGACTGTCCGGATGCTCTCCCGCCGCCGATCCAGGCGAGCCGTGTCGCCATGCCGGGTGCCCGTGTAGAGGCTGTTGAGGTGGGGGAGCACCTGATACCCGTCGGAAAGCGTGAGGATCGTCAGGAGCAGCTCCTCGGCATCCTCGCGCGACAAGTCGGGCACGGCCTCGAGCACGAGGTCGACCTTGCTGATGGAGCGCTCGCGGCGGAACTCCTCCGCGACCGGGGCGTCGAGCTCAAGGCCCTCCCAGAAGGTGAGGCGAGCGAGCTCGGGATGCGTGCGCTGGTAGTCGAAGACTCGGCCCGCGTAGTCGACGACCGCGTCGATGCCGCTACCGGTGATCGGCACGGCGTCCATGACCAGCGCCAGCTGGTGGGAGAGCACCTCGCCGAAGAACTGCTCCTTGTTGCCGTAGTACTGGTAGATCCGCTCCTTGTTGACGCCGGCGTTCGCCGCGATGCGGTCGACCCTCGCCCCGGCGAGGCCGCGGGCGCTGAACTCGGCAGTTCCCGCGTCGAGGAGGAGCTGCTTCGTGCGCTCGATGTCCCAGGCCATAATCCGAGCATAGACCAATTCCAACTAGATAGTTGCTTTTTCGCGCAAGCAGCAGTACGTTATCTCCAACCAAACAGTTGGAGAAGAAATGACATCCCCCGAAACCCCCGCCCTCGCCCGTCCCGTCGCTCCCCGCCCGCCGTCAGTGCACGTGCGCGCCGTGCTCACGTGGCTTGCGATCTTCCCGCTCGTCGCGATCGGCATGACGCTCATGGCGCCGTTCACCGCCGAGTGGCTGCCCGTCCTGCGGGCGCTCGTGCTCACCGCGGTCGTGGTCCCGCTCGCGGTCTACGTGGTCGTACCGCGCCTCATGGCGCTGCACCTGCGAGTGGTCGCCCGTCGCGCTACAGCGTCGGCACGCGCCTGATCACCGTCGGCGGCCCCGGCGTCTTCGTCAGGTTGTCGAGGGTCTTCTCGTCGAAGCCCTCGACTCCGGATGCCGCATTCCGAAGGTTCTCCGTGATCAAGTCGGCCACCTGCTCGGAGTCGCCCTCGAACGGGTAGCTCGGGAGCCTGCCGGAACCCATCTTGAGGGCGTCCTCTCCTCGCTGGAACGCCCCGAGGAAGGCGGGCATGCCGGCCATGAGGGCGCGGTACCGCACCCAGCGGTGGTTGTCCCAGCCCGTGCGGCTGAGGGCGCCGCGGCCCGCGCGCGGGTAGCGCTTCTGCGCGAACTGCTCGGCGATGAGGGTGGCCGCAACCTCGCCGCGGTCGGAGAGCTCGTCGATGGTCTCCTGCTGCATGTTGAGGTTGAGGCCGCCCTCCGACGTCGTCTGCCGCACGAGGACGATGCGGTCGCGGTAGCCCGGCGTCTCGAGCAGGGAGTTGTCGTGCCAGTCCCGCGCTGTGGCGAACACCGCAGAGAAGAAGCCCGTCACCGCGCCGAAGCCCTGCTCCGGGATCTCCCGGTACGTGTTCGGGATCGTGGCGTTGTCCTTCGCGTAGGAGACGTTGTCCGCCTGGTCGGGGAACGGCGCGGCCTGAGACGCGGGGAACGACCCGAGGTTGATCGCGAAGGTCGGCCTCGTGGGCAGGGGCGAGTCGAACATGTGCACCGGGAAGTTGCTCGCGATGCCGCCGTCGGTGAACCACAGCTTCACGTAGCGCACGACCGAGCCGCCGGCGCTCACGGTGTCGGCATCGTCGCCGTGGTCCCCGTAGACCATCGACCAGACCGGCACCGCAGAGATCAGCAGCGGGAAGCTCAGCGACATCCGGGTAGCGACGATGACCGGGAGGTCTGCGGGCTCCGGCAGGCGGCGCAGGGATGGCACGTGGCCGGCCGCGATCTCGTCCGTCGGGCTGAACCGCTCGAGCGAGGCCATGACGTCCTTCGGGAACAGCTTCGCCCACTCGACCGGGTCGTACAGGAACGTGCGCGCCTTGAGCGGCATCTCGAACGGCCGCGCCCAGCTGAGGCAGGTGCTGATCATCCGCAGGTCGACCTTGCGGTCGGCGACGTCCACGTCGTGCAGGTGGTGCTCCTTGAGCACGGGACGCCCGGTCCAGAGGTGCCCGAAGCGCAGCGGCCCCTCGTCGGCGCCGAGCCCGGCGATGCGGTCGAGGCGCACGGACATCCAGTTCGTGAGCCCGCGCTCGCCGCCGTCGGGATCGAGGCCGCGGCAGATGCCGAACAGGTTCCCCGGCACGGACCTGGTGAGCCCCCATCCCAGGCGGACGAGGACGGCTACCACCCAGCCGAGGAGGGCGAGGAGCGCTCCCGTGACGATGAACAGAGGGTCGGGCATCCGGCCCAGCAGGAACGCCGCGATGAGCAGCGAGCCACCCACGAGAAGGCCGAGGATGCCGGCGAGCCACAGGCGGGTCGCGAGGGTCCAGATGATCGCGACGAACTGGGCGGGGCCGCCGCGCTTGACGCCCTTGTTCGAGAACCCGGCGAAGGCGAGCAGGACCGGCAGCAGCACGCGGGTGGAGGGCTCCGGTCGGAACAGCTCCTTCAGGTTCAGCTGCTTGGGCAGGGTGTAGAGCTCTGCGAAGCCGTTCTTCGCCCGCCCGAACTCGGCGGCCGCGCCGAACGCGGCGCCGATCGCTCCCGCCGAGGAGCCGCCTATGCCGCGGAACTCGTGGGTGCGCGCGAGTTCGACCAGTGCTCTCGGATAGATCACGCCGGAGGTGATGCCGCCCTTCATCACCACGTCGCACTTGGCCCGCGGCTTGCGCAGCCAGGCCTCGGCACCGGCGAGTTGGGTGGGCACCGCGCGAGTCGACGTCATCCCCTATTCCTACTCCAGGCGGTACGACTCGCGCACCGGCGCAGTTCGAGGTCCACTGAAATGAGGACATACCGGGGCACGACAGCGCGAGTATGGTTACCGCAACTACCCGCAAAATGAGAGGAGTTCAGAATGGAAAAACCCGCAGTACGAACTCGGTACGCGCGATGAGCGCCAACTCGATGGGGCAGCTGGCAGCCCTCAGGACGGCGCAGGTCGCTGTGGCCAGCACCGTTGCCGGCAGCTCGGCAGAGAGTCTTGTCAAAGCCAAGGAGCGCGCCGACGCGACGCAGAAGACGTCCCTCGGCACGATCGTCGCGTACATCCCCTCCGAGGCTGTCTCGTTCTACATCGCCGGTCTTGCTCTCGTGGCCGCGTTCCCTGCAGAGGGCAAGACGGCCGGGCTGTGGGTGGTCGTCGCGATCTCTGTGATCGCGAACTTCGCGTTCACCCTGCTCGCCTTCAAGCAGACCATCCAGGGCACGGTGGCCGGCGCGCTCGGAAGCGGCCGGTTCTGGGCGGCCATCGGAATCGCCACGGTGGCACTTGCCGTGTACGCCGTGGCCCTGCCCGACAACCCGTTCCTCGGCGTCGCCTACTACTTCTCGCCGCTCATCCTTCTCGCGGGCGTGCTGCTCGTACCGCTCGCAGCCAACTTCGCGGGGCTCACTCCCAAGACGGAGCCGACCCCGGCCCCCGCGCCTACTCCGACCCCGGCGCCCGTCCCGGCTCCGGAGGACTGACACGCGGCCGCGGGGCAGGTGCGGGCGGAACCTGCTTCGCGGCGATCACGTCAGCGACCGCGATCGTCTCAGTACCTCGCTTGCCGTCGACCACGAGATGGGTCTCGGTGGCGCTCAGCAGCGTGCCCAGAGCATCCGTGGCCCTGCCGTCGGGCAGGCGGTAGCGCACGACTACCCGGTCGCCGATCTCGACAGGCCCGATCACCGGTCTACCAGGAGCCCGGCGCGTAGTCCTTGAGGAAGACGCCGAACACGTCGTCGCCGGCCTCGCCGCGCACGATCGGGTCGTAGACGCGCGCGGCCCCGTCGACCAGGTCGAGCGGGGCGTGGAAGCCCTCCTCGGCCAACCGCACCTTGGTCGGATGCGGGCGCTCGTCGGTGATCCAGCCGGTGTCGACGCTCGTCATGAGGATCCGGTCTGACTCGAACATCTCCCGCGCGCTGGTCCGGGTGAGCATGTTGACGGCGGCCTTGGCCATGTTGGTGTGCGGATGCCCCGGTCCCTTGTACCCGCGGCCGAACACGCCCTCCATCGCCGACACGTTGACCACGTACTTGCGGCGCGCTCCGCTCGCGGCCATCGCGGGCCGCAGCTTCGAGATCAGGATGAACGGGGCCGTCGTGTTGGCGAGCTGCACCTCGAGCATCTCGAGCGGGTCGACCTCCTGCACGTGCTGCGTCCAGGAGTTCACGTGGTCGAGGTCGGGCAGCAGCCCGCCCGCGTCGATCGCCGTGCCAGCGGCCAGGCGCTCCAGTGACGAGCTCCCGGCGGTCATCGCCTCCTGCACCAGGTCGACCGAACCCAGAATCGGGTGGGCGGAGACCGAGTTCTCCAGGGCTTTGGGGTGCGGGTCATTGGTGTGGCCGAAAGTGACCAGCTCGGGTAGCGGTCCGTCGGGAAGGGGCGCGAGCTCGGCATCGACGAGCGGCTGGTAGGCGCCGGGGGAGCGGCGGACGGTCTGCGTCGCATTGTTGATGAGGATGTCGAGGGGGCCGGCGGCGGCGACATCCTCGGCGAGCCCGATCACCTGGGCGGGGTCGCGGAGGTCGATACCGACGACCTTGAGGCGGTGGATCCAGTCCGCGGAGTCGGGCAGGCTCGTGAAGCGGCGGACCGCGTCGCGGGGGAAGCGCGTCGTGATGGTCGTGTGCGCGCCATCCCGCAGCAGTCGAAGCGCGATGTACATGCCGATCTTGGCGCGGCCGCCCGTGAGCAGGGCGCGCTTGCCCGTGAGGTCGGTGCGGGCATCCCGCTTGGCGTGGCTCATCGCCGCGCAGTCGGGGCAGAGCTGGTGGTAGAACGCGTCGACGAGCGTGTACGGCTTCTTGCAGATGTAGCAGGCGCGCGGCTTGATGAGCTCGCCCGCCGTCGGCGTCTCCAGCCGGGTGGCGATCGGGACGCCACGGGTCTCGTCGTCGATGCGGTCTGGCGCGCCGGTGGCGGTCGCGGCGATCACGCTGCGGTCGGCATCGGCGATGCCCGCGCGCTTCTCGAGCCT
Organism: Rhodoglobus sp.; assembly: GCA_025463515.1. Lineage (GTDB taxonomy): Bacteria > Actinomycetota > Actinomycetes > Actinomycetales > Microbacteriaceae > Rhodoglobus. The sequence continues at coordinate 54,093 of JAODAQ010000038.1, forward strand.
GCGCTCCTTCTTCACGGCCTTGAACATCTTGGCCGTCGCCTGGCGGACGGTGACGAAGTCGGGGTGCTCCTGGTCGACGTCGGCCATCTGCGCGAGGACGCGCAGGGCGACCTCGAGGTCGGCGGGGTCGATGCCGCTGCTTTCGCTGGGCGGGGTCTCGGAGGGCACACGAGATTCTACGCCGGGGTGGGGTACCGCACTGCCGTTGGCAATTCAGGACTCGACATCAGAAGAGGGCGATATCGCGGCCGATTCGGCCCGAACCGGCGCTGTAGTCCTGAATTGCCAACGCCCCAAGCCGTGCCACGCTGGTGGCATGCTCGTGACCGTCGTCCTCTCGCTCGTGACCGCTGCGTCGTACGGCGTCTCCGACTTCCTCGGGGCTGTGGGGGCGCGCCGTCTGAAGGTGCTCCCCGGTACGGCGGTGACCTACGGATTCGCCCTGCTGACGCTGCTCGTGATGCTGCCGATCATCGGCGGGGCGTGGTCGGGCGAGACAGTCTTCTGGGGCGGGATCGCGGGCGTGAGCGCGATCATCGGATTCCTGGCGTTCTACGCGGCGCTCGCCGCGGGACCGATGAGCCTGGCGTCCCCGCTCATCGCCGTCATCGGGTCGCTCGTGCCGGTCGTGATCGCACTGCTGCTCGGGGAGCAGCTGCCGGTGCTCGCCTGGGTGGCGGTCGTGGTCGCTCTTGTCGGCGGCGGCCTCATCTCGGTGACCCGTGGCGGCGCGGGCACGGGCATCCCGAGGAAGACCGTCGCGCTCTCGCTGCTGGCGGGCGTGGGGCTCGGCGGTTCGATCGCGGCCCTCGACCGCGCGCCGCAGGACTCGGGCGTGACAGCGGCTGTCGTCGAGATCACCGTGGGCGTGGTGCTCCTGGCCGTGCTGCTGCTCGCGGCCCGCGCGAGCGCGCGGGCGCGGGGCGCGCTGTCGATCCTCGACGAGGAGCAGGCGGCAGACCGCATCCCGTCGCGGCCGCGCGCCTGGGTCGCGAGCGCGGTCGGCGGAGTGCTCCTCGGCATCGCGAACGGCGTGCTGCTGCTCGCCCTGCAGTCGGGCAGCCTCGCGGTCGTGTCGGTGATCGTGGGGCTCTACCCGGTCGGCACGATCATCCTCGCCCGGATCGTGTACCGCGAGAAGCTCACACTCGTGCAGCTCGGCGGGGTCGTGCTCGCGATCGCGGCCTCGGTGCTGCTGGCACTGAGCTGATCCAGCAGTTGCGCACACGCACCTGAAAGTGCCTGTTCTCGCACTAATAAGTGCGCGAGATCTCACGGAATATGCGCCTGTCGCGACCTCGTTGGGGATGGAGCACGGGAGGCCGCTCGGTCGTGCCCGATCACCATCAGAAGGAGAATTCCTTGACCAAGATCGCCATCATCCTTGGCAGTACCCGTCCCGGCCGTCGAGGGGCGGATGTCGCGAAGTGGGTGCTCGACGCTGCCTCGGCCCGCGCCGGCGTCGAGTACGAGCTCGTCGACATCGCGGACTTCCCGCTGCCCCATCTCGACGAGGTCGATCTGCCTTCCATGGGCCAGTACGCCAATGACCACACCAAGAAGTGGGCCGCGAAGATCGCCCAGTTCGACGGCTTCCTCTTCGTGACGCCCGAGTACAACCGGTCGACTTCCGGCGTCTTGAAGAACGCCATCGACTACCTCTATGCGGAGTGGAACAACAAGGCCGCCGGGTTCGTCAGCTACGGCAGCGTAGGAGGAACTCGTGCCGTCGAGCACCTGCGCCTCATCTCTGCGGAACTGCAGATGGCGACCGTGCGCTCGCAGGTGTCCCTGTCGCTGTTCACGGACTGGGAGAACTTCACGACCTTCGCTCCCGGACCACAGCACGCCGATGCTCTCAATGCCCTGTTCGGCCAGCTCGAGGCCTGGTCGACGGCCCTAGAGCCCCTCCACGCCTAGCCAGCGATTCGTCAAGCCTGCACTGCACGAGGAGCCGTCCGCCCTGTTGCGCCGGGCGGTTCCTCCGCGGTTCGCCCGCAAGAGAAGGAATTGCACTATGAACACCACTGAGACCGCCCTCTCCCCAGATGCCAACGGGTCGCCGACTATCCGCACGTGGTTGGGAGTATTCTCGCTCGCCCTCGGCGCTGCGCTGCTCGTGACCACCGAGTTCATCCCGGTCGGCTTTCTCCCGAGCGTCGCCTCCGAACTGAACGTGACGCTAGGCGCCGCTGGGCTTATGGTCCTCGTTCCCGGGCTGAGCGCCGCCGTCGCGGCCCCACTGATCATCGTCGTCGCAGGACGGCTCGACCGGCGCTACCTCATCGTTGCGCTCGGCGCTCTTGTCCTGCTCTCCAACGGGGTCGCGGCCATTGCGCCCAACTTCGCAGTGCTCCTCATCGCCAGAATCTTCCTCGGCGTCGCGATCGGAGGGTTCTGGGGTGTTGTGCCCGCGCTCGGATTCCGATTGGCGGGTGAGGCCGCGGGCACCCGCGCCACCTCCTTCATCATGGCGGGGGTCTCTGCCGGTACCGTCGTCGGCCTGCCCGCAGGACAGTTCTTCGGGAACCTGGTCGGATGGCGGCTGACCTTCGCGGGTGCGGCGGCGATCGCTGCGCTCGTCGTGGTGGCGCAGCTCGCAACTCTGCCCAAGATCCCGCCGATCGGCACGATGCGGTTCGTCCACCTGGGCCGAGCGCTACGGGTACCCATCGCCCGCACCGGGTTCATCGCGGCCGCCATCTCGTTCATCGGGCAGTTCGCGGCTTCCACTTTCGTGACGCCCTTCCTCCTGCAGGACGTGCATATGGAACCCGCGATGGCGACCCTGGTGTTCCTGGGGTACGGGGCCGCGGGAATCGCGGGAACCCTGCTCGGCAGTGCGCTCGTCGCCCGAAGTCGCATCTGGACCTTCGTGGCTGCCGCGGTGGCCTTCGGCGTCATCCTGGTTTTCCTGCCCCTACTCAGCGGCGCGCCGCTCATCGTCGCAATCCTCTTCGTGGCCTGGGGGCTCATCTGGGGGCTCGTGCCGCTCGCCCTCCAGACCCTGTTGCTCTCCGCTACGCCCGAGATGCCCGAGGCGTCGTCGGCGCTCCTCGTCACGGTCATGCAGCTCTCCATCGCCATCGGCGCTGCCCTGGGCGGAATCCTCGTCGACTCGGCAGGTCTCACCACGGTGTTCGTCGTGGGCGGTGCCTTGGCCGTTGCAGCGTCGATCTTCGGCGCACTGGCACGCAAGGGAGTCTGACGACATGCGAGCGGTCAGGTTCTCACGGTACGGCGGTCCGGAAGTCCTCGACGTCGTCGACGTCGTCATGCCGACGCCCGGCGACGGCGAGGTGCTCGTGCAGGTAGTTGCTGCAGCTCTCAATCCCGGCGAGATCGCGATTCGCGAGGGCGTATTCGCCAGCATCTGGCCGGCGACGTTCCCGGAGGGCCAGGGCAACGACTTCTCCGGCTACGTGGCGGAAGTAGGTCGCGGCGTCGTCGGCATCGCCATTGGTGACGAAGTGCTGGGTTTCGCACCTCGTGCCGCGCACTCGGAGTTCGTCGTCAGCAGAGCAGACCTCCTCGTGCCCAAGCCGATAGGTCTGGGGTGGGACCAGGCCGCCAGTATCGCCGGTGCCGGCGCGACCGCGTGGGCGACCGTGCAATCGGTGATGCCGCAGGCCGGTGAGACTGTCGTGGTGTCGGCGGCCGCGGGCGGCGTCGGGTCCCTCGCGGCACAGCTTGCGAGAGGTCGGGGCGCCAGAGTCATCGGTACTGCAAGCAGGAGCAACTTCGACTTCCTGCGCGCGCTCGACATCGAGCCCGTCGAATACGGTCCGGGCCTCCGTGAGCGCCTGCTCGCTCTGGCTCCGGAGGGGGTCGACGCCTTCCTCGACAACTTCGGTGCGGGCGCCGTGGACCTCGCACTCCAGTTGGGCGTGTCGGAAGTGCGGATCAACTCGATCGCGGACCCTCGCGCGGCCCAAATCCACGGGGTACGCACGGACGCGCAGCAGCAAGCGTCCTCGCCAGCGGTGTGGAATGCTCTGGCGAAGCTCGTGCAGACCTACTCGCTCGACGAGATACAGGACGCCTATCGGGATGTCGCAACGCGCCACACCAGCGGGAAGCGAGTGCTAAGGCTCAGATGGCCGGAGCACTCGAGCCCGCTCGGCTAGGCGCGGAACAGCTCGCGGTTGGACTCGACTTCCGCCTGGTTGTCCTGAGCCCAGGCGACGAGGGAGAGCACTCGCCCCAGGAAGCTCTCACCCAGAGCGGTGAGCTCGTACTCGACACGGGGCGGAGTCTCCGGGTATGAGGTCCGGCTGACGAGGCCATCGCTCTCCAGCGTGCGCAGCGTGACGGTGAGCACCCTGTGGGAGATTCCCGGGAGCGCGCACATCAGGGCCGTGAACCGCACCGGGCCGTCCGCAAGCTCGTCCAGGGTGCGCATCGACCATTTCTCGCCGAGCCTGCCGAACATGTCACGCACGAACACGACGGTCTTCTCATCCTTGTCGCAGATGTCGATCATCTGCTCCGACGCAGTCTTCGTCATGGTTGCCGACTCCTTCTCTGAGCGGTGCAGCGCGCCACAGGCGGCCGTGACCTTCGTGACTGGTCTAACACACAGTCTGCCGTGAGGCTTCCCCCGGCGCTTTAGGCACTTAAAAGTGCGTCTGCCAGCACCAAAAAGTGCCTGTTCGGGCACTAAATAGTGCGCGGAATTTCACGGAATAGGCCGCCCGCCGGAGTGAGTTTGCCCTCATAGCTAGGGGCTGCCGGACGGCGATCTCGCCCTCAGCCCGGTGGTTCGACGAAGAAACGAGAGACCCAGATGAGCGACATCCTGAACGGCAAAGTGGTGATCGTCACCGGTGCGGCAAGCGGTCTGGGGAGGGCGACCGCGATCGCCGCCGCGCGGCACGGCGCCAAGGCCGTGATCGTCTCCGACATCACCGAAGTGCCGCGGGAGGGCGGCGGCCCGACCACTGCCGAAATCGAAGGGCTGGGCGTCAGCGCTCGCTTCGTCGCCGCCGATGTCTCGAGAAGGGCGGACATCGACGCGCTCGTGGCCGCGGCCGACGAGTTCGGCGGCGTGGACGTCATGGTGGCCAACGCGGGGATCACCCTGCGGTCGGACGGCGCCGACGTGCGCGAAGAGGACTACCGCCGCCTCATGGCGGTCAACCTGGACGGCGCGCTCTTCAGCGCGCAGGCCGCCGGCGAGCGCATGAAGGCACTCGGCCGCAACGGCAGCATCGTCCTCATGGCCAGCATGGGCGGCATCGTCGGCTCGGGCATGACGGTCGCCTACTCGACGAGCAAGGGCGGCGTGGTGCTCCTCGCGAAGGCGCTCGCAGACGCGTTCGGCCCCTCCGGGATCCGGGTCAACTCGGTGAGCCCCGGGACCATCGACACCGAGCTGCTGCGCAAGACGCCCGGGGTCGCGGAGGCAGCGGAGGGCTTCCGCCAGCGAACCCCGCTGCGACGCTTCGGCCAGCCGTCGGAGATCGGCGACGCGATCGCTTGGCTCGGCTCCGATCTCTCCAGCTATGTGTCCGGAATCTCTCTCATCGTCGACGGCGGCCTGCTGTCGGTCATCTGAATCACCACATCACCATCACTCGATTGGAGCACGACATGAGCAACAACAGCACCGTGGGCGACGCGGCTATCGCGGTAGTCCGGCGCAACACCGAGGAAGTCCAGGGCAAGGGCGACTGGAAGGTGTTCGACGAACTCTGGTCCGACGATTTCGTCGACCACACGCCCCAGCGAGGCGTTACGGCCGACAAGGCCGGCGTGAAGATGCTCTACCAGGGCCTTCGAGCCGCGTTCCCTGACTTCTATCCCGAGATCCACTGGCAGGCCGCAGCGGGAGACCTCGTCACGACCTACAAGACCTACCACGGCACGCACGAGGGAACGTTCCTGGGAATCCCCGGGACCGGTCGCAAGGTCAGCTTCTACACGGTCGACGCGATGCGGGTCGTGGACGGCAAGATCACCGACCACTGGGGGGTCGCGACCCTGCTCGACCTGGTCGAGCAGCTCGGCTTCGAGTTGCCCGCCTCGACGCTGTGACTGAGCCGGTGGACCCGGAACTGGCCGATCTCTACCGCGACTTCGGCGCTGAGCACCTGGTGCCGCTCTGGACTCAGCTCTCCGACCTGATGCCGATGCAGCCGACGCCGGCCGCACAGGCCCATGTCTGGCGCTGGCGCACGCTCTACCCGCTCGCCGCCCGGGCCGGCGACCTCGTGCCGGTGGGCCGGGGCGGCGAGCGGCGGGCGATCGCGCTGGCGAATCCCGGGCTCTCCGGGAAGCCGTATGCAACGCCAACCCTCTGGGCGGCTATCCAGTACCTGGGTGCTCACGAGACTGCACCCGAGCACCGCCACTCGCAGAACGCGTTCCGCTTCGTGATCGAGGGGGAGGGCGTCTGGACTGTGGTGAACGGAGATCCGGTAGCCATGCGGCGGGGCGATTTCCTGCTCACCCCGGGATGGAACTTCCACGGCCACCACAACGACTCCGAGCATCCGATGGCCTGGATCGACGGCCTCGACATCCCCTTCGTGCACTACACGGACGCCGCCTTCTTCGAATTCGGCACGGAGCGGGTTACGGATGAGGCGACGCCGCCGGTCTCGCGATCTGAGCGGCTCTGGGCGCATCCGGGCCTGAGGCCGCTCTCGGGGCTGCAGGACACCGCGAGCTCGCCGATCGCGGCCTACCGGTGGGAGCACACCGACCGCGCGCTCACCGAACAGCTGTTGCTCGAGGACGAGGGCCAGCCCGCAACCGCGGGCCAGGGGCACGCCGCCGTGCGCTATGTCAATCCGACGACCGGAGGGGACGTCATGCCGACCATCCGTGCCGAGTTCCACCGCCTGCGTGCGGGCGCGGCCACGGAGGCCCTTCGAGAGGTGGGCTCTAGCGTCTGGCAGGTGTTCGAGGGGCGCGGCGCCATCGTGATGGACGGATTGAGGCAGGTAGTGGAGAAGGGCGACCTCATCGTCCTCCCATCGTGGACGTCCTGGTCGATCGAGGCCGAGACCGGATTCGACCTCTTCCGATTCAGCGATGCGCCGATCTTCGAGCGCCTCAGCTTCAGCAGGTCGTACGCAGAGAGGACTGGACCGTGAGGCTACTCACCCTTCGTGCGCACGGCACCACGCACGCCGTGCGAGAAGACAACGGCGCGCTCATCGAGATCGAAGGATTCGCGGATGTGGGGGCCCTGCTCCAGCATCCCGGCTGGAAGGGTCTGGCCGCCGCAGCGAGCGGGCCCAGGCACGACCTGGTGGGCGCTGACCTGGCGGCGGTGATTCCGCGGCCCGGCAAGATTGTCTGCGTCGGCCTGAACTACCGCACGCACATCCTTGAAATGGGCCGCGACCTCCCCGAGTACCCGACCCTCTTCTCGAAGTTCGCGGAGACCCTCATCGGCCCGTACGACGACATCGAGCTGCCTCCAGAAGACCCGGCAGTCGACTGGGAGGCCGAACTGGCTGTCGTGATCGGAGCTCCTGGTCGACGAATTGCGGCAAGCGTCGCGGCCGAGCACATCGCCGGGTACACGATCTGCAACGACATCTCGATGCGAACTTGGCAGTTCAGGACCAACGAGTGGCTGCAGGGGAAGAACTGGGAGCGGTCAACTCCGCTCGGTCCAGCGCTGGTGACCACTGATGAGTTCCATCCGGGCGGCATCATCCGCTCGATCGTCGACGGCGAGACTGTGCAAGAGGCATCGACCGGGGACCTGGTTCACGACCCGGCGGAGCTCGTCTCGTACATCTCTACGATGGTCACGCTTCATCCGGGCGATGTGATCATCACGGGCACGCCCGGTGGCGTCGGCCATGCCCGAGAGCCCCGGCGGTACCTGCGCGAAGGCGAACTCCTCGAGACCACGATCGAAGGCCTCGGGCGGCTGGGCAACCGTGCAGTGGCGGCACGCTGATGGTCGGGCGGCAGGATCAGACGACCGATCCGAGACTTCAGGCCCAGCTGCTTCAGGCCAGACGCGGTACGGCCTTCTTCGCGCGCAAGCTCAACCAGCTCAGTGACGAGGAGCTCAGCGTCGACTCGCTCCTTGACGGCTGGACGCGCCGCCATGTCGTCGCGCACGTCGGGTACAACGCTCGTGCGATCGCCCGTCTGGTGCAGTGGGCCGCGACCGGCATCGAAACGCCGATGTACTCCTCTCCCGAGGAGCGCGCCCGTGAGATCGACTACGGAGCGACCCTGAGCCCGGTCGCCCTGCGGAACCTCTTCGGGCATGCGGCCGTGCACCTGACCGTGGAGTGGCGAGATCTTCCGGACGGCGCGTGGGACACCATCGTCCGCACGGGGCAGGGACGCCTGGTGCCCGCATCCGAGACGGTCTGGATGCGCACGCGCGAGGTGTGGGTGCACGCCATCGACCTCGACAACGGGGCATCCTTCCGCGACGTGCCCGCGGAGATCCTGGAGCGACTCCTCGAGGACATCACGCGCACCTGGGCCCTCCGCGGTGACGGAGCCGACCTCGTCCTCAGCATCTCGGATCCGGTTCGGCTGAAGGAGGTGGGTGGTGCGGGCCCCGGCAGTCGCGTTGTCCGCGGAACGCTCGCGGCCCTGACTCGTTGGGCGACCGGCCGCGGAGTGGTCGGCGTCACCTCGTCGGGCGGCGATATTCCCATCGCCCCCCGCTGGCTCTAGAGAAAAGGAAACACTCATGACAGAAACAACCACGACCGGCACATCAGATGCGCTGACAACTCTGAATCTCCCAGCGAAGTTCGATGTCACCAAGTTCCCGCGGGAGGTGGAAGAGTATCTGGGCCGCACCGCCGATCCATTCCACCGGGCGATTCTCAAGAACTACTTCCGACACCTCCTGCTGGAGATCTCGGGCTATTGGGACCAGATCCTCGTGCCCGAACTCACCGTCGCGGAGCCCGCGTACCGTATCGGCGACCGTGGCGACATGATCGTGCTGACGGGCAAGACCGAGGTCGAGAGCTTCTACCGCGAGACGTTCGAGACGGACAAGAACGTGATGGGCGCCCTCACGATGAACATGTGCGTCGAGGACTTCGGCATCGTCACGGAGGCGCGCTGGGCGGAGGTCACGACTGGGGCGACGGTTGTCGCGCGGGGAATCGATGCAGATCCCGCCGCGCACTACCTGCTCACCCACAACATCTTCCAGATGTTCGCCTACACGCACGACGCCAAGCTCATCGGCGAGCGGGTGTACGACGATCCCGCGAGCTACCACTACGAGAAGCTCGATCCTGCCGATGTCGTAACGCCGGCAGACGCTCGCCGGGAGCTGGCACCTTTCCTGGCCCGCGCGACGCTCGACGTGTGGAACGGGACTGAATTCGTCGCCGGATGATCCTCGCCCTGGCCCTCCTGCCCTGCGGGTGGGGCCAGGGCGCGCTCGGGATACGCTCGACCCATGAGCGGCTACCAGATCCTCCTCGACTGCGACCCCGGGCTCGATGACGCCCTCGCGCTGCTGCTCGCGCACGGCGACCCGAACATCGAGCTCGTCGGCGTGACGACGGTCGGCGGCAACGTCAAGCTCGAGAACACCACGCGCAACGCGCTGCAGCTGCGCGAGTACCTGAAGTTCCCGACCGTGCCGGTGTCCGCCGGCGCCGCCCAGGCGCTCGTGAAGGAGCCGCGCGACGCGGCCCATGTGCACGGCACCGGAGGACTCGGCAACGTCGTACTGCCTGCGGCGACTCTGGATGTCACGGGCATCCATGCAGCGGACTTCATCATCGAGACCCTCCGCAAGACGCCCGGGACAGTCCACCTCGTCGCGACCGGGCCGCTCACCAACATCGCCATCGCCCTCGAGCGCGAGCCGGCGATCGCGCGCTGGGCTGCATCGTTCACGATCATGGGCGGCTCGTACACGCGGGGCAATGCCACGGTCGCTGCCGAGTTCAACATCTGGGCAGACCCGGAGGCGGCGAAGATCGTGTTCGACGCCGACTGGCGCGTGACGATGATCGGCCTCGACCTCACGCTGCAGGCGCAGGCCAACGGCGCCGTCGTCGACCGGCTGGGGCAGCTCGGAAAGCTCGCCGACGAGCTCATCGTGCCGCTGGCCACCTTCTACTTCAACCCGAGGATGCCCGACTGGGACGGCCAGGCCGTCCACGACGTGTGCGCGGTCGCCTACGTGACCCGGCCCGACCTGTTCCTCGCCCAGCCGGCCCGCGTCGACATCGAGACCCGCGGCGAGTTCACCGAGGGGATGACCGTGGTCGACTTCGACGCTCCAGCGCCCAATGCGCTCGTCGCGACGAAGCTCGACGTCGACGGCTTCTGGGCCTACGTGGAGAGCGTGTACGCGCGGGTCGCCGCGGAGCACACGGCCTGACGCGCAACGCGGCCCCGGTACGGTTGAACCCATGCCCGCCCTCCTCGACCTAGCGCCGAGCCCGTTCGAGGCGGATGCCGCGTACACCGCGTTCGCCGGCTGGGCGGAGGGCCGCGGCCTGCCGCTGTACCCGGCGCAGGACGAGGCGCTCATCGAGATCGTCTCCGGCGCCAACGTCATCCTGAGCACCCCGACCGGCACGGGCAAGTCGCTCGTGGCCATCGCCGCGCACTTCACGGCCCTCGCACAGGGCCAGCGCACGTTCTACACGGCGCCGATCAAGGCCCTCGTGAGCGAGAAGTTCTTCGCGCTCGTCGACATCTTCGGCGCCGAGAACGTCGGCATGGTCACCGGCGACTCCAGCGTCAACGCGGACGCGCCGATCATCTGCTGTACCGCCGAGATCCTCGCGAACCTCGCGCTGCGCCAAGGGCCGGATGCCGACGTCAGCCAAGTCGTGATGGACGAGTTCCACTTCTACGGCGACCCCGACCGAGGCTGGGCGTGGCAGGTCCCGCTCCTCACCCTGCCGAAGGTGCAGTTCATCCTCATGTCGGCGACCCTCGGCGACATGAAGCCGATCGCCGACGACCTGTCGAGGCGCACGGGCCGCGAGACCGCCCTGATCACGGGCGTCGACCGTCCGGTACCGCTGCACTACTCCTACGTCACGACGCCGGTGCACGAGACCGTGGAAGACCTGCTGGGCACCGGTCAGTCGCCGATCTACATCGTGCACTTCTCGCAGGCCGCAGCGCTCGAGCGCGCGCAGGCCATGACGAGCATCAAGGTCATCAGCCGGGAGCAGCGGGACGAGATAGCCGAGGCGATCGGCGGATTCCGCTTCACGACCCGGTTCGGGCAGACGCTGAGCCGCCTCATCCGGGCCGGAATCGGGGTGCACCACGCGGGCATGCTGCCCAAGTACCGCCGCCTGGTCGAGCAGCTCGCGCAGCGCGGCCTCCTGCGGGTCATCTGCGGCACCGACACGCTGGGGGTGGGCATCAACGTGCCGATCCGTACCGTGCTGCTCACTGCCCTTACGAAGTACGACGGCACCCGGATGCGCCAGCTGAGCGCCCGCGAATTCCACCAGATCGCGGGGCGGGCGGGGCGCGCGGGCTATGACACTGCCGGGACCGTGGTGGCGCAGGCCCCCGAGCACGAAGCCGAGAACGCCAGGCTCGTGGCGAAGGCCGGCGACGACATCAAGAAGATCCGCAAGATCGTGCGCAAGAAGGCGCCGGAGGGCTTCGTGTCGTGGGGCCAGCCGAGCTTCGAGCGGCTCATCAATGCCGAGCCGGAGCTGCTCACCAGCCACATGCAGGTGAGCCACTCGATGATCCTCAACGTGATCGCCAGAGGCGGCGACGCCTTCACGAACATGCGCGACCTCATCTTCGAGTCGCACGAGACCTGGCACGGCAAGCTCGCCCTCGCTCGGCAGGCCCTCGCGATCTACCGCACGCTGCGCGCGGCGGACGTGGTGGAACAGGTGACCGTGCCGATCATGGCGATGTACGACGGGGAGCTCGTCGAGACGCTCGACGAGAGAATCGACATCCGGCTGACCGTCGACCTGCAGCCCAACTTCGCGCTCAACCAGCCGCTCTCGCCGTTCGCGCTCGCCGTGTTCGAGCTGCTCGACCCGGAGTCGCCGACGTACCCGCTCGACATGATCTCGATCCTCGAGTCGACGCTCGACGATCCGCGGCCAGTGCTCCAGCAGCAGCAGTTCATGGCGCGCGGCGAGGCGGTCGCGGCGATGAAGGCCGAGGGCATTGAGTACGACCAGCGCATGGAGCTGCTCGAGCAGATCACCTGGCCGAAGCCGCTGGAAGAGCTGCTGAACGCCGCGTTCGAGAAGTACTCCGCTACGCAGCCGTGGATCGGCGACTTCGAGCTCAGCCCCAAGTCGGTCGTGCGCGACATGTACGAGCGCGCGATGACGTTCGCCGACTTCACGGGCTTCTACCAGCTCGCGCCGCGCGAGGGCCTCGTGCTGCGCTACCTCTCGGATGCGTACCGGGCCGCTCGCCAGACCATCCCCGACGACGCCAAGACCGAGGGGCTGCTCGACGTGATCGAGTGGCTCGGCGAGCTCGTGCGGCAGGTCGACTCGAGCCTGCTCGACGAGTGGGAGGCGATGATCAACCCGTCGGCCGACCCCACGGCGCCGGTGGTGCCGCCCGCGCCGCCGAGCGTGCTCGCCAACCCGCGCGCGTTCCGGGTGCTCGTGCGCAACGAGCTGTTCCGCCGAGTGCAGCTCGCCGCGCTCGAGAACTGGGAGGCGCTCGGCGAGCTCGATGCCGCCGCTGGTTTCGACGCCGACGCCTGGGCCGACGCCATGGACCTGTACTTCGACGAGCACGGCTCGCTCGGCACCGGGGGAGACGCCCGCGGCCCCGCGATGATCATGATCACCGAGGGCGCGCAGCAGTGGACCGTGCGGCAGATCTTCGACGATCCGGCGGGCGATCACGACTGGGGCATCAGCGCCACGGTCGACCTTGCGGAGTCGGCGGATCAAGGGCTCGCCGTCGTGCGAGTGACGTCGATTGGCATGGTGGGTTGAGTAGCGCCCTCTGGGGCGCGTATCGAAACCGGAGTGCGACTGGGTTTCGATACGAGCGCTAGCACGCCCTACTCAACCCGCGAACACGTTCCGCTCCAGGAACGGGTTGCGGAACTTCCCCTCCGGGTCGAACTCGTGCGCGAGGGAGACGAAGTCGTCGAGCCGCGGGTAGAGCTCGCGGCGCACGGTGTGGAACAGCTTGCCCCAGTGCGGGCGGGCGTCGAACGGCTCCAGGGCGGCCTCGATGACCGGGAGCAGGGGCAGCACCGCGTCCGGCTGGTTCTTCCAGGTGAAATGGATGGCCGTGGCATCCGTCTCGTAGGCCCCGCTCAGCCACAGGGAGTCGGCCGCCATCGTGCGCAGCTCGGTGATGTGCAGGTGCGGCGCGATGCGCGGCCCGAGCGCGCGGACGGCCCGGAAGGCATCGAGGGCATGGCGGCGCGGCACGAGGTACTCGGTCTGCAGCTCGTCGCCGTTGCTCGGCGTGAAGCCCATCTTGAAGTGCGGCAGCCGCTCGTTCCACGGCCCGAGTACGCCGCCCTGCTGAGTGGTGTTGCTCTCCTCGCCCTCGACCAGGCGCACGTCGTCGGGCAGGGGCTTGGCGCCGTACAGGTCCTTCGGGGGCGTGCGCTCGTCGAGGCGGCTCTTGAGCCAGACCATCGTGCGGGCGTCGTCCACCCAGTCCGTGAAGATGCTCACGCTGTAGGCGCGCGAGGTGATCGCGTCGTAGTTCTCGAGCAGGCGCTCCCACGGCAGGCCGGCGAACACGTCCTGGCGCATCTGGTAGCTGGGCTCGACGTCGAGCGTGATGCGCGTGACGATGCCGAGAGCGCCGAGGGCGACGACGGCGCCGTCGAACTCGTCGTCGGCGGGGGAGATGGTCCGCAGGCCGCCGTCGGCCGTCACGAGCTCGAGCCCGGAGACCGCGCGCGCCAGCGTGCCGTTGCGGTCGCCGGAGCCGTGCGTGCTCGTCGCGATCGCGCCCGCCACCGAGATGTGGGGCAGCGAGGCCATATTGCGCAGGCCCCAGCCCTCCGCCTGCAGTGCGGCAGCCAGCTCGCCGTAGCGCACTCCCGCGGAGAACGAGACGGTCTCGCTGTCGTCATCGACAAGGATGCTCGGCTCGAGCCCCTCGAGCGAGACGAGCTCCGCGGAGTCGGCGAGGTCGTTGAACGAGTGCCTGCTCCCGAGTGCACGGATGCTCGGCGCCGCGGCCACGATCTCCCGCAGTTCGTCGATCGAGGCCGGGCGGTGCAGGGTCGTCGCCGCGTACTCGTGGTACCCGGCCCAGTTCGTTCCAATGCTCACAGGCCCATTGTCCCCTGTGCGCCGACCTAGACTGGCGCCATGGCACCGGCGCGCAGGGCGATGAGGCCGCGCGGCGAGGGGGGCTACCGGCGCCGCCACGTCGGGCCGGCCTCCTTCTTCACGAGTCGCCGGGCATTCGACGACCTGACCGTAGTCGTGAAGCGCTTCCCGCGCATCGCGGACGGCGACGGGCCGGCTTTCGTGCTCGTGCACGGCATCGGCGTCTCGTCCCGCTACTACCACCCGGCCGCGGCCGAGCTCGCCAAGGTCGGCGCCGTCTACCTCGTCGACCTGCCCGGCTACGGCGCGGCGCCCGATCCGCGGCGGGATGTCTCGATCGCCGACCACGCGGCGGTACTCGCCCGCGTGCTCGAGGACTCGGAGCTGGTCAACCCCGTCCTGGTCGGGCACTCGATGGGCGCGCAGGTGGTCTCCCGCCTCGCCGTCGACTCCCCGCACGTGACCGACCGCATCGTGCTACTCGCGCCGACGATGCCCGCGAACGAGCGCCGACTCTGGCCGGCGGCCCTGCGGCTGCTGGTGGACGGCGCGCGCAATCCCTTGCGGGCCAACCTCATCATCGGCTGGGATTACTTCGTGCGCTGCGGGATGCCCTACTTCTTCCGCCAACTGCCGCACCTGTTCGGGGATCGCATCGAGGACAGGCTGGCGGGCATCCGGGCGAAGACGCTCGTGCTCACCGGCGACAAGGACCTCGTCGTGCCGCAGGCCTGGGCGCGGTTCGTGGCCGGCGGGATCCCGGGGGCGCGGTACCAGACCGTCGCCGGGCCGCACGTCATCATGTACAGCGACCCGGTGCACGTCGCCGGGTTCATCGCGGAGCACGCGGCACGATGAGGCTCCGCGACCTCGCCTGGGGCATCGGCCTGGACTACGCGTGGGCGTTCTCCACGAGGGCGGGCTACCTGCGCCACCGACAGCCGCCCACATCGCTGTCGGAGGGCTCGGCGCGGCCGGTCCTGCTGATCCCGGGCGTGTACGAGCCCTGGCGGTACCTGCTGACGGTGGGCCTGCGGCTCCACGCCGCCGGGCATCCGGTGCACGTCCTGCCGGCGCTCGGGTACAACATCGCGCCGATCCCGGAGACGGCGGCCGTCGCGCAGCAGTACCTCGTGGAGCACAACCTGTGGAACGTCGCGATCGTCGGCCACAGCAAGGGCGGCATCGTCGGCAAGCACATGATGGCGTTCGACGACCTCGACCACCGCATCGACCGGATGGTCGCGCTCGCGAGTCCGTTCTCGGGCTCCGCCCGCGCGAAGTACGTGCCGGTGCGGACGATCCGGCCGTTCCTTCCCGGGGACTCGCTGCTCGGCAGCCTCGCCGCGAACCTCGAGCTCAACTCGCGGATCACCTCGGTCTACACCGAGGCCGACCACGTGATCCCGAACGGGAGCGAGCTCGAGGGCGCCACGAACATTGTGATCCCGCTGGTCGGGCACTTCCGGCTGCTCTCGGATCCTCGCGTTCTCGACATCATTCAGCGCGCCGTGGGTGTTGACTGACTCTGTGTCGACCAACAGCAGCATGACCCGCCAGCAGCGCCTCGTCCTGATCATCGCGATCCTCGCCTCCTTCGTCGCGTTCCTGGACAGCTCCGTGATCAACGTCGCGCTCCCCGCGATCAGCAAGGAGCTCGGGGGAGGGCTGAGCACCCAGCAGTGGGTGGTCGACGCGTACCTGATCACCCTGAGCTCGCTCATCCTGCTCGCGGGCTCGTTCTCCGACGTGTTCGGGCGCATCGTCATCCTGCGGGTCGGGCTCATCGCCTTCGGCGTCTCGTCGCTGCTCATCGCGATCTCGCCGAGCGCGGAGTTCCTCATCATCCTGCGCGGCGTGCAGGGCATCGCCGGCGCGCTGCTCGTGCCGAGCTCGCTCGCGCTCATCATCTCCACGTTCCGCGACGCCGCCCAGTCGAAGGCGATCGGCCTGTGGACGGCGTGGACGAGCGCGTCGTTCCTGGCGGGCCCGATCCTCGGCGGCCTCTTCGTCGACTACCTCAGCTGGCGCTGGGTGTTCGTCATCAACGTCATCCCGATCGGGATCGCCCTCTGGATGCTCTTCGTGCTCAAGCAGAAGGACGTGCGCGAGGAGGGCGTGAAGATCGACTACCTCGGCGCCGTCCTCGGCGTGATCGGGCTCGGCGGCCCGGTGTTCGCGCTCATCGAGCAGGGCAACTACGGCTGGGGCAGCCCGGCGATCTTCCTGCCGTTCGGCATCGGCATCCTGTCGCTCGTCGCCTTCATCCTGTGGGAGCGCAAGGCGAAGATGCCCATGCTGCCGCTCGGCATCTTCTCCACGCGCAACTTCGCCTGGGGCAACGTCTCGACGGTCTTCATCTACGCGGCGCTCTCGCTGGGCGGGTTCATCGTCGTCGTGTTCCTGCAGCAGGTGGCCGGATTCCCCGCCACCCTGGCCGCGCTCGCGTTCCTCCCGGTCTCGCTGGGCAACGTGTTCCTCTCCGGCGTGTTCGGCACGCTCAGCGGCAAGTACGGCCCGCGCCTGTTCATGACGGCCGGACCGATCATCGGCGGGCTCGGGTACCTGCTCTTCCTCACCATGGGCGAGGACGTGAACTACTGGACCCAGGTGCTGCCGGGCGTCATCGTCTTCTCCGTGGGCCTCTCGATGACGGTCGCGCCGCTCACGGCGGCCATCCTCGGCTCGATCCCGGCGGCTCAGGCGGGCATCGGCTCGGCGGTCAACAACGCGGTCTCCCGCGTCGCAGGGCTCATCGCGACCGCCATGATCGGCGTCATCATCGCGGGCACCCTCGACGTGGACGGCTTCCACCGCGTCATCATCGTCACGGCGGCGCTGCTCATTCTGGGCGGGATCGTGTCGTTCGTCGGCATCCGCAACCTCGCACGGCAGCCCGCGACGGTCCCCCCGGTCGCGTAGCGGCGCCGGCCCGCCGCCCGCCGCCGCGTGTGACCTCGTTCTCCCGGCCGGCTGCGCCCGCCACGTCGCTCGGCCCGCAGCCCGCTGCCGCTGCCGGCTGCCGCTACCGCAGCCCGCAACCCGCTGCCGCAGCCCGCAGTCCGCCGTCCCGTCGCCGGCCCCGCGGCCCGTTCCGCCAGCTCAGGACATATGTCAGGGCACCCAACCAATGTCCTGAGTTGGCGGAACGCCGGCGCCGTGCGGCGCAGTCCCGGGCCGAATCCTCGGGCGCCTCGAGGCAGGGAGACGCGGTCGGGGCTCGAGCGTCAGGCGAGCATCCGCGTCCCCGATAGGGCGAGCAGCACCACGTCGATCAGCGCTCCGGCGATGATCAGGCGGAAGATGAGGCGGGTGGGGCGGCCGGTGACGACGAGGGCCGCGCACGCGATCGCGAGTGCGAGGCTCAGGGCGAGGCCGATCCAGCCATAGGGCTGGGGGTCGCCGAGGCCGAGGACGATACTCGCGGATGCCCCGGCCAGGGCTGCGGCGATGACGAGTCCGGCGGTGCGGGGGCCGGCGCGGTGGGCGAGTCCCCGGATGCCGGTGGCCGCGTCGTCCTCGAGGTCTGGCAGCACGTTCGCGAAGTGGGCGGAGACCCCGAGCAGGGCGCCAGCGAGCAACGCCCACGGGGATGCGAGCGCCGGGGAGGGGAGGGCGAGCGTGACGATGAGCGGGAGCATCCCGAAGCTCACCACGTAGGGCGCAACCGAGAGCACGGTGCCCTTGAGGCCCGCGTTGTAGCTCCACGCGGAGACGATGAAGGCGGCGTGCACCACCGTGGCGCCCCAGCCCAGCGGGACGGTGAGGGCGACCGCGAGCAGGGCCGTCACGAATGCGGCGTTCCGCACTGTCGTCGCGCGGATGCGGCCGGTCGCGACGGGCTTGTCCGTTCGGCCGACCGCGCGGTCGCGGTCGGCGTCGATCCAGTCGTTGGAGAGGCCCACGGAGGCCTGATTCGCGAGGAAGGCGAGGCCCAGGAGGATGAGCCGCCACCAGTCGAGGCCGACCCCGAAGCCGAGGATCACCGCGATCGCGGACACCGCCGCACCCGGACCGGGGTGTGTGGAAAGGGCGAGCGCCCCGACTTTCCGCAACATTCTCCGATGCTATGCCACTCGGTGATCGACCCTGTCGAGATCTGTTGCAAGAAGTTGCGCGATCTTGCGTACAATTGCGCCATGTCACAACGACTCGCCGAAGTTGCCCGCAAGGTTGGCGTAAGCGAAGCCACCGTCAGCCGCGTTCTCAACGAGAAGCCGGGCGTCTCCGACGTGACGCGCCAGGCCGTGCTCACCGCCCTCGACGTCCTCGGCTACGAGAGGCCGACCAAGCTCAGGGGCGAGCGGGCGAGGCTTGTCGGGCTGTTCCTGCCCGAGCTGCAGAACCCGATCTTCCCGGCATTCGGCGAAGTCGTCGCGGCAGCGCTCGCGCAGAACGGCTACACGCCCGTGCTGTGCACCCAGACCGCCGGCGGGATCTCGGAGGCCGACTACGTGGAGCTCCTGCTGCAGCAGCAGGTCTCCGGCGTGGTGTTCGTGGGCGGCCAGTACACGCAGCAGAACGCTCCGCACGAGCACTACCAGCGCCTGGCCGAGCTCAAGCTGCCCACCGTGTTCGTGAACGCGCCGATCGCGGAGCTGAGCTTTCCCACGGTCTCCACGGATGACGCGGTCGCCACGGAGCAGGCCTGGAATCACCTGCGCCAGCTCGGCCACGAGCGCATCGGGCTCGTGCTCGGTCCCGAGGACCACGTGCCCTCGCAGCGGAAGCTCGCGGCCGCGCAGCGCGCGGCAGAGGCGGCCGGGCTGCCCCTCGAGGTCGCCCACTCGCACTACTCGCTCGAGGCGGGCCAGGCCGCCACTGCGCGGCTGCTCAGCAAGGGCGTGACGGCGCTCATCTGCATGTCCGACCCGATCGCGCTGGGCGCCATCCGCGCTGTGCGCCGGGCGGGGCTGACCGTGCCGGGGGACGTGTCGATCGTGGGCTTCGACGACTCCGCGCTCATGAACGCGACCGACCCGCCGCTGACCACGGTCCGGCAGCCGATCGAGCCCATGGGCCGGATGATCATCGAGCTGCTGGTGAGCCAGATCAAGGGCGTCGGCGTCGCGACCGATGAGTACCTGTTCGAGCCCGAGCTGGTCGTACGAGGGTCCACCGCTCCCGTCAGCTGATGCAAGATCACGCAAGTTTCTTGCTATTTGTTTAGTTCTTGCGTCATTCTGTCAATAACGCTACTTTTCATCTCAACACCCGCATGCCAACACTGGCGTTGACCTGAGATGAGCCGTAGTGGACGTACCCGTCCTCGAGTCCGAGGCTGAAGCGACGACTGTCGCCGGAGCCCCCGTGCCCAGCACAACGGACCCCCTGTGGTGGCGGAGCGCCGTCATCTACCAGCTGTACATCCGCAGCTTCGCGGACGGCGACGGCGATGGCACGGGCGATATCGCCGGCGTGCGGGCGCACCTCGGCTACCTCAAGGAGCTCGGGGTCGACGCGCTCTGGTTCACCCCCTGGTACGCGAGCCCGCTGGCCGACGGCGGTTACGACGTCTCCGACTACCGCCAGATCCACCCCGCGTTCGGCGACATCAGCGAGGCTGAGGCACTCATCCGCGAGGCGCTGGCGCTCGGCATCCGGACCATCATCGACGTGGTCCCCAACCACATCTCCCACGAGCACGAGTGGTTCAAGGCGGCTCTCGCTGCGGGCCCGGGCAGCCCCGAGCGCGAGCGCTTCTGGTTCCATCCCGGCGTCGGCCCGAACGGCGACGGGATGCCCACCCACTGGGTCTCGAACTTCCAGGGCGAGACGTGGACCCGCACGACGAACGCCGACGGCACTCCCGGCGAGTGGTACCTGCACCTGTTCACGCCGGAGCAGCCGGACCTGAACTGGAACCACCCCGACGTGCGCAAGGAGCACGAGGACGTGCTGCGCTTCTGGTTCGACCGCGGCGTCGCGGGAGTGCGCATCGACTCGGCCGCCCTGCTCGTGAAAGACCCGGAGCTGCCCGAGGTGACCGGGGACGAGCCCGCAGGCCAGCACCCGAACACCGACCGCGACGAGGTGCACGACATCTACCGCTCGTGGCGGGCGGTCGCCGACAGCTACCCCGGCACGCGCGTGCTGGTGGGCGAGGTCTGGATGCCCGACCCGGTGCGGTTCACCAACTACCTGCGCCCCGACGAGATGCACACGGCGTTCAACTTCGACTTCATGGCCCGCCCGTGGAAGGGCTCCGAGCTGCGGGAGTCGATCGACTCCATGCTCGCCGCGCACGCCCCCGTCGGCGCCCCGAGCACCTGGGTGCTCTCCAACCACGACGTGACCCGCACGGTGACCCGCTACGGCCGCGAGGACAGCTCCTTCGCCTTCGCCACCAAGCGCTTCGGCACCCCGACCGACCTCGAGCTCGGCACCCGCCGGGCCCGGGCGGCGGCGCTTCTCTCCGCGGCCCTCCCGGGGTCGCTGTACGTCTACCAGGGCGACGAGCTCGGCCTGCCCGAGGTCGAGGACCTCCCCGAGGGCACCCGCCAGGACCCGATGCACTTCCGCTCCAACGGCGTGGACCCCGGACGAGACGGATGCCGCGTCCCGCTGCCCTGGGCGGGCGACCACCCGCCCTTCGGCTTCTCCGCGGGCACGGACGTGCAGCCCTGGCTGCCGCAGCCCGAGGACTGGGGCAGGTACACGGTCGACGCCGAGGCCGCGGATCCGGGCTCGATGCTGTCGCTCTACCGCGCCGCGCTCACGATCCGCCGCACCCTGGACGGCGACGAGAGCTTCCGCTGGCTGGACTCCGCGCCGGACGTCCTGTGCTTCGCCCGCGGGGGAGGGTTCGTGAGCGTCACGAACCTCTCCGACCGCCCCATAGACCTGCCCGAGCACGAGGAATTCCTGCTCGGCAGCACAGAGCTGGTCAACGGCCAGCTCGCACCTGACTCCACGGCGTGGCTACGGGCACAGCACTAGCCACCGGAGAACCCACCACCGCAGTGCCAAACACATCACAAGAAAGGCAAGACAATGAAGTCAAGAAGTAAGGCTCTCGTCGCAGGCATGGCCACCTTCGGGATCATCGCCTCGCTCGCCGCATGTACCTCCGGCGGCGGCGCCACCGGAAAGGTCGAGCTGCGCGTTGCGACCTTCCCGCCCGGTGCCGACGCGGCAGCGTACGAGGCGTTCGCCGTGCAGGAGGCCCAGTTCGAGAAGCTCAACCCCGACATCGACATCGTCGGCATGGAGTACCTCTGGACCGGCCCGACCTTCGCAGTCCAGCTCGCGGGCGGCACCCTTCCCGACGTGTTCACGGTTCCGTTCACGGACACCAAGACGCTGCTCGAGAACGGCCAGCTCATGGACGTCACCAAGGAGGTCAGCGACCTCGGCTACGCGGACAAGTTCAACCCGATCATCCTCGACGGCGTGAAGGACGGCGATGGCAACATCTACGGCTTCCCGCGCCAGGCGTACGCCATGGGCCTGCACTACAACCGCGAGCTGTTCGAGGCGGCCGGGCTCGACCCCGACAGCCCGCCCACCACGTGGGACGAGGTCCGCGCTGACGCGAAGGCCATCGCCGACGCGACCGGCAAGGCCGGCTTCATGACGATGACCACCGGCAACACCGGTGGCTGGCAGCTGACCGCGCAGACTGTTGCGCACGGCGGCCGCACGGTCATCGACAACGCCGACGGCACCTTCACGGCTCAGCTCGACAACCCCGGAACCACCGCGGCTGTCGACTTCCTGAAGGCGGCCCGCTGGGAGGACAACTCCATGGGGAGCAACTTCCTGCTCGACTGGACCGGCATCAACCAGGAGTTCGCGGCCGGCAACATCGGCATGTACACGAGCGGCTCGGACGTCTACACCGCTCTCGTGCGCGACTTCTCGCTCGACCCCGATGTGTACGGCCTCACGGTGGTCCCCACCGACGGTGAGGACCCGGGCACTCTCGGCGGTGGCGACGTTGCCGTCATGAGCCCGGCCATCGACGACGCCACGAAGGCTGCGGGCGTCAAGTGGATCGACTGGTACTACATGCAGAAGCTGCTTAACAAGGACGCCGCGATCACCGACGCCGAGGCGCTCGTCGCGAGCGACCAGGCTGTCGGCACCCCGGTTCTGCCGGTTCTCGACAAGGCGACCTACGACCAGCAGCAGGAGTGGCTGGCACCGTACGTCAACGTGCCGCGCGACCAGATGCAGGGCTTCTTCGACGGCATCTTCGACCAGAAGCCGGTCGCGGAGTCGAAGGGCAAGACCCAGCAGGTCTACGCCCTGCTCGACACCGTCATCCAGACGGTGCTGACTGACCAGAATGCCGATGTGGATGCCCTCCTCAAGAAGGCGAACACCGACGCGCAGGCCCTGCTCGATTCCAAGTAGGACCCCGTAGTTCCGCGGGCCGCCGTGTTACCCGACGCGGCGGCCCGCACCCCTCCACAGAGAGAACAACCCATGACGATCCTCACAACGCGTAAGCGCAAGCGCACTCCGGCCACGTGGCTTCGCGGCGGCGGCCTCTGGAACCTCGTGTTCGTGGCGCCCATGCTCGTGGTCTTCGGCGTCTTCAGCTGGTCGCCGATCGTGCAGTCGTTCGTCATGAGCTTCCAGAAGACGAACCTCATCACCGCGCACTGGGTGGGGCTCGACAACTTCGTCAACGTGCTGAGCGACCCGCTGCTCGGCACGGCGCTCATCAACACCCTCTACTTCGCGGTGCTCGCCCTACTGTTCGGCTTCCCGCTGCCCATCCTCCTGGCCGTGCTCATGAGCGAGGTCAAGCGCGGCAAGGGCGTCTACAGCGCTCTGGCCTACCTCCCGGTGGTCATCCCGCCCGTCATCGCCGTTCTGCTGTGGAAGTTCTTCTACGACGCGAGCCCGACCGGCGTGTTCAACACGATCATCTCCTGGGCGGGCATCCCGCCGCAGCCCTGGATCCAGAACGCGATGAGCGCCATGCCGTCCCTCGTGCTCGAGGCGACCTGGGCCGGCGCGGGCGGCAGCATCATCATCTACCTCGCCGCACTGCTGAGCGTTCCGCCGGAGCTGTACGACGCGGCCGAGGTGGACGGCGCGTCGATCTGGCGCAAGATCTGGCACGTCACGCTGCCGCAGCTGCGCGGCGTCATCTTCATCATGCTGATCCTGCAGGTGATCGCGACCTCGCAGGTGTTCCTCGAACCCTTCCTGTTCACCGCGGGCGGGCCCGCGAACGCCACGATCACCGTCCTGCTGCTGATCTACCGCTACGCGTTCCAGAACAGCCTCGGCGGCAACTACGGGGAGGCGACCGCGCTGAGCGTGATGCTCGCGCTCTTCCTCGCCGCGCTGTCCTTCGTCTACTTCAAGCTCACCGAACGCTGGAGCAACAATTGAGCGCCGTCACCACCACCCGTCTGCGCCGTGCCAAGGCGCGCGACGAGAGCGAGCCCGCCAACGACCGCGGTATCGTCTCCGACTTCGACCGCAAGAAGCCCGGTGTGCGGGTCGTCATGGCGGTCGTGCACGTGTTCCTCGCGCTCGGGCTCGTCGTGGCGGGACTCGGCCCGATCATCTGGCTCGCGAAGGCCGCTATCACGCCGACGCAGGACACGATCCGTACCCCGTTGGAGTTCTTCCCGAACGGCATCAAGTGGGAGAACCTCGCCCAGGCGTGGACCGAGGTCCACATCGACCAGTACTTCATCAACACCCTCGTGGTCGCGGCTGGCTCGTGGTTCTTCCAGCTGCTGATCGCGACGACGGCGGGCTACGCCCTCTCGGTGCTGCGGCCGCGGTACGCCCCGCTCCTGAACGGCGCGGTGCTCGCCACCCTGTTCATCCCGTCGATCGTGCTGCTCGTGCCGCTCTACCTGACGATCGTGCATCCGCCCATCGGTCAGTCCCTGTTGAACAACTACCTCGCGGTCTGGCTGCCGGCCGCCGCGAACGCGTTCAACATCCTGCTGGTGAAGCGGTTCTTCGACAACCTGCCGCGCGAGGTGTTCGAGGCGGCGCGCACCGACGGCGCGGGCCCGTTCAGGCTGTTCTGGTCGGTGGTGCTCCCCATGTCGCGGCCGATCCTCGGCGTGGTCTCGGTGTTCGCGATCATCAACTCGCTCAAGGACTACCTCTGGCCCATGCTCGTGCTGCCCGACCCGGCGGTGCAGACGCTCGGCGTGCGGCTGCCCGCGATCCAGTCGCAGACGGAGCTCGGCGTATTCATGGCCGCCCTGGCGATCTCGACGATCATCCCGGTGGTCCTGTTCCTCGGCTTCCAGCGGGTCTTCCTCCGGGGCGCCGGGCTGGGCGGAGCGGTGAAGGGCTGATCGACTACTCTCGAATCCATGGGGGCAACACTGGATCAACGCACGCTCGCCGACCTGCTACCGGGGACGTGGACCATCCAGGCTACGAACTTCCCGATGTGGCTCACGGGCGAGAAGCTCGAGCCGCGCTTCACCTACGACCTCGTCTCGGAGCAGCCGCTCGTGCTCTCCGACGACGTCTCGTACGTGGAGGAGGCCGGGGAGAAGCACATCCTCGGACAGGACACCTGGAACGGCGAGGGGTTCGTCTGGCGGGGCCGCAAACTGCTCCGGCTCTTCGCGAGCCGGTGGACGGTTGCGGGGATCAGCGATGACGGCACGATCGCCGTCATCCACTTCTCCAAGTCGCTCGCCACGCCCTCGGGAGTCGACGTCATCGTGCGGGAGGGCACGCACCACCCCGAGCTGCGCGCGACCATCGCGCACGCCACGGAGGAGTTCGGGCTCACGCCGGAGGAGTTCGGTTCGCTCACCTGGCTCGCCGCCGCGCCGACCACCGGCTAGCATCACCGCATGGCCTCCCCGGTGCTCACCCCTGCGGTGTTCGCGCCGTCCTTGCTCGGTGAGTGCCTCGACCTGGTGCTCGAGGCCCGGCTCGACGAGGCATCCGCGCGCCTCGCCGACGAGCACAGCCGCGAAACGGAGCCCGGCCGCCGTTCGCGACTTGCCGCGGTCGCAGCCTTCGCCGCAGCCCTCGCTTCGCGGCACTCCGCTGCCCGGCGATGGGCGGAGCTCGCCCGCGCCGAGGCCGTCGACGCCGGGTCCGGGGCCATTGCCACGGCCGCCGAGCACTTCTCGGCATGCCTCGCCCCTCCGGGGGAAGGCGTGACGCCGCTGGCCGAGCTCAGCTTCGACCCCTCGTGGTCGGACGAGGATGCCGCGGTCGGCGGGTACTTCGCGATCGAGGCGTCCATGTCGTCGGGCAGGCTCGTGGACGCCGAGCGGTTCGCACTGGAGTACCTCGATCACGACTGGCGGTCGTCGGTGCAGGCGCCGGTCTTCGCGAAGATCGCACTGGCCCGCGCGCTCGTCTTCCAGGGCAGGGTGGCGGATGCCGCGGCCGGCGCCGCGCTCGCGATGACCGAGGCGAACTCCGCCGGCGGGATGCCCGCCCGGATGCTCGCGGCCTCGACGAGCGCGTACATCCAGGCGCAGCTCGGCAACGCCGCGGAGGTGGACAGGCTCACGGCACTGGTGCTCGCGCTCGAGCCCGAGCCGCGCAGCTACATCCCGGTCGGGTCGCACATCCTGTGCGCGTACGGCCTCGGGGCCGTGGGCAGCACGGGCCGCGCAGCCGAACTCGTGCTGCACGCCGCCGGCGGCCCCGGACTCCCGCGCCTGCAGACCGTCGACCGCGCCTACGCGTACGAGCTCCTCGCGACGAGCGCGATCGAGAGCGGCGACCTGAGGGCGGCACGGGCCTGGGGCCGCCGGGCCGCGCCGCTGAGCATCCACGACATGGCGGCCGCCGCCGTCGAGCGCACCCTGAGCCGGATCGACGTCGCCACGGGCAATACCGAGAGCGGCGCCGAGCGCGCGGCGGTCTCCGCGGCGCGGGCCCTCATCGCGGGCGGCAGGCTCGACGCGGCCAGGGCCCACGTGCTCGAGGCGACGGCCCGGGCGGCGACGGGCGAGCGCGGCGCCGCTGTCGCGGGCCTCCGAGAGGCCGCGGACGAGGCCGACCTGCTGG
>JAODAQ010000042.1 GCA_025463515.1 Rhodoglobus sp.
GATACGGTGCGCGACCAGAAGAAGGTGCAGTTCGTCGTGCTGCGCGACGAGTCGGGCGCGGTTCAGCTCGTGAACCCCCGTCCCTCCGACGACGAGGGCAACGTCATCCCGTCGGAGCTCAGCGACACCATCTCGGGCCTCGCCCAGGGCACGTTCCTCACCGCGACCGGCGAGCTCAAGCACGACGAGCGCGTCAAGCTCGGCGGCGTCGAGATCAAGCTCGAGGGCCTCGTCATCGCGGCCGCCGCGAACCCCGAGACCCCCATCGCCGACGACACCGGCGTGGACAAGCGCATGGACTGGCGCTTCCTCGACCTGCGCCAGCCGAAGAACAACCTGATCTTCCGCATCCAGACCACGCTCGAGCACGCCTGGCGCACTTACTGGGTCGAGCACGACTTCGTGGAGCTGCACACTCCCAAGCTCATGGCGAGCGCGAGCGAGTCGAAGGCCGAGCTGTTCGAGGTCGACTACTTCGAGGGCAAGGCCTACCTCTCGCAGAGCCCGCAGTTCTTCAAGCAGATGGCCCAGCCCGCCGGCTTCGGCAAGATCTTCGAGGTCGGGCCCGCGTTCCGCGCCGACCCGAGCTTCACGAGCCGCCACGCGACGGAGTTCACGAGCGTAGACAGCGAGATCAGCTGGATCGACTCCCACGAGGACGTCATGAAGCTGCACGAGGAGCTGCTCGTCGCGGGCTTCCAGGCCGTCAAGGACAAGCACGGCGCCGAGATCGAGGCGCTGTTCGGCGTCGAGGTCACCGTGCCCGCTACCCCGTTCCCGCGCATCCCGCTCGCCGAGGCGAAGCGCATCATCGCGGAGCGGGGCTACACGGTTCCCCGCACGGACGACGACATGGACCCGGAGGGCGAGCGCCAGATCGCGGCCTACGTCAAGGAGGCGTTCGACCACGAGTTCGTGTTCCTCACCGACTACGCGTCGAGCATCCGGCCGTTCTACCACATGCGCCACGAGGGCGACCCGTCGCTCACCAACAGCTACGACCTCATCTTCAACGGTGTCGAGATCTCGACCGGCGCCCAGCGCGAGCACCGCGTCGACATCCTCGTCGAGCAGGCGAAGGACAAGGGGCTCGACCCCGAGGAGCTCGATTTCTACCTCGACTTCTTCCGCTACGGCGTCCCGCCGCACGGCGGTTTCGGCATGGGGCTGAGCCGCGTGCTCATGCTCATGCTGCACCTGTCGAACATCCGGGAGTCCACGTACCTGTTCCGCGGCCCGACGCGCCTTCTGCCGTAAAACTCGGAGCGCTACCATAAGCCATCGCTACTCAGCGAAAACTATCCACAGAGGAAGTTGGCACGACTATGGCTGGCAAATTCGTGATCACGAAGGACAAGAAGGGCGAGTTCCGCTTCTCGCTCAAGGCGGGCAACGGCGAGATCATCGCGATCTCGGAGGGCTACGCCGCCAAGGCGAGCGCCCTCAACGGCATCGAGTCCGTCCGCAAGAACGCCGCAGACGCCGTGGTGGTCGACGAGTCCTAGAAACTCGCCCTTGGCGCGCGTTTACCTTCATGAGGCAGGATGACCCCATGTCCAAGAAAATCGACGCAGCGCTCAAGGATCTCAAGAAGGCGCTCAACCAGCACGCCGAGGCGGTCGGCGGCAGCGCGGTATCCCTCAAGAAGGCCCAGCGGGCCGGCGCGAAGGTGGCCGCTGCCGCCACCGCCTACGCGGAGGCAGTGCACGCGAAGAGCGGCATGAGCAATCCGTTCGACGACATGGTGCAGCCGGGCCTCGAGGGCGCGACGATCGCCTCCCTCGCCGCCGAGCGCGACGCCATCGCGAAGCACCTCACCGGCCCGATCCCGATCCAGAGCGCCAAAGCCCTCTAGGCGCTCGCGAGAATGGCGGCCTTGAGCCGCTCGGCGTCCAGCCGCCAGATGGCGTGCACGCGCCCGTCGACCATGAGCACCGGGATCTCGTCCCAGTACTTCTCGTTGAGCTCCGGGTCGTCGTGGATGGACAGCTCTTCAAGCGACACGGATGCCCCGTCGCCCAGGTCTTCGAGCACGGAGGCGATCACCGCTCGGGCGTCGTCGCAGAGGTGGCAGTCGGGCTTGCCGATGAGAGTCAGCCGCGTAGTGGACACGACCATAGACTAAACGGGATGCCCGAAGCAGCGCCGCCACCACCCAGCGATCGCCCGATCGTCGCCTTCTTCGACGTCGACAACACCCTCATGCGCGGGGCCAGCGTGTACTACGTGGGCCGCGAGGCGTTCCGCCGGGGCCTCATCTCCGTGCGCGACATCGCCCTGTTCGGCTGGCACCAATTCCGCTTCCTCGCGGTCGGGGAGAACCGCCAGCACCTCTCCACCGCGAAGGACCGCGCGCTCGGCCTGGTGAGCGGGCACACCGAAGAGGCCCTCATCGCCATGGCCAACGAGATGTACGAGCGCGACTTCGCGCCGAAGCTCTGGCCCGAGACCGTCGCCCTCACCCAGGCCCACCTCGAGAAGGGCCACGAGGTCTGGCTGATCACCGCGACCCCGCAGCTCGTCGCGCAGGTCATCGCCGACCGCCTCGGCCTCACGGGCGCGATCGGCACCCGCGTGCAGGCGCTCGACGGCGTCTTCACCGGCGCCCTCGACGGCCACGTCATCCACGGCGACGAGAAGGCCGCGGTCGCGCTGCAGTTCGCGAGCGACCGCAAGGCCGACCTCGCCGACTGCTGGGCGTACTCCGACTCGAGCAACGACATCCCGCTGCTCACCATGGTGGGAAACCGCGTCGTCGTGAACCCCGATGCGAAGCTCCTCGCCCACGCGAAGGAGCGCGGCTGGGAGGTGCTGCCGCTCAAGCGGTCGAGCATCCGGGATGCCCAGAAGAAGGTCAAGCGCGAGGCGCGGGCGGTACGCAAAAAGGCCCGGTAGAAACCGGGCCTTTAGCGACTACTTCTTGTTGCGACGCTGGTGGCGCGTCTTGCGCAGCAGCTTGCGGTGCTTCTTCTTCGCCATCCGCTTGCGGCGCTTCTTGATGACTGAACCCATGGACTACCTCACGGTCTTTGTAATGAACACATCTGAATGGACTCGACCCGGTCCGATTCAGAACCGCGGAAAGACATACCGGAAGATCTTAGCACTCAGGCCAAGGCGCGCAGGCGGGGCGCCAGATCGCGCTCGAACAGCTCGAGGAAGCGGCGCTGGTCCTGGCCCGGGGCGTGGAACACGAGGTGGTTGAGCCCGGCATCCGTGTACTGCTTGATCTGCTCGACGACGGCGTCGGGGTCGGCGCCCACGATCCAGCGCGAGGCGATCTGCTCGATCGGCAGGGCGTCGGCGGCCTTCTCCATCTCGATGGGGTCGGTGATGTCGTGCTTCTGCTCCTTCGAGAGCGCGAGCGGTGCCCAGAACCTGGTGTTCTCGAGGGCGGTCGCCTCGTCGGTGTCGTAGGAGAGCTTGATCTCGATCATCCGGTCGATCTGCTCGAAGTCGCGCGACGCCTGGGCCGCGCCCTCCTTGACCGCCGGGATGAGCTCTTCGGTGTACAGGCTCATGCCCTTGCCCGAGGTGCAGATGAAGCCGTCGCCGGAGCGCCCGGCGTAGCGCGCCACGACTGGCCCGCCCGCGGCGATGTACACCGGGATCGGGAGATCCGGCCGGTCGTAGATCGAGGCGTCGACGGTCTTGTAGTACTCGCCGTCGAAGCTCACGCGGTCGCCGGTCCACAGCGCGCGCATGAGGTCGACCGACTCGCGGAGCCGGGCGAAGCGCTCCTTGAACTCTGGCCACTCGGCGGTCCACCCGGTGGCGATCTCGTTGAGGGCCTCGCCGCTGCCCACGCCGAGCATGATGCGGCCCGGGTAGAGGCAGCCCATGGTCGCGAACGCCTGCGCGACGACCGCGGGGTTGTAGCGGAAGGTCGGGGTCATCACGGATGTCCCGATCGTGATGGTTTTCGTGCGCTCGCCGACGGCGGCCATCCAGGAGAGGGAGAACGGCGCGTGGCCGCCCTCGTGGCGCCAGGGCTGGAAGTGGTCGCTGACCGTGACGGTCTCCATGCCGTGGGCCTCCGCCGCGACGGCGATCTCCACGAGCTCGCGCGGGTCGAACTGCTCTGCCGAGGCCTTGAAGCCGAGTTTGAGGGTCATCCCCCGAGTTTACGTACTAGCCGACCTCGGAGATCGGCGTCTCGATCGCCGCGACGACGGCAGACTCCGGGATGCGGAACGAGCGCCCGAAGCGCACGGCGGGAAGGTCGCCGGAGTGCACGAGCCGGTACACGGTCATGTTCGAGACGCGCATCATCTCGGCCACCTCGGCGACCGTGAGAAAGCGAACGTCGGACAGATCACGCGACATATCGGGTAGTGCTCCTTGGTTATCGACAGCGCACCAGTGTTACTGGAGTGCTAAACGGCAACACTAGGGGTTGGAGTTGTACGGTGTCCACCCCCATACGGGTGGCCTACGAGCGCCGGAACAGCCGCCGCTTGACGGTCGTGGGGAGCTGGCGCGCCTGGTACGTGCCCTCCGCGACGCGGCGGCCGATCGTGCCGCCCACGTCAGCGCCCGACCAGGCGGCGAACACCGCAGAGCCGCCGTCGTCGATGCGCAGGTCGTCCTCGTCGTCGAGCGCCGGCTCGATGAACGGGGTGAGCCAGTCTTCGAGCTCCTCGAGGGGGCCGGGGTCGAGGCGGTAGTAGCGGTGCTGCCCGTCCTCGCGGACCGTGACGAGTCCGTGGTCCCTCAGCACCTTCAGGTGCTTCGAGACCGTCGGCTGGCTCAGGCCGAGCCGCTCCACGAGGTCGCCGACGCTGATCTCGCCGGCCGCGGCATCCCGCGCAAGGGAGCGCTCGAGCAGGGCCGACATGAGCTCCCGCCTCGTCGGATCGGACACGACGTCGAAGATGTCAGCCATGAGGTAAGGGTACTGTGATGGTCGAAAGATGAGGGGGTGGGATGCGCGGCAAGCCGGTCTCGCGAGACACGCCGTTCGCCCGCATCCGAGACGGGGTCGACGCGTTCATCGCCGCCACCCCCGCGCGGTTCGCGATCCTGATCTTCGCGGGGCTGATCCTCGTCTTCACCCTGTTGTTCTCGCTCCCGCTCTCGACCACGTCGGGCAAGCAGGCGCCCCTCGTGGACGCGCTCTTCACCGCCGTCTCCGTGATCTGCGTGACGGGCCTCTCGACCGTGGACATGGCGACCTACTGGTCGCCGCTCGGCCACGTGTTCATCTTCATCGGCGTGGAGATCGGCGGTATCGGGGTGCTCACCCTGGCCTCGATCCTCGGCCTCGTGATCAGCCGCCGCCTCGGCCTGCGCCAGAAGCTGCTCGCCGCGGGCGACGCGAACCCGCTGCGCATCCGCAAGGGCCCGATCGCCGAGGGCCAGGCGGTGCGGCTCGGCGAGACCGGCAACCTGCTGGTGACGGTCGCCATCAGCGCGATCGCGATCGAGATCGTCGTCGCGATCCTGCTCTACCCCCGGATGCTGCTGCAGGGGGTGAACCCCCTCGACGCCGCGTGGCAGTCGATCTACATCTCGGCCATGGCGTTCACCAACACCGGGTTCCTGCCCACCTCCGAGGGGCTCGCGCCGTACGCGGGCGACGTGTGGTTCCTGAGCGTGATCATGCTCGGGGTGGTCGCCGGCGCGATCGGCTTCCCCGTGATCTACGTGCTCTCGCGCAACCTGCGGCACCCGCGCAAGTGGTCGCTGCACGTGAAGATGACGCTGCTGACGTTCGGCCTGCTGCTCCTGCTGGGTGCGCTCGCCTACTTCGTGCTCGAGTTCAACAACCCCCGCACCATGGCGAACCTCGACGCGGGCCAGCGCATCCTGCAGAGCTTCTTCATGTCCACGATGGCTCGCTCCGGCGGGTTCTCGACGATCGACCCGTCGCAGTTCGACGGCTCGAGCCTGCTCGTCACCGACATGCTCATGTTCATCGGCGGCGGGTCCGCCTCCACCGCGGGCGGCATCAAGGTCACCACTCTCGCCGTGCTGTTCCTCGCTGCGTTCGCGGAGGCGCGGGGCAACGACGAGATGGAGGCGTACGAACGGCGCATCCCGCCAGACGTGCTCCGACTCGGCGTGAGCGTCGTGCTGTGGGGTGCCACGACCGTGGCCGCGGCATCCATCGTCCTTCTCCTCATCACGGACGAGCCGCTCGACTACGTGCTGTTCGACGTGATCAGCGCGTTCGCGACTTGCGGACTGTCGACCGGATTCACCCAGCACGCGTCGGACGGCGCGCAGTACGTGCTCGCGGCCACCATGTTCCTCGGCCGCATTGGTACCGTGACTCTTGCGGCAGCCCTTGCCGCCAGCCAGCGTCGCCAGCTGTTCCGGCGACCAGAAGAAAGGCCGATCGTTGGTTGACAAGATCCCGCACGACGCGCCCGTGCTCGTCATCGGCCTGGGGCGCTTCGGCGCCGCCACTGCCGGCCAGCTGCAGCGCCTCGACCGCGAGGTGCTCGCGATCGACGAGGACAACGCCCTCGTGCAGAAGTGGTCGGAGCGCGTCACGCACGCCGTACAGGCCGACGCGCGGTCCATCGATGCGCTGCGGCAGATCGGCGCCCAGGACTTCGCGATCGCCGTGGTCGCGGTCGGCTCGTCGATCGAGGCATCCGTGCTCATCACGGCCAACCTGGTCGACCTGAAGATCCCGCAGATCTGGGCGAAGGCGATCAGCCAGTCGCACGGCAAGATCCTCGCGCGCATCGGCGCCAACCACGTGATCTACCCGGAGGCGGAGGCCGGCGAGCGCGTCGCCCACCTCGTCTCGGGCCGGATGCTCGACTTCATCGAGTTCGACGACGACTTCGCGATCGTGAAGATGTACCCGCCGAAGCCGATCCGCGGCATCCCGCTGTCGGAGTCGCAGGTGCGCAAGAAGTACGGCATCACCGTGGTCGGCGTGAAGTCGCCGGGCAAGGACTTCACCTACGCGACGCCCGAGACAGTGGTCTCGAACCACGACCTCATCATCGTGAGCGGCAACTCTGTCGACATGGAGCGGTTCGCGACGCTGAGCTCCTGACGACCGTGCACCTTCACGACGCGCTCCTCGACGAGCAGGGCTCTGCCTACGCCGCGGGCCAATTCGACCTGCCCGCGTCTCCGGACGGCGCCTACCCCTCAGTCTCGGGAAAGCTCGTGCGGGTCCGGTCCGAGTCCGGACTCCTGACTCTGGCGGCAGCGCGAGCGCACCGAGATCTGCGCTCCGGCTACCTCGTCGGCAAGAGCAGTTCGCCGGTGGTCTACCTGAATTCTGTGGTCAGCGACATCCTGAAAGACGCACTTCGCTTCGGCGAGCGCCGCGCATCGACGTTCTCTTTCGATGCAAAGGGCGCGCTTCGCGACCCCGCGGGCGAGTCGAACATCCAGGACCTCTCCGACTGGAGGGGCCGGATCGAGTCCTTGGGAGAGGACTCGGTGCGCGTAGAGCTCTCGGCCGCCCTCAGTCCGGCGCCGGCGCTCGATGCCGTCCCGTCGACCCGTCAGCACTGGAATGCGGGCGGCATCAACTCGTTGCGCCTCCGAGTCGCGTTCTCGATGGATGCTGCGACCCGGGTGTTGGCCATGCGAGCGCATTCGCGCGCGCTGCCGCAGCTTCCCCTGGCCAAAGCCGCGCCGCTTGCCCGCACCACGATCGATGCGATGCGCTTGAAGTCGACCCCGATCGGCTCGGGCGGCGGCATCTTCGGCGTGACGGACGACGGCCGCTCGGTCGAACTCTACGAGGGTCGCTCGCCCACGAACAGCTCCTTCGTCATCCATCGGCCCGGTCGCGCGGTGCGGACTGCGTCGGGGCTCCTCGAAGGCACGAACGAGTTCCCCCGGATCTGGCTCGAAGGATTCGACCTCGACACTGTCGCACGGTCACTGCGGCGAGGCCTGACCTTCGCTGTCGCGGTCTCTGGCAGCAGTGCGGGCGAGGTCGACTTCACGGGCGGCGGCAGTGACGGCCCTGGCCACAGTGAGCGACTCGTCCAGGCACGCTGCGACTTCGAGCTCACGCGAGACGGCCTGATCGTCGTCTACGAGGCGCAGCCCGAGAATGCCCAACCGCTCCGCGGACAGTTCACCGTTCCGTGGGAGGTGCTGATCATCCGGTCGCCGCTCTTCGTTCGCCTTCGGGACAGGGTGCGCGGCTAGGGCTGCGAGTCGTCGTTCTGACCGCCCCGGTCCTGACCGGGCGCGGCCGGGCCGGGTCCGCCCATGCCGTTCGGGCCGCCGGGGAAGCCGCCGTGCCCGCCCGACCCGAACTGCGCTTGGCTCTGGCCCTGCGGCAGGTGGGCGCCGACGAGCACGCCGCCGCCGAACAGCGCGCCCGCGACGATCACGGCACCCACGACTAAGCCCGCGACCGCGAGGCCGCTCCGGCGCTGCTCGACGACGACGGGTGTTGCTACTTCTTCGACCTTCTTGGCCATGGTTGCTCCTCAGGTTCGGAGCGTGCTCCTCTGCACGCGCGACAACACTGCTCCCCGACTCTATGAACCACCCAAGACGACGCCCAGAGAGCGCCCAGCGCGAGGCGGCCGGGGGCCGGGGGGCGCGTTTCGCAACGTATGCCACCGCGGCATACGTCGTCAGGAAGAGGTGCCCGGCGCGGCGGGGTCGACGGCTCGGAGCTCCACGACGCGAGGCAGGCGAGACCCCCGGATGCCGCGGCTCAGGCCCCCGCGGCCATCTCCCGCGCCCGCGCCAGGGCCGCCGCCGTCGCACGGTCGAACAGCCCGGAGAGATCGGCGGACTGCAGCACGCAGATCGCGCGCTCCGTGGTCCCCTTCGGGCTCGTGACCTGGGCGCGCAGGCTCTCGGGCGAGGTACCCGAGGCGAGCAGGAGGTCCACCGACCCCGCGAACGTGCCCTGCACGAGCACAGCCGCCTGCTCTGGCGTGAACCCGAGGTTCACGGCTGTGCGGGTGAGCTCCTCCACCAGGTAGAACACGTAGGCGGGGCCGGATCCGGAGATCGTGCTCAGCGCGTCGATCTGCGACTCGGGGATCTCGACGACCGTGCCGACCGTCTCGAAGAGTGCGACACCGAGCGCCACCTGCGAGGGCGTCGCGCGCGAGCCGGCCGCGATTCCCGTGACTCCCTTGCCGATCTTCGCCGGGGTGTTGGGCATGGCGCGCAGCACCGCGTTGTCGACCTCGGCCTCCATCGTCGCCGTCGTGATGCCGGCCGCGACGCTGATGACCAGGGCTCCGGGGTCGAGGGTGAGCCCTCGCAGGGTGTCGACGATCATGGCGGGCTTCACGCCCAACAGCACGATGCCCGCTCCCCGCACTGCGCGCTGATTGCCGTCGGGCTCCGACTCGAGGGCAATCGACTCCACGCCGTCCGCGGCCACGAGTGCGGCTTTCGCGTCGGTGCGGTTGGTGACCCGGATGCCCCCGCTCACGCTCACGGAGGGATCGAGCAGGCCCTGGAGGATGGCGCCGCCCATGGCGCCCGCGCCGATGATCGCGATGGAGGGAAGATTTGTGGTCACGCCCTCATCCTAGGATTGAGCACATGAGCGCATCTGGCGGCGGCAAGGCAATCATCGCGGCACTGCTCGCGAACCTCGGTATCGCGATCGCAAAGTTCGTCGGCTTCCTCGTCTCCGGCTCGAGCTCGATGCTCGCCGAGAGCGTGCACTCCCTCGCCGACACGGGCAACCAGGGCCTCCTGCTCCTGGGCGGCCGCAAGTCGCGCAAGCTCGCCGACGAGTCGCACCCCTTCGGCTACGGCCGGGAGCGCTACGTCTACGCGTTCGTCGTGTCGATCATCCTGTTCTCGGTCGGCGGTGTCTTCTCCATCTACGAGGGCGTCGAGAAGATCCAGCACGCGAACGAGCACGCGCTCGACAACCCGATCGTCCCGCTCGTCATTCTTCTCGTCGCGATCGGCCTCGAGTCCTTCTCTCTCCGTACCGCGATCAGGGAGTCGAACCACGTCCGGGGCAACCAGGGCTGGATCTCGTTCATCCGTCACGCCAAGGCGCCCGAGCTGCCCGTCGTGCTGCTCGAGGATGTCGCCGCCCTCACCGGTCTCGTCTTCGCGTTCGCGGGTGTGGGCCTGACCACCATCACCCACGACGGCATCTTCGACGCCATCGGCACCCTCGCGATCGGCGTGCTGCTGGTGCTCGTCGCGATCATCCTCGGCATCGAGACCAAGAGCCTGCTCGTCGGCGAGGGCGCGAGCGCCGGCGACACCGACAAGATCCGCGACGCGATCAACGCGCACCCCGACGTCGAGGCGCTCATCCACATGAAGACGCTCTACCTCGGGCCCGACGAGCTGCTCGTCGCCGCCAAGCTCGCCTTCGGCAAGACCAAGAAGCTGTCGGATGTCGCCGCCTCGATCGACGCGGTCGAAGCCGCGATCAGGGCCGAGGTGCCCATCGCGCGCATCATCTACCTCGAGCCCGACGTGTACTCCCCGCCGAACGCGGCCAACCCCGCCACCGACACGATCGTGATCAAGGGCGCAGACTGACCGCGGTGCTCACCAGCGCCTCGGCCCGAGACGCGGCGTTCGGCACAGCCGAGAGCCCGTCGTAGCACGCGAGGAATGCGGCCTGGAACGCCGCACCGCACAGCAGCGCCGCGAGCGCCGCGACATCCGTGCCGCTGGCGAGACGGCCGAGAGCCGTCTCCTCCTCGAGGTAGCGCTCGAGCCCGCGCAGGGGCGCGCGCGGGCCCATGCCGCGCGCGCTCATGCCGTCGCGCCACGCGGCCAGCAGTTCGCGGTCGCTGAAGATCGATGCCGACATCGGGAACGACGCGACGTAGAACTCCATGAGGCCGACCGTCACGTCGACGAGGTTGTCGTGCACGTCGCCGACTCCGGGCTCGAGCGGCGGGGCAGCGCCGCCGGCACGCTCCTTGAGCACCGCGAGGTATATCGCCTGCTTGTCGGCGAAGTACTTGTAGAGCAGGGCCTCGGAGTAGCCGGCGGCCCTCGCGATCTCCTTCGTCGTGGCCCGGGCGATGCCCTGCTCGCGCATGATCGCGGCAGCGGCGTCGAGGATCGTCTCCCTGGCGGCCATGAAAGTTCCTCCTTGACAGGTGAGCGTCCACTAACCCTATCATTGCGGGGTAAGTAAGCGTTCACTAACCCTTGGAGACATTATGAAGATCGCCGTCATCGGCGCCACCGGCAAGACCGGCACCGCGTTCGTCGAGGCGGCACTCGCCGCCGGGCACGAGATAACCGCCGTCGTGCGCGACCCGTCGCGCCTCACGGTCGCCGTCGACAGTATCGAGCGGGCGGATGCCACCTCCGCCGCAGAGCTGACGACCGCCATCCGCGGGGCCGACGCCGTCGCCTGGTGCGTGGGCCCGGGCCGCGACACCCCGATCGACATCATGGAGCGCTCCGCCACCGCCACCATCGAGGCCATGCGCGCGGCCGGGGTGCGCCGGCTCATCGCCATCAGCGCGACCGGTCCGTTCAACAAGGGCGACAACCCGATCACCCGGTTCATCGCCAAGCCGATCCTGTGGCGCATCCTGGGCGACGTCTGGCGCGACATGGAGGCGACTGAGCTCGTCATCCGGCCGAGCGGCCTCGACTGGACCATCATGCGCCCGCCCCAGCTCAAGGACGGCCCCGCGAAGGGCCGCTACGCGAGCCGGCGCGATGCGAACGTCAGGTGGGGGTTCACCATCAGGCGGGCCGACCTCGCGCAGGCGATGGTCGACGCCCTGGCCGACCCCACGAGCATCCATGAGGCCGTCGCCGTGGCGAACTAGCGCTTGCTCTGGAAGAACTCGAGCAGCAGCTGCGCGCAGGCCTCGGCCTCGACCCCGGCGATGACCTCGACCGTATGGTTGAGCCGCCGATCGCGGAGCACGTCGTAGACGCTGCCCACGGCGCCGGCCTTCTCATCCCAGGCGCCGAAGACCACGCGGGGGATGCGCGAGTTGAGGATCGCGCCGGCGCACATGACGCACGGCTCGAGCGTGACGACGAGGGTGGCGCCGGTGAGGTGCCAGTCCCCCAGCGCGGCAGCGGCCTCGCGGATCGCGATGAGCTCGGCGTGGGCCGTCGGATCCTGGTGGAGCTCGCGCTCGTTGCGCCCTACGCCGATGCGGTTGCCCGCGGCATCCATGATGATCGCGCCGACCGGCACGTCGCCCGAGCCGAGCGCGCTGCGGGCCTCGGCGAGCGCCTCGCCCATCCACTCCGCATACCGGTTCACAGTAGATTGAGCCTATGCGAGTACACGTTGCCGACCACCCGCTCATCACCCACAAGCTCACGGTGCTGCGCGACAAGAACACCCCGTCGCCGACGTTCCGCGCCCTCGCCGAGGAGCTCATGACGCTCCTCGCCTACGAGGCGACCCGCAACGTGCGCACCGAGGTCGTGGAGATCGAGACTCCCGTCACGAAGACCACCGGGCTCGCCATCAGCATGCCCCGCCCGCTCGTCGTCCCGATCCTGCGGGCCGGCCTCGGGATGCTCGAGGGCATGGTCAAGCTCATCCCCACGGCCGAGGTCGGCTTCCTCGGGATGATGCGCGACGAGGTGACCCTGCAGCCCACCACGTACGCCCAGCGGCTGCCCGACGACCTGTCCGACCGCCAGTGCTTCATCCTCGACCCGATGCTCGCGACCGGTGGATCGCTCATCGGCGCCATCGAGTTCCTCTTCGAGAGGGGTGCCAGGGATGTCACGGCAGTCTGCCTCATCGGATCGCCCGAGGGCCTCGCCGCCGTCGAGAAGGCAACCGAGGGCCGCGAAGTGACCGTCGTACTGGGAGCGCTCGACGAGAAGCTCAACGAGGTCGGGTACATCGTCCCCGGGCTCGGCGACGCGGGCGACCGGCTCTACGGCACGGTGTAGCGCCACTTGCATTTCTTGCGCGAATGCAAGATAGTTGCACGCATGACTGTTCGTGCATTCGCCCTAACCTCCCTTGAGGTTCGCGAGAGCATGGTCATGTGTTGTCGAATGTGTGCCTAACAGCCCACAATTCGTCGGGTTCCGCCTCCCTTAGAGGGCGTAACTCCCGGGCCCCAGTCCTCATAACGGCTGGCTACCGCTTCGCATGACCGCAGTACCCGAAGGATCACAACCTCATCATCAGAGGCCCTTCACCCCACAAAACTAAGGATTCCCAGGACCATGTCCATCGCTACTATCGACCGCACCCCCCTCTCGACCGTCTCCCCCGTCGCCCCCGCTCCGGAGGCTCCGGCTCCCCGCCGCCTGCAGGCCGTGCCCACGGGCACGGAGGCCCGCGGCTTCGCCCTCTACGTCGGCCTCGACGAGTTCAAGGCCCTCGACTCCGGCACCGACCTCGGCCACGTCGTCGAGCAGCTCAAGGCCCTCCTGGCCCAGCTCGTCCCGAGCGCCGAGACCTACGCGGCCGTCGCGCTCGCCCCGGCCGGCGCCGGCGGTCGTGACGTCGACGTCGTGCGACTCGCGCTACAGGACCCGGCCGCGCTCGCCAAGCACCGCCAGGCCGCCGAGGAGCCCGAGGCCCGCCAGCGCACGGGCGTCGTGATCGACATCTCCCGCAAGCGCGTCACGCTCGACGGCGACACCGCGTCGCTCACCTACAAGGAGTTCGAGCTGCTGCAGTACCTCGTGCTGCGCGAGGGCCGCACGATCGACCGCACGGAGCTCATCTCCTCGCTGTGGTCCGCTGCGGACGACGAGATCCCGAACGAGCGCACCATCGACGTCCACGTGCGCCGCCTGCGCGCCAAGCTCGGCGACTACGAGGACATCGTGCGCACCGTGCGCGGCGTCGGCTACCGCTTCGACCGCCACGCGGACGTCGCGATCCGCCAGGCCTCTACCCCGAGTCCGGACTTCTTCTAGGCGGGCGAGTCGCTCATGTGTACGCTGTGTACATGAGCGACCCCACCGCCGCCCCTGAGCCCGCCCCCGTTCCTGCGCACTGGAAGCGCAACGTCTCCCTGTTCCTCACCGGACAGACGATCTCCCTCTTCGGCTCGATGATCGTGCAGTACGCGGTCATGTGGTACATCACGTTCGAGACCGGCTCGGGCATCGCGGTCGCCCTGTATGCGCTCGCGGCGTTCCTGCCGCAGGGCATCATCTCGATCTTCGGCGGCGTGCTCGCCGACCGCATGAACCGCCGCGTGCTGGTCATGCTGTCGGACGGCACCATCGCAGCGGTCACCCTCTTGCTCGCGCTGCTCATGGCCAACGGGGTGACCGACCTGTGGATCATCCTGCTCGCCGTCGCCGCGCGCTCGATCGGTGCCGGGGTGCAGACGCCCGCGGTGTCCGCGATCCTCCCGCAGCTCGTGCCGGGCGAGCAGCTCATGCGCGTCAACGGCATCTTCGGCACGATCCAGTCGGCGATGGCCCTCCTCGCCCCCGCCGCGGCGGGCCTCGTGTTCGGACTCTTCGGCATCGTCCCGGTGTTCTTCATCGACGTGGTCACGGCGGTCATCGGCATCGGTGTGCTGTTCTTCGTCACGGTGCCGACCCTGGCATCGATCGCCGAGAAGACGACCTCCTACCGCGCGGACCTCGTGGAGGGCATGCGCTACATCTGGCACCACGCGATCGTGCGCTGGCTGCTCGTGGTGTTCGCGATCATCTTCCTGCTCACCGTCGCGCCGTCGTTCGTCACGCCGCTGCTCATCGCGCGCGAGTACGGCAACGACGTCACGCTGGTCACGCTTCTCGAGATCGCCTTCAGCGTCGGGATGCTCGGCGGCGGCGTCCTCGTCTCCACCCTGCTCGCGAAGCGCAGCAGGCTGGGACTGATCCTCGTCTCCACCTTCGGGTTCGCCGCCTTCACCGTGGGCCTCGGACTCAGCCCCAACCTCGTCGTCTTCTACGGCTTCATGTTCGGCATCGGCCTGCTCGTGCCGCTGTTCTCTACGCCGTTCATGACGCTCGTACAGGAGACCGTGCCGCCCGAGATGCACGGCCGCGTGTTCAGCTACGTCGGCATCGTGATGGCGCTGGCCGCTCCCATCGGCATGACGGTCTTCGGGCCTCTCGCGGACGTGATCAGCGTGCAGCTGCTGCTCGTAGTCGCCGGCGTCGTGATGGCCGTGGTCATGGTCATCGCGATCGTGGTGCCCTCCGGCCGCGCCGCGATGCGGGCTGCGCGCACGCCAGCGCCGGAGCCCGAGCAGCCGGCGGTCGTGGACGCCTAAGGCTTCGGGCGCAGCGCCCTCGGCAGGCCCGCGACCACGAGGTCGTACGAGTCGGCGATGAGTTCCGCCACGGGAACGTCGGCGCTGGGCAGCCGCACCGAGATCCAGTGCTTCTTGTTCATGTGGAAGCCGGGGGTGACATCGGCGAACGTGGAGACCAGGGCGCGGGCATCCTCGGGGTCTGCTTTGAGGGTCAGCGTGCCCGGGCCCTCCTCCGCATCGAGGATCGCGAAGACCTTGCCCACCACCTTGAAGACCGGCGTCTCCTCCCCGAAGGGGTAGCCCAGCTCGACGGCCGGGAAGGCCGCGCAGGCGTCCATGGCCTCGTCGATCGTGAACACGCCTAGCTCAGCCGCTGCAGCAGGTGCACGGTGATCTGGTCGCCCGGCTGCTTGCCGATCGCCTTGCGGAGATCAGCCTTGATCGGGAGCATGTGCTGGCCGTCGCCCATCGGCATGAGGGAGCTGCTGAAGGGCTCGCCGTCCACGGTGCCCGAGACCTTCGCCGCGCGCCGGGTGCCGAGCGCGTCGGCGGCACCGGGGACGATGACGCAGTTCCAGTTCACGCCCGCCGCCTCCGCGAGCAGCTCACCGGTGAACTTCAGGTCGAGGGGGTGCTGGGTGATCGCCATGCTCCCATCGTGGTCGGGAATGTATACGATGTCAACATGACGATCTTCCATCTGGCGCGGGTCACCGACTGGGATGCCGCTGCCGCCTCCGGCGAGTACCGCGTCTCCACCCTGGACCGCACGCTCGACGAGGTCGGGTTTATCCACGCCTCCCGGGCCGAGCAGCTGCCGGGTGTGGCGGAGCGGTTCTACCGCGACGAGCCGGGCGACCTCGTCGTGCTCGAGATCGACGAGCGCGGCCTCGACATCCGCGAGGAGGACGGCGGCGCGGGCGAGCTGTTCCCGCACATCTACGGGCCCATCCCGGTCGCGTCGGTGACCCGCGCAACGGCCGCGTGGTTCGAGGACGACGGCGGGTTCGCCACTGCGGACTGAGCGTCTCCCGGGTCTTCGGAGGGCGGCGATCCGGCCCGAAACCGACCCTCAGAAAACTCGCAGGAAAAATAACGGTTTGGTAACTAGACAGCGTTACCGTTCCGTTATACATTCATAGAGCAGAAGTTGTTTGCTGTGGCAGCTGAAGCGGAATGTGATTGCAGGACACTCTTGGTGCAAGGGAGAGGGTCGGTTCCTAGCCTCTGGAACCGACCCTCAATCCTTTTAAGCACCGGTCCTTCACCGCCGCCCTCTACGTTCCCACGACAGCGTCTCCCTTCCGAAATGACGGAGATCCGCAGCGTCCGGACGCAGTCAAGCGCTCGACACGACTGCCAGGTGCGCCATCTCCGTCATTTCGGAAGGGACGGGCGGGCGCGAAGGTCCAGCGGCCGCATCGGGCCAGCGCAATCCCCCGTCGCCGATTCTTCCGAGGTCGTTGCACGTGCATAGAGTTGTGGGGTGAGCGACAAAACCTCGTCTGTGAATGCCTGGGAGGCGCTGTTCCGCGCGCAGGTCTCCGTGCTGCGGCAGCTCAACGCCGAGTTCCCGACCGACGAGCTCTCGTTCAACGAGTACGACGTGCTGTTCAACCTGTCGCGCCAGCCGGAGCGCCAGCTGCGCATCCGCGACCTGAACCGCCACCTGCTGCTCACCCAGCCGAGCGTGAGCCGGCTCGTCGACCGCCTCGTCGGTCGCGACCTCGTGCGCAAGGAGCCCGACCCCGGCGACGGCCGCGGCACGGTCGTGTGCCTGACGGATGCCGGCTACGACCTGTTCCGGCGGGTCGCCGTTGTGCACGCCGAGTCGATCCACCGCCGCGTGGGCGGCGCACTCACGACCGACGAGCTGCGCGAGCTCGCACGGCTGACAGACAAGCTGCGGCTCAACGCCCCCATCGACGACTGACATGGCCTCCCCCAGCATCGTGTGGCTGCGGGACGACCTGCGGCTCGCCGACAACCCCGCGCTGACGGCGGCGGCGGAGCGGGGTGAGCCGATCGTGCTCGTGTATGTGCTCGATGACGTGAGCCCGGGCATCCGGCCGCTAGGGGCGGCGAGCCGCTGGTGGCTGCACCACTCGCTCGCGGCGCTCGGCGAGCAGCTCGTGCTGCGGCGCGGGGCCGCGGAGGACGTCATCCCCGCGCTCGTCGCGGAGGTCGGCGCGGGTGCGGTGTTCTGGAACCGGCGGTACGGGGCGGCCCGCGAGATCGACGCCCGGCTCAAGGCCCGGCTCCGCGAAGACGGCCTCGAGGTGCGGAGCTTCCAGGCGAGCCTGCTCGTCGAGCCGTGGATGCTCACGCCCGGCACCGGTGGGCCGTACCGGGTGTTCACGCCGTTCTGGAAGGCGGCGCGGGAGGTGCGGTTCAGGGGCCCGCTTCCGGTTCCGGAGGTCGAGTGGCTGTCGGCCCCCAGCGACGACGTCGACCTGCTGCCGCGCCAGGACTGGGCCGGCGGGCTGCGCGAAGCGTGGCATCCGGGCGAGGCGGGCGCGCACGAGCAGCTCGAGAGCTTCGTCGAGGAGCGGCTCGAGAACTACCACCGGCGCGACGAGCCCGCGGTCGACGGCACCAGCCGGCTGAGCCCGCACCTGCGGTTCGGCGAGATCAGCCCGTTCCAGATCTGGCAGCGGATGCACGGCGCGATGTCGCCAACGGCGCGGAAGAACGTGCCGAAGTTCCTGAGCGAGCTCGGCTGGCGCGAGTTCAATTGGAGCATCCTGTTCCACCAGCCCGAGCTCGCGTCGCGCAACTACCGGCCCGCGTACGACGCGTTCCCCTGGTCGGAGCCCGACCCCGAGGAGCTCGCGGCCTGGCAGCAGGGGCGCACGGG
This sequence comes from Rhodoglobus sp., assembly GCA_025463515.1. Lineage (GTDB taxonomy): Bacteria > Actinomycetota > Actinomycetes > Actinomycetales > Microbacteriaceae > Rhodoglobus. The sequence goes on from JAODAQ010000042.1 coordinate 17,968, forward strand.
CATCCCGCTCGTCGATGCCGGGATGCGCGAGCTGTGGCAGACCGGCGTCATGCACAACCGCGTCCGGATGATCGTGGCGAGCTTCCTCGTGAAGAACCTGCTCGTCGACTGGCGTGTGGGGGAGCAGTGGTTCTGGGACACGCTCGTGGACGCCGACGAGGCGAGCAACCCCGGCAACTGGCAGTGGGTCGCGGGGTCGGGGGCGGATGCCGCGCCGTACTTCCGCGTGTTCAATCCGGAGCTGCAGCGGGAGAAGTTCGACAAGCTCGGGCGGTACGTCAACCGGTGGGTGCCGGAGTACGGGACCCCGCGGTATCCGGAGCCCATCGTCGACCTCGCCGCCACCCGCAAGGAGGCGCTCGAGGCCTACGAGCACGTGAGGCGGGTTGAGTAGGGCGCTCTGGCGCACGTATCGAAACCCGGAAGCAACCGGTTTCGATACGGCCGCGGGCGGCCTACTCAACCCGCCACTAGGGCTGCGGGCGGCCGCCGATGACGCCGACGGCGCGGGATGCCACGGCCGCGCCCGAGCGAGCGGACTCGACAGCATCGCCCGTGCGCACCCACTGGTCGAGGAAGCCCGCGCAGAACGCGTCGCCCGCGCCGGTCGGATCGACCACCGGGACCGACACGGCGTGCACGCCTGTCGACTCGCCGCCGTGGCGCACGAGCACGCCGGCGGCGCCGAGGGTAAGCACGACGGTGGTGAACCCGAGTGCCGCGGCGACCTCCTCGGGCTCGGCGAGGCCGGTCAGGAGCCGCCCCTCCTCGAGCGAGGGAAACAGGATGTCGGCACCGGCCATCGCATCGAGGAACCGCGAGGGGCCGTAGTCGGCGATGAACCCCGCCGAGCCCGGTGCCACGGAGACCGTGACACCGGCGGCGCGCGCCCGGGCGATGAGGGAGGCGATCCCGGAGGCCCCCGCATCGTTCAGCAGCGCATGCCCGGTGATGTGCAGCACGGCGGCCGAGGAGAGCAGCTCGTCAGTGACCCACGCCGGGTCGAGCAGGGTGTTCGCGCCGCGCTCGGTCAGCATCGCGCGGCGCTGGCCCTCGACGATCACGACGATCGTGCCAGTGGGCAGCTCTGGTGAGCCGTGCAGCTCCGATGCCGCGCCGACCGCGCTCAGGAGCTGCGCGTGGCGGGTGGCGTCCCACGAGGAGACGCTGCCCACGAAGAGGGCGTCCGCGCCGAGCGAGCCGAGCCAGGCGGCAGTGTTGGCCGCGGAGCCGCCGGGGCGGGAGTGGATCGAGGACGGCGTGTCAGTGTCATCCCGGATCGGGCCGTCTGGGATCGCGACGACGTCGTCGATGACGTCGCCGTAGGTGATGATCCGGTCAGCCACGCTGGAGCGCAGACCAGGCCGAGGCCACGGCCGCGGCGACCCGCACGTTGTTGCGCGCGAGGTCGAGGTTCACCTCGAGGCTGCGCCCGCCTGAGAGCTCGACGATCTTGAGGAGCAGGAACGGCGTGACCGCCTTGCCCGTGACGCCGGCCTCGTCGGCGAGCGCGAGCGCCTGCGTGAGGATGCGGTCGTGCTCCGCCGGGTCCCACTGCTGCTCGAGCGGGATCGGGTTCGCGAGCACGATGCCCTGGCCGTGGCCCAGATCATCCTGAGCCTGCATGATCGCGGCGACTTGCGCGGCGTTCTCGACCGACCAGTCGAGCGTGAACGCCGACTCGCGCAGCCAGAAGCTCGGGAAGACGGTCGTGCCGAAGCCGACGACGGGAACGCTGAGCGTCTCGAGGCGCTCCAGCGTCGCGGCGATGTCGAGCACCGACTTCACGCCTGCCGAGACGACGGTGATGTTGGTGACGGCGAGCGTCGAGAGGTCGGCAGACTCGTCGAACGACTCGCCCGCGCCGCGGTGCACTCCCCCGAGGCCGCCGGTCGCGAAGACCCGGATGCCCGCGAGCGCCGCCAAGTGGGAGGTAGCCGCCACCGTGGTCGCCGCCGAACCGCCCGCCGCCGCGATGATCGGGAGGTCGCGCACGCTCGCCTTCGCGAGCTCGTCCTCCGCGATCCGCCGCACGCCCTCGGCGTCGAGCCCGATCTGGGGCACCCCGTCGAGCACCGCGATCGTGGCCGGGGTGACGCCCGCCTCGCGCAGGATCGTCTCGAACTCGATCGCCGCCTCGTGGTTGCGGGGGCGCGGGAGGCCGTGGGAGATGATCGTGGACTCGAGGGCGACGACCGGATCGCCCGCGGCTAGCGCGGCGGCGACCTCGTCACTGAGTTGAAAGGGCGTAGGCACCGATCCACTGTACCTTCGACGTATGGCTCCACCCCTGCAGCTCCACGACCCGCAGCGCCGCGGATTCGGCTCCGACAACCAGTCGGGCGTGCATCCGGAGATCCTCGAGGCGATCGCGACGGCCAACGGCGGCCACGTCGGCGCCTACGGGGAGGACCCGTACACCGAGCGGCTGCAGTCGGTCATTGCGAGCCGCTTCGGCGAGGGGGCGGAGGCGTTCCCGGTGCTCACGGGCACGGGCGGCAACGTCATCGCGCTGCAGTCGATGATCCCGCGCTGGGGCGCCGTGCTCTGCTCGGCCTCCGCGCACGTGAACACCGACGAGAACGGCGCCGTCGAGAGCGTCGCGGGCATCAAGCTGCTGCCGATCGCGTCGGACGACGGCAAGCTCAGCCCCGAGCTCATCCACGACCAGTCGTGGCGCTGGGGCTCCGTGCACCGCGGCGAGCCGCTCGCCATCACGATCACGCAGACCACCGAGCTCGGCACCGCCTACACGGCGGACGAGATCGCCGCCGTCGCCGAGTACGCGCACTCCCACGGCATGGGCCTGCACATCGACGGCGCGCGCCTCTCGAACGCGGCAGCGCACCTCGGCCTCTCCCTCAAAGAACTGACCATGGATGTCGGCGCCGACACCGTCTCGTTCGGCGGCACCAAGAACGGCCTCCTGTTCGGCGAGGCCATCGTCTCGCTCACCCCCGGCTCCCTCCACGGCTTCTCGCACCTCCGCAAGGCCGACATGCAGCTCGCCAGCAAGATGCGCTTCATCTCCGCCCAGCTCATCGCACTGCTCGAGGGCGACCTCTGGTTGCGCAGCGCAGGCCACGCGAACGCCATGGCCACTCGTCTGGCAGACGGCGTGCGCGGGATGCCCGGGGTAGAGGTAACCCAGAAGGTGGAGGGCAACGCGGTATTCGCGATCCTGCCGCCCGGCGTCTTCGAGAAGCTGAGGCAGGTCGCGTACTTCGACGAGTGGAACGAGTTCACCCACGAAGTCCGCTGGGTCTGCTCCTTCGACACGACCGAGGCCGACGTGGACGCCTTCGTCGCCGCGCTGGGCGAGCTGCTCAAGTAGCACTATCGGGTGCACAATGCACCCAGCCAACTCGGAGCCTCGACCGACTGCCCCGAGATCGTGCGGATCGGGCATCCGGAAATCACCCGGATTTCACCCTCGAACGGGGGTCACGCCGCCGACGGCCCAAACCGGCACGGGACCCGCACCGGACCCCCACTGTGACCGGGAGACACTCGGATCACTGGGTCGGTTCTCCGGCCCGAAACCCGTGAAGGAGTTCAGAAATGAACATCACAAAGAAGACCGCCTTTGGTGCAACCGCTGCTGCCGCAGCGCTCGTCGTCGTGGGAGCTGCCGCTCCGGCAATGGCCAGCGACAACGGCGATTGGAGCAGCTACGCCAAGTCGTTCTCGCGTACCTCCACGTCGCACCAGACCACCGACACGGTGGTCGCCCCTGACGTCGACATCCTGGGGGGCGGCGTGCTGAACGGCGACGTGCTGGGCGGCAATGACGTCAGCGCGCCCGTTCTCTCGGGCAACGACACTGCCATCGGCAGTGGCAACGACACCGCGATCGGCAACGTGAGCGGCAACAGTGTCGACGGCAACTCCGTCGGCAACGTCGACACCGAGGTCTCTGACCTCGTCGACAACGCCACGGGCACCTCGGTCAGCGATCTCGTGGATGTCGACGACATCCTCGGCGACATCGGCGGCTGGGTCGACCTGGACGGCATGTTCGAGGACTAGGTCCCCGTTCGAGAAGGCCCCGCGGCTCGCGCTGCGGGGCCTTCTCTGTGCCTGGCGTCCGTCGCGCTGTCGTTCCTGCGTTGCGCCCCCGAACGGATCGACCGCGCCACGCAGGAGCGACCGCGCTACAGGTTCTTGATCGCGCGGCAGGAATTTCAGTAGCGCGACGCGAAAGCTGTAGCGCGAACGCTAGCCCTCCGTCATCACCGCGGTCACGAACGCCGCGGCGCGCACGCGCAGCCCGAGCATCCGCTCATCACGCGCGGCCTCCTGGTCGAAGCCCAAGTAGGCGACGGGCGGGAGCTTGCGCACGTTGGTCGAGCACTCGAAGTTCTCGCACACGAGGGTGCCGAGGGTGTTGCCGTTGCGACCGCCGTGGCCGGCGCGGCGAGCGCCGTAGAACACGACGTCATTGGGCAGCGTGATGTCCTGGCACCACGAGCACTGCGCTCGCTTGCGGGGGTCGGCGTCGGCCTGCTTCAGGACCACGCCCGCCACGCCGTCATCCGTGGGGACGACGATGTACGCGCGCTTGGCGTATTTCGGATCGCGCCAGCCGAGGTAGTCGAGGCGCTCCCAGTTGAGCTCCGCGAAACCGGCGGGCAGGGTCAGGTCAGACAGTTCTTTGCGCGTCGCGTTGACGAAAGACGCGCGGATGGTGGGGTCGTTCAGGGGCAGCATGGTTCTCCAAGAGCTTCGGTAAGTGGGTACGACTCAGCGCCGAGCCCTCTGCGAAGGGCTCGGGAGCGGGGTTATCTGCCGCCGGCGGATGAGCCGCCGACAACCTCCACGTTCGAAACCGAATACTGCATCCGCCCAGAATAGACTGGCGACCGGCCAAGGGAGGGTGTCGATGGGCGGATTCGCGGCTTTCCTGTTCGGCCTCAAACTGCAGCAGCCTGCCGAGTACCGGCGGCTCATGCGCATCCGGCGCGGGATCTACACGAAAGTGGGCGGGCTCAAGGCCGGGATCCTCCGCTCCGCCGAGCCGATCCCGTTCGCCGAGCTCGACAGGTCGGCGTTCCGTCCGTTGCGCCCGGGCACGGGCTGGGGGCGCACGTTCGACTGCGCGTGGCTGCGCATCACGGGCGAGGTGCCCGCGGGAGTTTCGACGGGCTCAACCGGCGAGGTCCAGCTGTTCCTGGGCATCCGGAGCGAGGGGCTGGTGCACTCGGCGGAGGGCGACCTGCTCGACTCGGTGAGCACCGCGTTCCAGCAGGGAGACCTGCCGCACAGCGCGGGCAAGTACCGGCCCGTGCGGGGCGTCGACCTCTCGGCCGGCTCGATCGAGGTCTACGCCGACGTCACCTACAACGGCTGGATCCTCTACGAGGTCGGCCGCCCCGCGTACTTCGGCGCCTACCTCGCCACCAAGGACGACGAAGTCTTCGCCCTGTACTACGACTACCTCACGCTGCTCGTGCTGGCGGGGGCGACGGATGACCCGGCTCTCGAGTCCGAGTTGCGCACCGTGCTCCGGGCCGCCTTCTCCCGCTTCACGTCCGGCGATGCCACCGGCGCGCGCGCCGCCCTGGCGGAGCAGCTCGCCCGCCCCTCGGCCAGCGAGTTCACCTACAGCGCCGTCGGCCACGGCCACCTCGACATGGCCTGGCTGTGGCCGCTGCGCGAGACCCGGCGCAAGTCCGCGCGCACGTACATCCGGGCGATCAACACGATCGAGACCCGCGACGACTACATCTACGGCACGAGCCAGCCGCAGCAGATGGCATGGATGAAGCAGCGGCATCCGGCGCTCTTCGACCGCATGAAGCGGGCCGTGGCTGCGGGCCGGCTGGAGATCCAGGGCTCGTTCTGGGTGGAGCCCGACACCAACCTGCCGTCGGGCGAGTCGCTCGTGCGGCAGGCGCTCGTGGGCCGGCGCTTCCAGCAGGAGGAGTTCGGCCTGACCGACGAGCAGCTGCGGCTGTGCTGGCTGCCCGACACGTTCGGCTACAACGGCAACCTGCCGCAGATCCTGCGGAAGAGCGGGATGGACTGGTTCCAGACCATCAAGCTCGCGTGGAACAAGGTCAACGACTTCCCGCACCGCACCTTCCACTGGGAGGGTATCGACGGGTCATCCGTGCTCGTGCACATGCCCCCGGAGGGCGACTACAACAGCCGCGGCGCAGCCGACGGGCTGCTGAACGGGCTGAAGAAGTACCCCGAGATCGCCTTGAACACCGCACTGCTGGTCTACGGCTCGGGGGACGGCGGCGGCGGGCCGGGCGAGATCCACCACGAGGTAACCCACCGCGAGCGGAATCTGCACGGGCTGCCGAAGGTGGAGCACTCGACGGCGAGCGACTTCTTCCGCGCGCTCGAGAAGCGCGAGGTCGCGCACACCCACCGGGGCGAGCTCTACCTCGAGACGCATCAGGGCACGTACACGACGCAGGCCCAGATCAAGCGCCACAACCGGCTCGTCGAGCGCAAGCTGCACGAGGTCGAGGCGCTCGCGGTGCTGGTCGGCGACGACAGCCGCCCGGTGCTGGCGGAGCACTGGCGCGAGGTGCTGCTCAACCAGTTCCACGACATCATCCCCGGGTCGTCGATCGCCCGCGTCAACCGCGAGGCCATCGCCACCTACGAGCGGATCGAGACGGCACTCGACGAGTATGCCGACGCGCTGCTGGCGCGACTGCGGCCCGCCGGCCGCTCGGCGCTCAACCTCACGAGCTTCCCGCGGCGGGAGCATGTCAAAGTCAACGACGAGTGGTTCGAGGCCGACGTCGAGCCGTACGCCGCCGCCGTACTCACGCGGTCCGCGGTAGAAGGCCTCGACTTCACCGACGACACTCTCACCAACGGGCTGCTCACGCTCCGCTTCGGGCCCACCGGCGAGGTCGTGTCGTGCGTCGACGCGGATGGCACCGAGCACGCGGCCGACGGCCTCAACCGCCTGACGATCCACAAAGACCCCTATGTCTGGCCGTTCAACGCCTGGGACATCAAGGTCGACTACTTCGAGAAGGCCCCGCGCACCCTGCGTGCAACCTCCTCGGAGAGTTACGTCGACGGGGCCACGGTCGTGCGCAAGCAGGCGCACAAGAGCAGCAAGGTCACGGTCACGCAGCTCATCACGCTCGAGTCCGGAAGCGACGTGGTGCGCTTCGAGACCGAGGTCGACTGGCACGAGAAGCACCGGATGCTCCGCGCCGAGTTCCGCCCGGTGCACTACGGCGACACCGCCCTGTGCGAGATCCAGTTCGGCCACATCGCGCGGGTCACGACCGAGAACGACCCCGTCGAGCGCGCGCAGTTCGAGGTGTGCGCCCACAAGTGGATCGCCACGGAGGACGCGGAGGGCGGCTTCGCGCTGCTCAACGACGGCAAGTACGGCCACCGCGCGAAGAACGGGCTCCTCTCCCTGAACCTGCTGCGGGCACCGACCTACCCGGACAAGACTGCTGACCGCGGCATCCATCGCTTCACGTACGCCTTCACCCCGTTCGCGACCGGCGACCTCGCGAAGGTCGTGCGAGAGGGCTACCGGCTGAACAACCCGCTCATCATCGGCGACATCGAGCTCGAGAGCGCCGCTTCCGTCGACGACCCCGGCGTAGTGCTCGAGACGATCAAGGTCGGCGAGAACGGCGGCACCGTGCTGCGCCTCTACGAGAGCCTCGGGCGTGAGACGACCACCGCGGTGCGCACGACGCTGCCGCACAGCGGCGCCCACCAGACCGACCTGCTCGAGCGCCCGACCGGGCCGGCCGACCTCGCCCGGCTCACGTTCACCCCGTTCGAGATCAAGACCATCCTGCTGGAGGACGCGTGACCGAGATCTCCGTCCGCAAGCAGACGGTCTCGATCGTGGCGGCGGGGTTCGGGCAGAACTTCGTGCTCACGACCGTCTCGACGTTCCTGCTGCTCTACCTCGTGCAGTACGCCGACATCAGCACCGCGGGCATCGCCGTCGTCACCGGGATCATCACCGTCGCCAAGATCGCCGACGCCGTGCTCGACCCGGTGATGGGCAGCATCATCGACATGACGCGCACGCGCTGGGGCAAGCTGCGGCCGTACATCCTGTTCTCCGCGCTGCCGGTCGCGGTGCTCTCCGGGCTGCTCTTCACGGTTCCGGATGCCGACGAGCCTCTCAAACTCGTCTACTTCGGTATCGCGTACCTCCTGTGGGGCATCGCGTACACCGTCTGCGACGTGCCGTTCTGGGGCCTCATCGGGTCCGCCTTCGTGGACCCGTCGGCCCGCACCCGCGTGATCGGCTTCGTGCGCGCGTTCGGCGCCATCGCGCTCGGCCTCTCGACGCTCGGCATGCCGTGGATCGCCCGCGCCCTGAGCTTCGGCAGCGCCGAGACCACGGCCCAGGGCTGGTCGCTCGCGGTGTTCCTCACGTCGATCCTCGGGATGGCCGTCTTCCTCCTCGCGTTCTTCAACGCGCGCGAGCGGCAGACCACGGCCGTCTCGATGCGCCTGTCCTTCCGCCAGCTGTTCACGACGCTCGCCAAGAACACGCCGCTCCTCATGGTGCTGCTCGGCTCGATCCTCGGCTTCGGCCGATTCATCGTGCAGGCCGGCGGGGCGGTGTTCGTAGTGATCGCCTACAACAGCGAGGGCACGTTCACTCTCGTGGGCGCCGCGATCATCGCCGGCCTCGTGATCTCGTCCTTCGCCACCCCCGCGCTGCTTCGGCGCTGGTCGGGCCGCACCCTGGTGGTCGCGAGCTCGCTCGTCGCGGTCGTGCTCTACCTCGGGCTGTTCTTCGCCGGGTTCGAGAACCTCGCCGTGGTGCTGGTGTTCATCTTCCTGACCGGCCTCACCCTGGGCATCTTCCTCGTCGTGCAGGCGACGATGATCGCCGACTCGGTCGACGACGTCGAGAAGCGCCTGGGGGTTCGAAACGACGGCATCTCGTTCGCGACGCTCACCTTCGTCTCGAAGATCATGAACGCCGTCGCGCTGCTCGTCTTCGGCGTCTTCATCGTCGCCGCGGGCTACGAGAACGGCGTCACCGTCACGCCCGCCATGCAGGGCACCGTGTTCGCGTCGATCACCCTCGTGCCCGCGATCAGCTGCCTGCTCTCGATCGTGCCCTTCCTCTTCTACCGGCTCGGCGGTAAGAAAGAGGCATGACCCGCTACGGAATCGACGCCCTCACCGCGGTACGACTGGTGCGCGAGGGGGTGGTCGTCTCCGACCAGCACAAGCTCGTCGCTCCCAATCTGCTCCGCTCGCAGGCGCTCTCGATCATCTACCGCTCGGTGCGCGACGGGTCGACGACCGCGACGGATGCCCGGCAGCAGCTCGAGGGGATCACCACCATGAGCATCCGGCTGCTCGGAGACCGGGTGTCGCGCGGCACCGCGTTCCGCCTGGCCTCGTCATTGGACTGGGACGACACCCCGAACGCCGAGTACGTCGCCGTCGCGCAGCTGCAGGCCGACGCCTTCGTGACGGGCGACCCGGCACTGGCGAAGGCGGTTGCCGACCTCGTGACGGTCGCGCCGTACGAGGCGCTCCTCGCCGGTTGAGTAGGCCGCCCGCGGCCGGGCTCCTGCGGCACCTCCCTTCCCCGGGCTGCCCCTTCCGAAACGACGGAGTTTGGGCGATGCGGGGCCCCGCCTCCCCATGAAGCTGGTTGCGGAGCGCCCAAACTCCGTCATTTCGGAACGGCGGGGCGCTCGGCTTGTGCCGCCCTGGAGCCCGGTTTCGATGCGCGCGCCAGAGCGCCCTGCTCAACCCGCGAGCAGGCCCGCCGAGCCCATGGCGGATTCGACCGCGATGACGATCGCGACGCGCAGCGGGTTCACGCGCGGCTGGCGGTAGCGAGCGGCGTACAGCTCGACCGCGAGCTGTACCGAAGCCGGATCCTCGAGGATTCGGGCCGTTCCCGCCAGCGTGAGCCAGCGACCGCCGTCGACCTGGGAGACGGTGGCGCGGGCATCCCGCCGCAGGTTCTGCACTTTATGCGACGGGCCGGAGGTGATGATGCGCACGAGTCCGTCGCGGTACGTGAAGCCGACCGGCACGACGTGCAGGCGACCGTCGGGACCCAGCGTGGAGAGCGTGGCGAGGTGCCGCTCGGTGGCGAAGTCCCTGCTCTCTGGGGTCAGCAGCTCGCTCGCAGGTTGATGCTACAGGCCCGTTAACGATATATCGTTGAGTATCGTTAGCTTCAGGAGGTCATCATGAGCAACTCATTCTTCGGAAACGGATACCCGGGCGGTCGCGGCGGCGGCAAGGGCTGGCCCGGCGACAGCATGTGGGAGGCCATGGAGCAGCTCCGCGGCCAGTTCGAGCAGAAGGCCGGCGGCCGGATGGGCCGCGGCGACGTCCGCGCGGCCGTTCTCGCGCTGCTCGCCGAGAAGCCGATGCACGGCTACCAGCTCATCCAGGAGATCCAGGAGCGCAGCGGCGGCGCGTGGAAGCCGAGCCCCGGCTCGGTGTACCCCACTCTCCAGCTGCTCGCCGACGAGGGCCTGATCACGGCAGAGGAGTCCAGCGGCCGCAAGACCTACTCGCTCACCGACGCCGGGCGCGCGGCCGCCGACGACGCAGGGCCCTGGGAGGCGCCCGCCGCGCGGGAGCCCGGCCACCGCTCCGCGCTCGCGAAGGCGGGCGTCGAGCTCGCCCACGCAGCAGCCCAAGTGGGCCGCTCGGGCAGCCCCGATCAGGTGGACAAGGCCGTCGCCGTGCTCGACGAAGCGCGACGTAAGCTCTATTCCATCCTCGCCCAGGACTGAGCGGGCACGACCGACCGAGACCAGATGACTGATCCAGCGCCCATGCGCGCCCGCTACCGCCGCATCCTGCGCTTCGCGACCCGCTACCTCGTCCAGGCCTGGTGGTACGAGCTGGCCCTCCCCCGGATCGGCCTCGGCCGCCTCGCCGCCCGTGGCCGTGCGCGGCGCTTCCAGCGCATCGCCCAGCGGTTCCACCTGCTCGCCGTCGACCTCGGCGGCCTCATGATCAAGGTCGGGCAGTTCATGTCGTCGCGCCTCGACGTGCTGCCGCCCGAGATCACGATGGAGCTCGAGGGCCTGCAGGACGAGGTGCCGCCGGTGCCCTTCCCCGAGATCCGCGCGCTTGCCGAGGCCGAGCTCGGGGTTCCGCTCGAGCGGGCGTTCTCGTTCGTCGACCCGGTGCCGCTGGCCGCGGCATCCCTCGGCCAGGCCCACCGTGCGCGCCTCGCACCCGACGACGCGGAGCAGACCGGCCTGCTGGACGTGGTGCTGAAGATCCAGCGGCCCGGCATCGAGAAGGTCGTCGACGTCGACCTGCGGGCGCTGCGCAAGGTGGCCGGATGGCTCAGCCGCGTGCGCCTCGTCGCCGACCGGGTCGACATGCCGGCCCTCGTCGAGGAGTTCGCGATCACGAGCCTCGCGGAGATCGACTACCTTCACGAGGCGACGAGCGCGGAGCGGTTCGGCGCGATGTTCGCGGACGACGCCCGCGTGAGCGTGCCCGAGCTGGTCTGGGAGCGCACCACCCGCCGCGTGCTCACCCTCCAGGACGTCACGGCCATCAAGATCAACGACGGCGACGCGCTCCGGGCGGCGGGTATCGACCCGGCCCTGGCCGCCGTCGAGTTCGCGGCTGTCATGTTCGACCAGCTCTTCGTGCACGGCTTCTTCCACGCCGACCCGCACCCGGGCAACATCTTCGTGACGCCGCTGCCGGGCGGCGCGTGGCGCTTCACTTTCATCGACTTCGGCATGATGGGGGAGGTTCCGGACGGGCTGCGCAGCGGCCTGCGACGACTCCTCATCGCCGCAGCCTCTCGCGACGGCAAGGGGATGGTGGCGGGCATCCGGGATGTCGGCGTGCTGCTGCCCACGGCCGACACCGCTGAGCTCGAGCGGGCCATGACGACCCTGTTCGCGCGCTTCGGCGGCATGGGCTTCGCGGAGCTGCAGACCGTCGACCCGAAGGAGTTCCGCGCGTTCGCGATCGAGTTCGGCGATGTCGTGCGGTCGCTGCCGTTCCAGCTGCCCGAGAACTTCCTGCTGATCATCCGGGCCATGTCACTGACCTCCGGGATGTGCAGCTCGCTCGACCCGGCCTTCAACATCTGGGATGCGGTCGAGCCCTATTCGGCGCAGCTGATCCGCAATGAGACCGGCAACCTCGTGCAAGATCTGGCGAAGCGCGCGCTGTCGACGGCGAGCCTCATCGCGAGGCTGCCCCAGCGGGTCGACGACCTGCTCACCAATGTCGACGAGGGCCGGGTCTCGGTGCAGGTGCCGCGACTCGAACGGCGGCTCGAGGACCTCGACCGCACCGGGCGGCGGCTCATCTCCGTGATCCTGTTCGCGGTGCTGCTGCTCGGCGGGGTGCTGCTGCGGGGGCAGGACGCGGTGTTCGGCACCGTGGTGATGGCCGCCTCCGTGCTGCCGCTGCTGCACGCGCTCTTCGCCGGGATCGTGGCGCGGCGCCGGCCCTAGCCGCTACTGCGAGATCGCGTAGATGAGCCGGGCGAACGGGCCCATCGCCGCGGCCGACCGCAGGTGCACCCGATCGGACTCGATGCGGCGCGGCAGCAGCGGAGCCCCGCCGTCGAGGAACACGGGCGCGATAGACAGCGCGATCTCGTCGAGGGCGCCCGCATCGAAGAACTGCCCGACGAGCTCACCGCCGCCGATGACCCACACGTCGCCATCCCCCGCGGCCTCGCGGATCGCGGGAAGCGCGTCGGCGACGTCGCCGCGCACGAAGCGGATGTCGGCGCCCGCGGGCGCCAGGAGGTCGCGCGTGGTGAACACGAACGTGGGCCGGTCGCCGTGGAACTCCCTCCACTTCTCCGGGTGCGCGAGGATGTCGGACTCGCCCAGCACCCACTCGTAGGTGGTCGAGCCCTCGACCATGACCGTCGCGTTCTGCGGGAGCATGGCCGGATCCGGCTCAGAACCGCCCTCGACGGAGAACAGCCAGCTGAGCGAGTTCTGCTGGTCGGCGATCCAGCCATTGATGGTCGTGGCGGTGTCGAAGACGAACTTTGTCATGCCCCGACCGTAGCCAAGGGGTCTGACGCTGGCTCAGCGCGCCTTGCGGGTGAAGACGTAATGGACGACCCCCGACGGCGAGGCGGTCACCTCGACGTCGAACCTCGCCTCGAGGCCCTCCTGGCCGTCCCACAGGCGCACACCGCGACCGAGGATGATCGGGGAGACGACGATGTGGAGGTGGTCGACGAGGTCGGCCTCGAGGAACTCGCGCACCACGGTCGGCCCTCCGCCGAGGCGCACGTCGAGGCCACCGGCGCGCTCTGCCGCGAGGTCGAGCGCCTCGCGCGGCGAGAGGTCTCGGAACAGGAACTCGGTCTCGCCCACCGCAAGGTCGGGCCGCGCGTGGTGCGTCAGGACGACGACCGGCGAGTGGAACGGGGGCTCCTCGCCCCACCACCCGCGCCAGGTCTCGTCCTCCCAGGGACCCTCCTGCGGACCGAACTTGCCGCGGCCCATGATCTCCGCGCCGATGCCCTCGCTCGTCGCCGCAGCGAACGCGTCGTCGACGCCGCGCGTGCCGCTGCCGATCGCCTCGTCCTCGTGGCCGGACATGCTCACGAAGGCCCGGGTCGGGAAGAACCAGCCCATCAGCCGCTGCCCGGCATGGCCGAAGGGGGCCTCGAACGTCCGGCCCTCGCCGGTCGCGAAGCCGTCGAGCGAGATCGCGAAGTTGTGCACTCGGAGTTTGGTCACGGCTTCGAACCTAGCACCGGGCTCCGACGCCTCTCAGGCCGCCAGATGGAACGTGCTCGCGAACCGGTCGAGCAGGTCGACGCGGCCGTGGCGCACCTCGACCACGCCGGTCGCGATCGCGCGCTCCGGCGCGAGCTCGCCCGAGATGAGGCGATGGATGCCCGCGCCCGCCGTGAACGCGAAGTCCACCGGTCCTTCCCCGCGAGTGACCTCCAGCGCCGAGCCGTCGACGCGGATGAGCAGTTCGGCGGAGTCGACCCGCGCCGAGTACGCCGTGGCGGGCAGCTCCGCCGCGACGTTCGCGCGGAACGCCGTGCGGAGGTCCATCGTCATCGAGTCCGGGGTGATGATCTGCTCCTCGCGCTGCTCGTCCAGAGCCTTGAAACCCCAGGCACCGAGAGCGAGGACGGCCGGCTCGAGCTCCCGGCCGTAGGGAGTGAGCTCGTAGACGATGACGCGGGAGCGGGGCATCCGGTGGATCACGCCTGCTTCTTGGAGCTCTTTGAGCCGCGCCGCCAGGATGTTGCTCGGGATCCGGGGGAGGCCCCCGGCCAGCTCACCGTAGCGGCGCGGCCCGACGAGCAGGTCGCGGACGATCAGGAGGGCCCAGCGCTCGCCCACGAGCTCGAGGGCTCGCGTGATCCCGCCGAACTGTCCGTAATCGCGCGCGGCCATCGGCCCTAGCCCTGCTGGTCGGCGAACGCCTCGGGGCCCTGCGCGGCGGCGGTCGGGTCCATCCAGCCGAACTCGATGAGGTTGCCGTCGGGGTCGCTGAGCTGGCGCTGGTACATGAAGCCGTAGTCGGAGGCGGGGCGGGCCTCCGAACCGCCGGCGGCGAGTCCGTCGGTGACGGCCTTGTCGACGGCCTCGCGGCTCTCGACGAAGATCGCGGTCGCGACCGACGGGTTGACCGCAGGGTCGCCGATCGGCAGCGCGCTGAAGGTCTGGAAGTACTCGCGGGTGAGGATCATGAAGTAGCTGTGGTCCTCTTCGACGACGACGCACGCGGCGTTGTGGTCGGTGAACAGCGGGTTGATGCTGAAGCCGAGCGCCTCGTAGAACGACTTCGCGCGATCGAGGTCGGTCACCGGCAGGTTGACGAACATCTGGGGCATTGTGGTCTCGCTTTCGTGGGTCCCTTAGTGGATGACGTCTACACTTGCAAAAAACAAGTACGACGTCAAGGGGGTGCGCAATTCGAGCGAAACTGGCTCTTCAACCCGGCGCGAGTCGACTCAAAGAACAAGAGGCCGGGCGGTTCCATGGAACTCCCCCGGCCCTCGTACGCCCTCCAGGTGTGGACGGTGGGCCTTTCGCCCAACGCGCCATCATGCGCACCGTGCCACTTCATCCTGACCTGTGTGGGTGCGATGACAACGCTAGGCATCGACGTGGGTAGCGGAAATCCGGTCAACGCGCCGATGTCGCCGATTTGCGCGAACCATTTCGCACCAGGCATCCAGTGGCTAGTGCGCTGACTTCGCCGTGCGCCTGATAGTCTCCGACGGCTTCTCAGAGAACCGCCGTTGGTAATTGGCGGCGAAGCGACCGAGGTGGGTGACTCCCCACCTAGCCGCGACCTCACTCACCGCCACCGAGCCCGGCTCGGCGTGGCAGAGCTCGCTGTGTATCTGCTCGAGGCGCAATTCTCGCAAGTAGCTCAAGGGAGTGGTGTCCATCGATCTACGGAAACCCTCTTGGAGGCTGCGCACACTGACCGCGACTTCGTTTGCCAGCTCCGTGACGGTCCACGCGTGCTCCACGTTGGCCCGGAGCAGTTCGACGGCGCGGGCCACGGGCCGCGGACCTGCCGCAGCGACGTGGGTGGAGAGCGCATCGCAGTAATTGTGCGGCTGTGTGAGCAGGAGGGAGGCCATGAGCACCTGCTCCAAGCGCTGCGACGCGAGTGGGTGCTGAAGCAGGCCGGACGTGTCGTTGGAGACCCGGTCGATGAAGCGGAGTGTCTCGAGCACGGTACGTCCCGGGCCCTCAACCAGCCCCAGCTCGGCGGCGAACTCGAGTGGTTTCGTGACGCTGCGGCCGAGGAGGCCCTCCAACTCAAGGTTGAGTTCCGCGCGAGGGATCATGATGGCCAATTGGGAGAACTCCGCGTCGCAGTCCAGCTCGGCGGTGTAGCCCGGCATGAAGATGCTGGCGGTCTGGGGCGTCCCGTACATGGGGCCGCGCGAACCGGCACGCATTACCGCCCTGCCGGTGACAGGTATGTCGATGTGATAGTCGGTTGCTTCGGCAGTGAGGATCCGAATGGCGCCGCCGAATCGAAGGTAGCCCGCCGTGATCCGTCCCACTTTGACGACGTTGATGCGCAAGTCGACCGCAGTCGATGTCGACGCGGAGGGGAAGCAGAGAGGCAGGTACGCGCCGCTGAGGACGTGGCGCGCGTGGTCGATGTCGGCCGCTGATGCGAGCGGATAGCTCTGGAAGAGCTCTCTGGCGGCTGGTGGCACCTTGGGAGTATAGGCATGTGCCCACGCACCTGCGGGCGCTCGTGTCCTCATCCGCGCAAGGTGGACGTTCCTCCGCGGTATGCGGATTTCGCGATCCGCAGCCGAGATCTACCGTGGGGGAATGCGCTGCCGAACGGCCGGCGCCGCCCGGGGGGGGTGATAGAAGTGATGGCCCGTTGGGTGTTGGCCCCCTTGCTGCGGGCGTGGGTCGCCTCGAAGAAGAGCGAGGTTGATCGGCTGCCGCGACCTCGTGATGCCACGGAATGGCGCTCCCCGGGGCCGGACACCAATCGGGTTCTCATCTTCGGAGGAGGACCCGCCGTCGGCTGGGGCGTCCTGAGCCACGCGCTCGCGCTTCCCGGTTCTCTGGGTCGCGCGCTGTCATGCCGAACCAATCGGGGCACCGACATCTTCGCCTTCCCCGTGCCCCGGCTCAAGATGCGGTCTGCGCTCGCGGAGCTCGGCAAGATTGAGTTGGAAGATTATGACGCCGTCGTCATCACGCTGGGCGTTAACGACGCCGGGGCTTTGACCTCGTTGACGTCGTGGGAGCGGGGACTTCTCAACCTGCTGCGGATGATGGTTCAGCGGTGTTCGCCGGACGCACGTATTTTCGTGGCGGGCGTGCATCCGATCCGTTCGATCCCGGTGTACGACAGCCTGCTGGGGTCCGTCGCAGACACCCACGCCCGCAGGATGAATGCCATCTCTGCGCGCATCTGTGAGCACGTGCCCAGCGCAAGTTTCGTTACCTTGACCGCCCCCGAGCCCAGCGGCGCCCTCCGCTTTCGCGACGCGAAGTCCTACCAGCACTGGGCAGCCGAGTTGGCCGAGGCCATGGCGCCCCAACTCGATGCCAGCGCCCGGCGGGGCTGACCCCCAAGCCCGTGCGCATGAGAACGAGAGCGGGGTTAAACGGAACAAGACGCCACACGGATGTGACGTCTTGTTCTTGAGTGCGCCCGGAGGGATTTGAACCCCCGGCCTATTGATCCGTAGTCAATTGCTCTATCCGCTGAGCTACGGGCGCAGACCATCGGCCGAAGCCAACCTGAAAACTATACCAGCGAGTCGGGGGCCCCTTGTACCCTGTGGGCATGGCGACCTGGGATGACGTCAACCGACTTGCGCTCGAGCTGCCCGATGTCGTGGCGGGCACCGACAGCCAAGGCCTCAAGTGGGAGGTGCACAAGGTGCACTTCGCCTACGAGCGCCCGATGCGCAAGCGCGACCGGGAGGAGCTGGGCGACGCAACACCCGAGGGCGACATCCTCGGCGTCCGCGTCGCCAGCCTCGACGACAAGCTCGGCCTCATCGGCAGCAACCCAGACGTGTTCTTCACCATCCCGCACTACGCCAACTACCCCGCCGTGCTCGTGCTGCTAGAGAAGATCAGCCTCGAGCAACTGCGCGAAGTGCTCACGGATGCCTGGCTCTGCCGTGCCCCGAAGCGCCTTGCCGCGCGCTACCTCGAAGAGCATCCGTGACCGCACTCGACCGCTCCGGGTACACGCTCGACTTCGAGGACCGCTTCCGCGAGCTCGACGCATCCCGCTGGCTGCCGTTCTACCTGCCGCAATGGGCCAGTCGCGAAGGCACCCGCGCGCGGTTCGAGGTCGGGCCCGGGCTCACGCTGCTCATCGAGGAGGACCAGCAGCCCTGGGCCCCGCGGTACGACGGGCCGCTGCGCGTCACCAACCTGCAGAGCGGCGTACGGTCGGGGCCGGTCGGCAGTCATGACGGGCAGTTGAGGTTCCGGCCCGAGGTCGTCGTGAGCGAAGAGCAGCCGGCGCAGGCGCTCTACACACCGACGTACGGCCTGGTCGAGGTGCGCTCGCGGGCGATCGCGCAGCCGAACTGCATGGTCGCCCTCTGGATGATCGGCTTCGAGGAGCTGCCGCACGAGTCGGGCGAGATCTGCCTCATGGAGGTCTTCGGCACCGAGGTCGAGCACGACCGCGCGAGTGTCGGCATGGGCATCCACCCCTGGCACGACACCACCCTCACCGACGACTTCGAGAAGGTCGAGCTGATCGGCGACGCCACGGAACCGCACACCTACTCCGTCGAGTGGATGCCGGGCGGCACCCGCTTCTACATCGACGACCGGCTCGTGAAAACGTCGTCCCAGGCTCCGGCCTACCCCATGCAGCTCATGCTCGACGTCTACGAGTTCGAGCCAGGCGGGGAGTACCCGAAGCGCTTCGAGGTCGAGTTCGTCAGGGGCTGGACTCGGGTTACGGAATCACGAAGCTGAACGGCTCGCTCTCAGCAGTCGCCGTTGGCGAACTGTAGCGAAGCACCGCCGTGTAGTCGCCGGGCCACAGCGTCCGGATGCGCTCGTCCACGGCCGGGCACGCGGTGCGGTCGCCATCCGCCTTCCCCGTCGAGCTGAGGCGCGAGGCGCCACCGCCCTCCGACCAGAACGTGAAGCTGCACGTGCCGCCGTCCTCCGCGACCCCCGACACGAAGCCGTCGGCGGTGAGGTAGCCCGCGTCGTCGACCTGAGCCGAGGCGACGGTGGCCGTCACCGGTCCGCTGGGGGTGGGCGCGCAGGCAGCGAGAGCGAGGAGCGTGGCCGCTGCCACGATCGTCGGCCGGATGCCCCAACTCATGCGGTCCAGTGTGCCGCAGCCGCGGCATCCGGCCAAGAGCCCTAACGCCCTTGCACGTCGACCAGCACCTTCAGGAGCCGGCCCGCCTCGAGCTCGTCGATGGCGGCGAGGATGCCGGAGAGGGGGTCGATCTGGGTAACGAGCTGCTCGGTGGGGATCGCACCGCGCGCGAGCAGTTCGAGGGCGGCGTAGAAGTCGGTGCGCTGGTAGACGCGGGCGCCGAGGATGCGCAGCTCGCGGCGGAAGACGCGCTCGAGGTTCACCTCGTGCGGCGCACCGTGGGTGGTGACGAACACGATCGTGCCGCGGACCTTGGCGAGGTCTGCCGCGGCCAGAACGGCGTCGGCGGAGCCGTAGACCTCGAAGACGATGTCGGCACCGGCGCCGGCGGTCCACTGGTCGACCCACGCTGTGAGGTCGGTCGCAGCGGGATCGAGCGTGACGAAGCCGAGCTCGCCGACTCGCGCTCGGCGCGGAGGGTCGGGCTCCACGACTACGGCATCGGCGCCGAACTCGCGCACGACGGTCGCGATCAGCGCGCCGACGGGCCCCGCGCCGAGGATGACGACCTTGTTGCCTGCCTTCAGCTCGCTCCGGCGCACGTCGTGCACCGCGGCCGCGACCGGCTCGACGAGAGCGGCAGTGGTCAGCGGAGTGCCGGCGGGGATCGCCACGAGGAGCTTCGCGCTGACCGTCCAGAGCGACTGGAGCGCTCCGGGCGAGTCGACGCCGACGAGGTCGAGGTTCTGGCAGATGTGGGTGTTGCCGGCGAGGCAGGCAGGGCAGGTGCCGTCCCACGTGAGCGGCATGACGGTGACGGCGTCGCCGACTGACCACTCCTCGACCCCGGCGCCCACCGCCTCGATCGTGCCGCTCATCTCGTGGCCGAGGACGAGCGGCAGGTGCACCTGGGCATCCATCTCCCCCATCAGGATCTTGGCGTCGTTGCAGCACAGGCCGACGTAGGCGACGCGGATCTGCACTTCACCAGGGCCGGGCGGTATCGGCTCAGCCTCACGGATCTCGATTGCGGAAGCGCCGACATACGCAGCAGTGAGCATTTTGTACTCCCATGGTGAGGTGATGGTTGACGGTACCCTATAGGAAATAGTTGTATTCGCCATTTTGTGTATCGATACATTATGGTGTGATCCATGCGTACTAGTTCTGTCCTCGCAACTGCTCTTCTCACCGCCATCGGGTTGGCCGTGCTGCCCGCGGGCGGCGCCACAGCGGCGCCTACCAGCGCCTCGTTCACCACACCGGGCGGGCCGTACACCTACACGGTTCCGGCGGGGGTGACCTCCATCCGCGTCACCGCGCAAGGAGGAACGGGCGCGAGCTACGCCGGGCCGGGCATCCCGTCCGCGGGCGGGGCGGGCGGGCTGGTCACGGCAGACCTTCCTGTCACGACGGGCCAGACGCTGCAGGTCTATGTCGCCGGCAACGGGAGCGGCGCCGCTGGCGGCGCGAACGGCGGTGGCAACGGCTCGAACCTGGGCAACGGAGTCAAGATGGGCGGAGGTGGGGGCGCCTCCGACATCCGAACCGCGGCGGGCGACCTGTCGACCAGACTGGTCGTCGCAGCTGGCGGAGGCGGCAGCACGCCCGCCACGAACGGTGGCGATGCAGACCAGCCCGCGCCGCCGAACCTCAGCAGTCTCACTACGGCGGGCGCGGGCACCCAGAGCGCCGGTGGCGCTGGTGGCACCGCGTCGTTCATCGCTGTACCGGTGGCCGGGAAGCCCGGAACGTTCGGCAATGGTGGCGACGGCACGCCCATGATCCCCGTGGGAGTGGGAGGTGGCGGTGGCGGCTACTTCGGCGGTGGCGGCGGTGCCTGGACCGGCAGCGGCGCGGGCGGCTCGAACTTCGTGGCACCCTCAGCGAGGAACGCGACCATCGCGCTCGGAGCGCGCGACGCTGCGCCGTTCGTCCAAATCTCGCCCAACATCACGACGGCAGTCTCCGTGACCTCCGCTGACGCGCAGCTCGTCGCGAACGGAGTCTCGACCACCACGGTCACAGCGACCGTGACCGACGACCACGGCGGGCCGGTCATCGGGGCGGATGTCGCATTCTCCGGCTCGCTCGGCAACGCCTTCGGCCCCGTCACCGACAACGGAGACGGCACCTACACGGCTACGTTGACCTCCACCACGATCGCGGGAGTGGACCGGGTGGGCGCCACGGTCACGGGCGGCGACGGCCCAGTCGCCGCCGCACCGACCGACATACGGCAGCTCGCCGGGCCGCCGACGCGCCTCGCCCTCGCACTCTCCAGCACGGGCATCCCGGCGAACGGAACGGCCAGCACCGTCGCGACGATCACCGCGATCGACGCCAACGGGAACCCTGCGCCCGGCGCGACACTCACGCTGACGAGCTCCGACCTCGGCGTGGGGATCGGCCCGATCACCGACAACGGCACCGGCACCTACCGGGCGACGATCACCGCATCGAGAACCCCGGGCACGGTCACGCTCACGGCCGAGGTGCCCGGGGCAACGGCCACGGCCACCCTTCTCGAGGTTGCGGTGCCCGCGGTTCCCGTCGCGGTGACCGCGACACAGCGACTCGCGAATACCGGCACCGACCTCGCACTACCGCTGATCGTCGGGCCGGTGCTGCTGCTGCTCGGAACTGCGACTGTCACGCTCGGGGTCCTCCGGAGGCGGCGCGCTCGCTAGGTCGCCGCTGGGAGCTCCGCCGCTGTTGGGAGCTCCGCAGCCACCTCCACGGCGATCTCGATCGCGCGCCGGGCCAGTGGCGAGTGGGTGCGCCCCGTTCGCCAGTGCAGGTAGATCTCGCGCGCTGGGAGGGAGGGCGTGAGCTCGTGGACGCTCAGCCTGCTGTCGGCCGGAACGTCGGAGCCGCGGATGGCGAGCCACGGCAGCACGGCTGATCCCAGCCCCGCTCGCACCATCGACAGGAGTGTGTCGTTGATCGCGGTGCGGAACACGACCTGCGGCGTGGCACCGCCACGGGCGAGCGCCTGCTCCATGACGGGCTGGTCGCAGGTGAGCGGCCAGGCGACCATCGGCACGCTGTCCAGCTGGGGCAGGGAGACCGGGCCGTCGGGGAAGGTGCCCGCGGCAGCGACCAGCAGGTAGGGGTCGTCGAGCAGTTTGACCTGCTCGAGGTCGCCCTCGACCGGGCCGTCGTAGAACAGCAGGTCGAGATCGCCGATCTGCGGCTGCTCGGGCTCCTCCTCGGAGAGCCGGATGTCGCAGTGGGGAAACTCGTCGCGCAGCCGGCGGACCACGGTCGGCAGGATGACGTTGGACACGCTCTGGAAGGTGCCGATGTCGATGCGGCCCTCTCCGGCCTTGAACCGGTCGACCGCGTCGGCGAGGGTGTCGGCTCTGGCCAGCAGCTCCCGGCCCTGGCTCAGGACGACCGAGCCCAGCGGGGTGATCCGCACCGGCCGCGGGCCTCCGGGCCGGTCGAACACGGCACCGCCGACCGCCCGCTCCAGTGCGGCGATCTGCTGGCTCACGGTCGACTGGGTGTAGCCCAGCCGCGTCGCCGCTCGGCCGAACGAGCCCTCCTCGGCGACAGCGGCCAGCGCCGCCAAGTGTCGCAGCTCTACATCGCTCACCTCTCCACTATTGCACTAAGCGATTGCTTTGATCATAGATAATCGCTTTTCACGATCAATCCGACCGACTTAGCGTTCTGGTATGACACACGCACACGATGAACAAGTCCTCAGCGTCAACGGCATCGAGATCTGCAGTCAGACCTTTGGCGAGCCGGATGCCCCGCCCGTGCTGCTCATCGGCGGGGCCGAGGCGTCCATGGACTGGTGGGACGACGAATTCTGCGAGCTGCTGGCCACCGCGGGCCGTCGCGTCATCCGCTACGACACTCGGGACACCGGCCGCTCCACGACCTTCCCGCCTGGCAGGCCGCCGTACGGTGGCGACGCCCTCCTCGACGACGCCGTCGGGGTGCTCGACGAGCTCGGGGTCCCCATCGCCCACATCGTCGGCATCTCGATGGGCGGCGGCATAGCGCAGCAGCTCGCCGTGCTCCACCCCGAGCGGGCCGCATCCCTCACCCTCATCTCGACCAGCCCGGGCGGTCCCGGGCTGCCGCCGACGGACCCTGCCGTGGCGGTCGGAGGCGGCGAACAGCCCGACTGGTGGGACCGCGAGGCGGTCATCGAGTACTACACCGCGGGCGAGCACATGCTGGCCGGGACGATCCCCGTCGACGACGACCGGATGCGCGTGATCATCGGCCGCGCCTGGGACCGCAGCCCGTCCATGGCTTCGGGGCAGAACCACTGGCAGCTCGACGGCGAGTCCGTGCGCAGCCGGCTCGGCGAGATCACAGTGCCCACTGTCGTGCTGCACGGCACTGCCGACCCGCTGTTCCCGTACGGGCACGGAGCGGCGCTGGCGGCGGCGATCCCCGGAGCACGGCTCGTGCCGCTCGAGGGCATGGGGCACCAGATGCCGCCGCCCGAGGTGTGGGACACGGTGGTCGCCGAGATCGTGGCGATCTCATGAAGTCGGCGCTGTGGCTGCCGCTCTTCGACGACCTCGCCGACCCG
>JAODAQ010000056.1 GCA_025463515.1 Rhodoglobus sp.
TGTCCTGGTTCTCGTTGATTGCGTCCACGAGGTCTCCTTTTCGAAGTTTGGATGCGCCGCTGATACCCAGCGAGCTGGCGAGAGCCTGGAGCTCCGCGAGCTTGAGGGTGCTCAGGTCGGCACGGGACTCCGCGCTCGTTGCACGGATGTTGACGTCAGTCACTGCTTGGGGTTCCTTTCCCCTACCGAAGCGTTGCGTTTCGGCGGAGAGCTGATTCCCCTCGGGCTGTCTGCGCGGATGCGCAGGAATCTAATGCCGCGGGAGGAGGGTGATATGCAACCGGGAGGCTACGGCTGGGCCGGAGCTTCTACCTGGTGCGTGATCACTGTAGCACCTTTGAAATCCACGGCCAGTAGGAGCGACTGCCACGCGCTCGTGGCGTGCTCGGCCACCAGATCCGCGGCGACCAGGCGCTGGGAGGGGTCGTCGGCGAGCACGAGGATCGACGGGCCGGCCCCCGAGACGACCGCCGCGACCCCGTGGTCGCGCAGCATGTGCACGAGCGAGCTGGTCTCCGGCATGGCGCTCGCGCGGTAGTCCTGGTGCAGCTTGTCCTCGGTGGCCTGCAGCAGCAGCTCGGGGCTCTGGATGAGCGCGGCGATGAGCAGGGCCGAGCGCGAGAGGTTGAAGACGGCGTCCGCGTAGGGCACGGATGCCGGCTGGAGGCTGCGCGCGAGTGCTGTCGAGACGCTGTGGTCGGGAACGCACACGAGCGGCGAGACACCCCGGTGCACGATGAGCTTCTTCGCGCGCGGACCCTCCGGCGTGGTCCACGCGATCGTCAGGCCGCCGAAGAGCGCGGGTGCGACATTGTCCGGATGCCCCTCGAGCTCGGTCGCGATGACGAGCATCCGCTCGAGGTCGAGCTCGACCACGCCCTCGAGGAGGCCCTTGGCCGCCATGATCCCCGAGACGATGGCCGCGGCGGAGGAGCCGAGGCCACTCCCGTGCGGGATGACGTTCGTGGCGTCGAGGCGCAGCGCGGGCATCGGCTGGCCGACGTGGTCGAAGGTATACCGGATGGCGCGCGCGACGAGGTTCGTCTCATCCGTGGGAACTTCGCCCTTGCCGACGCCCGTGACCTCGACGTGCACGCCCGAGCCCTCGACGACCGTCACGCGCAGCTCGTCGTACAGCGCGAGTGCCAGGCCGAGCGTGTCGAACCCCGGTCCGAGGTTCGCCGACGTGGCGGGGACCCTGACCGTTGCCGACAGCCCGACCGGCAGGCTCATGCCTTGCTCAGGCCGAGCACGCCCGCGATCTCGGTGACATCGGTCGAGACGACTGTCGGCTTCACGTCGGAGCCGTCGGCGGCGCGCAGCGCCCACTGCGGGTCTTTGAGGCCGTGGCCGGTGACGGTCAGCACGACGACCGAGTCCTTCGGGATCTCCCCCGCGTCGGCGCGCTCGAGCAGGCCCGCGACGCTGATCGCGGAAGCGGGCTCCACGAAGATGCCGACCTCGGCCGAGAGGATGCGGTGCGCCTCGAGGATCTTCTCGTCGCTGATCGCGCCGAAGTAGCCGTTGCTGTGCTCGCGGGCCGCGATCGCGAGCTCCCACGAGGCGGGGTTGCCGATCCGGATCGCGCTCGCGATCGTGTCGGGGTCTTTCACGACGTGCCCGAGCACGATGGGCGCGCTGCCCGCGGCCTGGAATCCGAACATCCGGGGCATCTTCGTGGTGATGCCGCGCTCGAGCTCCTCCCGGTAGCCGCGGTGGTATGCGGTGTAGTTGCCCGCGTTGCCGACCGGCACGAAGTGGAAGTCCGGTGCGTCCTCGAGCACCTCGACGACCTCGAAGGCGGCGGTCTTCTGGCCCTCGATGCGGTCGTTGTTGACCGAGTTCACGAGGTGCACGGGGTAGTTCGCGGCGAGGTCGCGCGCGATGTCGAGGCAGTCGTCGAAGTTGCCCTGCACCTGCAGCAGCTCCGCGCCGTGGGCGATCGCCTGCGCGAGCTTGCCCATCGCGATCTTGCCCTCGGGCACGAGCACGGCCGCGGTGATGCCGGCGTGCGTGGCGTACGCGGCGGCGGAGGCCGAGGTGTTGCCGGTCGAGGCGCAGATGATCGCCTTGGCGCCGGCCTCGACGGCCTTCGACACGGCCATGGTCATTCCGCGATCCTTGAACGAGCCCGTGGGGTTCATGCCCTCGAACTTCACCCAGACGCGGGCGCCGGTGCGGCGCGAGAGGGCGTCGGCGGGGATGAGCGGCGTGCCGCCCTCACCGAGGGTGATGACCGGGGTCGCCTCCGAGATGTCGAGGCGGTCGGCGTACTCGCGGAGAACTCCGCGCCATTGGTGGGCCACTTTGTTACAGTCCTTCGACTCTCAGAACGGATACGACGGCACTCACGACGGACGTGGAGGACAGGTCCTCCACCGTTGCCGCGAGGGCCGACTCGGATGCCTCGTGCGTGATGATCACAAGGGTAGCTGTCGGGCGCTCATTGTCGCCGCCGTCGCGGACCGACTGCGACACGCCCTCGACGGACACTCCGCGGTCGCTGAACATCGTCGCGATCGTCGCCAGCACACCCGGCTCGTCGAGCACGGTGAGCGTGATCTGGTAGCGGGTCGTCACACTCGACATCGGCAGCACCGGAAGGTTCGCGTGCGTGGACTCGGCAACACCCGGCCCGCCAGCTACGTGGCGACGGGCCGCCGAGACGAGGTCGCCGAGCACGGCTGAGGCGGTCTGGATGCCGCCCGCTCCCGCGCCGTAGAACATGAGGCTGCCCGCGGCCTCCGCCTCGACGAACACCGCGTTGTTGGCGCCGTGCACGGCCGCGAGCGGGTGGCCGAGGGGCACCAGGGCGGGATGCACGCGCGCTGCGACACCCTCGAGGCCGTCGGCATCCGTTACCCGCTCGCAGATGGCGAGTAGCTTGACGACGTAGCCGGCCTTGCGGGCGGCGACCACCTGCTCGTGCGTCACAGAGGTCATGCCCTCGCGGTACACCGCGCCGAGCGGCACGGTGGTGTGGAAGGCGAGGCTCGCGAGGATCGCGGCCTTCTGCGCGGCGTCGTAGCCCTCGACGTCCGCGGTGGGGTCGGCCTCCGCGTAGCCGAGGCGCGTGGCCTCGGCCAGGGCGTCTTCGAGGCTGTCGCCCTCGGTGTCCATGCGGTCGAGGATGAAGTTGGTAGTGCCGTTGACGATCCCGAGGATGCGGCTCACGCGGTCGCCCGCGAGACTGTCGCGCAGCGGCCGGATGATCGGGATCGCCCCGCCCACCGCCGCCTCGTAGTAGAGCTGCGCGCCGACCTGCTCCGCGGCCTCGAAGAGCTCGGGGCCGTGGGTGGCGAGCACCGCTTTGTTGGCGGTGATGACGTCCGCGCCGGAGTTGAGCGCCTGCAGGATGTAGGTGCGCGCCGGCTCGATGCCGCCGATGAGCTCGACGACGATGTCCGCACCGAGGATGAGGGCCTCGGCATCCGTCGTGAAGAGGTCGGCGGGAAGGTCCGTGTCGCGCTTCGCGTCGAGGTTGCGCACGGCGATGCCCACGACCTCGAGACCGGCGCCCGCGCGCGCGGCGAGCTCCTCCCCCTGCGAGATGAGGAGGTGCGCGACCTGGGAGCCGACGCTGCCGCCGCCGAGGATGGCGACGCGGTGGTTGCGGTATTCGATCACTTTCGGGCTCCAGCGTCTCGGCTCAGCAGGTCTTCCTCGGTCTCGCCGCGCACGATCACCCGTGCTTCGCCGTCGATCACGGCGACCACCGGCGGCCTGCCGAGGTAGTTGTAGTTGCTCGCCATCGCCCAGCCGTAGGCCCCGGTGGCGGGCACGCCCACGAGGTCGCCGGGCTGCACGTCGGAGGGCAGGTAGTCGGCCCGCACGACGATGTCGCCCGACTCGCAGTGCTTGCCCGCGATGCGCACGAGCGCGGGCTCTGCGGCCGAGGCGCGGTTGGCCAGGCGCACGGAGTAGTCGGCGCCGTAGAGGGAGGGGCGGACGTTGTCGCTCATGCCGCCGTCGACGGAGACGTACTTGCGGACATCAGTGCCCTCGACCAGCACGTCCTTGATGGTCCCGACCGTGTACAGCGTCGTGGTCGACGGCCCGATGATCGAGCGCCCGGGCTCAATGGCGACGACCGGCACCGGGATGCCCAGCTCCGCAGCTCCCCCGGCGACGATGTCGGCGAACCGCACGGCGATCTCGTCGATCGACAGCGGCTCGTCGACGCTCGTGTACGCGATGCCGAAACCGCCGCCCAGGTTGAGCTCGGGCACGGGACCGCCCTCGAGGAGCTCCGCGTGCAGCGCGAACAGACGGCGCGCCGCCTCCGCGAACCCGTCGGACTCGAAGATCTGCGACCCGATGTGCGAGTGCAGCCCGAGGAAGCTCAGCGACGGCTCGGCGCGGATCAGTGCGACGAACTCGGCGGCGTCGGCCAGCGGGATGCCGAACTTCTGGTCTTCGCGGGCGGTCGCGAGGTACTCGTGGGTGCTCGCGTGCACGCCGCTGTTGATGCGCAGTCGCACGGGCTGCACGCGCCCGTGGCGGGCAGCGGCTTCCGCGACGCGAGAGATCTCGATGCGGCTGTCGATGACGATGGCCCCGACGCCCACTCCGACGGCACGGTCGATCTCGGCGAGGCTCTTGTTGTTGCCGTGCAGCCCGAGCCGCGAGGCGTCTACCCCGGCGGCGAGCGCTACGGCGAGCTCACCGCCGCTCGCTACGTCGATGTTGAGGCCGGCATCCGTCACCCATCGTGCGATCTCGATCGAGAGGAACGCCTTGCCCGCGTAGTACACCTTCGCGGCGGAGCCGACGCGCGCGAACTCGCGGTCGAACGACTGCCGGATGCCCGCCGCGCGGGCCTTCACGTCGGCCTCGTCGACCACGTACACGGGTGTGCCGAACCGCTCGGCGAGTGCGGTGGCGCCGACCCCGGCGATGGTCAGTTCGCCGGCGGAGCTGCGTGCGGCGTTCTGCGACCACACTGACCCGGGCAGCGCATTGGCGTCACCGGGCACGGCGAGCCACGACGGCGCGAGTGGATTGCTGGACACGGTCCACAATCCTACCGGGGCTAGTTGGTGGCTTCGGGGCAGGTGCCGAGGGTCGAGAGCGCGGGATCGGAGAGGGCGGTTCCGTCGCCGTCGATACCCACCACGAGGTTCTTGCCGACCACCTGCACCTTGTCGATCGTGAGCGCCTGCGGCAGGAAGCCCGCGACGCAGAAGTCGCGCGAGGCGAGGAGGTCGCCGGCGAGGGAGCTGAACTCGGGGCTCGCGCGCAGGTCGGCGACGGAGATCTCGTCCTCGCCCAGGCGGATCGTCACGGGGTCGAAGTTGATGCCGCCCTCCTTGGCAGTCGGGTTGAGATCGACAGCCACGGGGATGTTGATGAAGAACACGTTGAACTCGGTGCCGATCCGGATGAGGCCGTCCGTCAGCTCGATCGACTTGAGGTCGATGCCGCTCAGGAAGCCCGACAGCTTCTTCACGTTGTCCTCGCTCACCGTCACCTGGATGTCGAGCTTGTCGACGGGCCTGCTGCTGTCCAGCGGCACCTGCGTCGCCGTGATCTGGGCCTCGCCGGTGATGTCCCCGAAGGTGATGGTGTCGACGTGCACCTTGACCTCGTCGAGGCCGCCGCGCGCGGCCTGGAGAAGCACCGAGCCGCTGCCGAGGTCGACGTCCACCTTCGCGGCGGGGTCGAGCTTGAGCACCCCGACGATGCGCTCGCGCACGTAGTTCTCGGCGTACGTCTTCGCATAGGCGTCGGCGATGAAGAAGCCCACGACCAGCAGGATGACGACGACCACGAGTGCGATGACCACGCCGATCCAGCGGCGGCGCTTCTTCTTGGGGACCTCGACAAGCTCGATCACCGCGGTCTCGACGGGCGCGATGGGCACGGTCGGCTGAAGCGGCTCGGCCATCGGCTACATCCTCTCGGGTGCGCTCACTCCCAGGAGTCCGAGGCTGTTGCGGAGCACCTGCCCGACCGCGTCGTTCAGCCAGAGGCGCGTGCGGTGCAGGTCGGTAACATCCTCATCGCCCAGCGGGGTGACGCGGCAGTTGTCGTACCACCGGTGATAGGCCCCGGCTAGTTCCTCACTATAACGAGCAACCCGGTGGGGCTCGCGGAGCTCGGCAGCCTGCCGCAGCACGCGGGGGAACTCGGCGAGGATGCCCAGCAGGATGCTCTCCGTCTCGTGGTTGAGCAGCGACGCGTCGAAAGCGGAGCGGTCGACGCCCGATGCCGCGGCATTGCGCGCCACCGAGTTCGTGCGGGCGTGCGCGTACTGCACGTAGAACACCGGGTTGTCGTTGGTCTTCTTGCCCCACAGGTCGAGGTCGATGTCGACCTGGGAGTCGATAGAGCTGCGGACCAGCGCGTAGCGACCGGCATCCACGCCCACCGCTTCGACGAGGTCTTCCAGGGTCACGACGGTTCCCGCGCGCTTGGACATGCGCACCGGCTCGCCGTCGCGCACGAGGTTGACGAGCTGGCCGATCAGGATCTCGAGGTTGACGTAGGGCACGTCGCCGAACGCCTTCGTCATGGCCATGAGCCGGCGCACGTAGCCGTGGTGGTCGGCGCCGAGCATGATGAGGTTGCGCTCGAAGCCGCGCTCCCTCTTGTTGAGGTAGTAGGCGAGGTCGCCGGAGATGTAGCCGGCCTCGCCGTCGCTCTTGATGACGACGCGGTCTTTGTCGTCGTCGTAGTCGGTCGAGCGGAACCACGTCGCGCCGTCAGCCTCGTAGATCGCGCCCATCGCGCGCAGCCGCTCGATCGCGCGCTCGACGGCGCCCGACTCGTGCAGCTCGTTCTCGTGGAAGTACACGTCGAACTTCACGCCGAACTCGTGCAGGGCGGCCTTGATGTCGCCGAACATGAGCTCGACGCCGTTCGCTCGGAACACCTCCTGCTGCTCCTCCCGCGGGATGCGCGACAGGTCGCCCGGGTAGAGGTTGATGACCCGCGCCGCGATGTCGGAGATGTACGCGCCGCCATAGCCGTCCTCGGGCGCGGGCTCGCCGAGGTAGCTCGCGAGCAGGCTGCGCGCGAAGCGGTCGATCTGGGCGCCGTGGTCGTTGAAGTAGTACTCGCGCGTGACGAGCCCGCCCTGCGCCTGGAAGATGCGCGCCAGGCTGTCGCCCACCGCGGCCCAGCGCACGCCGCCGATGTGGATCGGGCCGGTCGGGTTGGCCGAGACGAACTCGAGGTTGATCGTGACGCCCGCGTAGAGGTC
This sequence comes from Rhodoglobus sp., assembly GCA_025463515.1. Classification (GTDB taxonomy): domain Bacteria; phylum Actinomycetota; class Actinomycetes; order Actinomycetales; family Microbacteriaceae; genus Rhodoglobus. Next base: position 7,205 of record JAODAQ010000056.1, read on the forward strand.
GCCGTGGCCGTAGGCATCGCCCTGCTCGACGATGGTCTTGGCGAGCGCGCCCGAGGCCGCGGCATCCAGCGAGATATTGATGAAGCCGGGGCCGGCGACATCGACGGATGCCACGCCCGCCAGCTCGCGGACGCCCGCCGCCACCTCCTCGGCCAGTTCGCGCGGGTTCGCCCCGAGCGGCTTGGCGAGCTTCATCGCGATGTTGGACGCCCAGTCGCCGTGATCGCGGTTGCGCGGACGCTCCAGTACGAGGTCGTCGACGGTGAGCTCGGCAGTGCCCCCGCGTCGCTGCGCGATGCCCGTGACGACGGCGAGCATGGCGGCGGAGAGGTCTGCTGGATTCACGAGGGTCAAGCTTAGCCGCGGCGCGTTGACGGGGCTGTCGGGCGCGTCCGCCGACAATTGAGTCATGTCCCGTCGTTATGCCGTCCTCGCCGCGCCCCTGCTCCTGCTCGTCCTCGCGGGATGCGTCGACAGCCCGACAGCTGAGGAGACCGCAACCGCGGGATACACCCCGCCGCCCGTCTCGACCGACTCCCCCGCTCCGACGGCGAGCGCGACCCCGGATGCCACCTCCGTGCCGGTCGCCCTCGCCTGTGCCGACCTCATCAGCGCCGACCAGATCTACGAGTACAACCTCAACTTCGGCCCGATCGACGGATGGGCGCCCTCCCCCGGCACCTTCGCAGGGGACGCGATCGCCGCGCAGGGCGTCGCGTGCCGCTGGCAGAACCAGTCGAGCGGCGCGACGATCGATGTGAGCGTCGCCCACCTGCTCGGCTCGCGTCTCGAGGACGTGCGCGCTGCAGCCGCGTCGAGCTCGACGGCGGTCGATGACTTCGGGATCGAGGGGTACTTCTTCGCGAACGGCGGGCCCGGCGTCGCACAGGCGTTCACGGGCGAGTACTGGATCACCGCGCAGTCCACGACCTTCTTCGGCGCCGCCGATGTCGCGCCGCTGATGGAGTACATCACCCCGGCGCTCGGCTAGCCGTCAGCCCAGCTGCACGAGCTTGTTGACGTCGTCCTGTGGGAGGTCGTCGACAATCGCGAGGACGCTCATGTCCGTGAGGATGAGGTCTGCCCAGTGGTTGGTGAGGAACGCGGTGTCGGCCGCGTCGCGCCCCGTCGAGATGCGCAGCATGCTCTCACGAGGGGCCAGGCGGGTGGCATCCACGACCCACCACGCTCCGTCCACGTGTGCCTCGGCCACGGCGTGGAAGTCCATGGGCGAGAGGCCGGGCGCGTAGACGGCGACCATGCGCGCGGGCACGTCGAGGGCCCGCAGCAGGGCGATGACGAGGTGGGCGTAGTCGCGGCAGACGCCCTTGCGCGCGAGCAGGGTCTGCTCGGCGCCGTCGGTCGGCAGGCTCGAGCCCGGCACGTAGCGCAGCCGCTCCCACACCCAGAGCGTGACCGCGGAGAGCAGCTCGTGGCCTTTGAGGCCCGCGAACTCCGAGCGGGCGGTGGGCGTGAGGCTGTCGGACTCGCAGTAGCGGCTCGGGCGGAGGTAGGTGACGAGGTCGAGATCGACGGAGGGCGCCGGATCGGAGCGGCCCGCGACATCCGCCGTGTAGTCGACGATCATGCGGCCGGGGCCGCTCACGAACGTGTGCAGGCGGGTCCCGTGCCGGTCGGTCAGCTCGGTGGCGCGCTGCGGCTCGCCATCGAGGACGAAACTGAGCGTTTCGGATGTCACGGCCGAGCCCTGGGCGGCGGTGATGCTGAACACCATGTTCGTGGTGCCGCGGATGTCGAGCTCGAGGTGGTTGGTGACAGTGCGCAGCATGTCTCGATCCTGTCACGGCGCTGGTAACCTAGGTGACGTTCCCTAGCCCCCATAGCTCAGGGGATAGAGCACTGCCCTCCGGAGGCAGGGGCGGCAGTTCGAATCTGCCTGGGGGCACCATCCCAACTCCCTCGGAAACGCTGGGGACTAGGCCCGGACCCTCTACGGCGTCGCGGCAAGCTGCCACAGCCCGAAGAGCAGCGGCACGAAGGACAAGCCCGCGAGTACCGCACCCGCGACGAACCGGTGCCCGTCCCGGTACTCAGCGCGCACGTTCCACACGGTCGCGAGTGTGATCAGAGCGAGTGCCAGGACGTTCACCCAGTACAGCGGGAGATCCCGGACGGAGTCGAGGTCGGTGTATCGCCCCCAGTTCCCGAGGCCCAAGAAGAAGGACTGGATAGCCAGCCAGAGCGCGGCGACCACGTCGACCGCGAACAGGGCAACGACTAGCCCACGGCGGTAGACGACAACGTCAGCATCCCTCAACTCCACGCGAGCATCCTCGCATGCCGTGCAACCGCGTGCTCAGCCCACCGGCACCTCGGGCCGCACGGCCGGCCCGACCGGCGACGGCGGGCACGCCCGGTCGATCCGCGCCCACTCCCCCGCGGACGCCGGCACGGGCACCATCTCCGAGTACGGGCTCCAGAACGGCCCGTTGCTCTTGATGTAGCCGCCCGACCGGTTCTCGAGGTCGTAGCCGAGCAGCTGCAGGCACGGCACGAGTCGCGTCTGGTCGTACGACCAGATCCACGCGCGCTCGTCATCGGTGAGCAGGTCCACCGGACTGGGCCCCGCCGGGTCCGAGGTGTACTTCGACTCGCACGCGAAGAACTGCCTGGTCACCTCGTCCTCGTCGAAGCCGGCGGCGACCACGGGAGTCCACCTACCACCGGCGCTCTGCACATCGAGCACGCCCGCTGCGGAAGAGCACTCGTCCGCGAGGACGGCGGTGGGAGCCGCCTCCAGAAATTCACGCTCGGCTTCCGAGATCGGCTTCGGCAGGGCCGGCGCGGGGGTGCACCCCGCGAGCAGAGCAACGGATGCCGCGAGCGCGGCCACCACGAGCATCCGGCGTCGAACTGCCATGCCCCATCTTCCGTCAGGGCCGCGCGGTCGCGCCAGCCTCGCGGAGCTTGCGCATTCTTATTCTATATACCTAGGATAAGCGACATGCAGCCCCTCCAGCGCGTCACCGCGCCAACCGTCGAGGTGCTCCGCGCACTGCTCGACGCTGGCGACCCGGTCTGGGGCCTGCGCCTGGTGAAGGCGACCGGCAGGCCGGCAGGCAGCGTGTACCCCATCCTCAGCCGCCTCGAGGAGTCCGGATGGCTCGTGGGCCACTGGGAGGACGACACGACCCGCGACGGCCCACGCCGCCGCCTCTACCGGTTCACGGCCGACGGCGCGCCCGCCGCCCGCGAGGTCGTCGCGGCGTTCGAGGCCCGGCGAGCGCCGGCGGGGTACTGGAGCCCGGTGATCCCCGGCGGTGCCACGTGAGCGCGGGCGAACGGATGCTCCGCCTCATCGCCGCGTCGCTGCCTGCCGCGCGCCGCGCCGACCGGCTCGAGGAGTGGCTCGCCGATCTCGAGGGAAGCCGGGAGCTCGGCCTCTCTCGCCGGACGGTCGTGCTCGGAGCGCTCCGACTGGGCCTCACGGAGAACAGGGTCGCGCGGCTGCGCCCCCGCACGTGGCTGGTCGGCGGCGCGGCAGCGCTCGGCATCATCGTTCTCGGAGTGCCCACGGTGGCGATCGGCGGGACGATCGTCGACAGCGCCCGCGGCGTGGTGACAGTCGAGAGGTCGGCGGACGGCACCGAGCAGACCGTCTCCTGGCGCGACTACCCGGGCGTCGGCGGGGCAGACCCCGCCGAGGCGCTCACCGGCCCGACCGCGGAGGAGGGCGTCCGGCTCGGCGAGGCGATCACCGCGGAGATCCGTGCGGCGCTCGATCTCGACTGGACGGAGGAGGACGGCGGGCAGGTCTACTTCCCCGCCGAGAACCGGTACGGCGGCCTGTCCATGCTCGTCACCGTGAACACCCCGGCCTGGCTGAGCGCGACGGCGCCCCAGGACGCCGAGCGCGCGATGGACGTCGTGCGGGGCATCCTCGACAGCCACGGCTTCACAGCCCCGGTGCTCGTGCACAACGATGCGAAGACCACGAGCGGCCTCGCCGCAGGGCCGGCGGGCCAGTGGGTCTCGTTCACGTGGAGCTCGGCGTCCGTGGTGGTGAGCTACGGCGCCAACGCGCTGCTGCCCGCGGCGGACCGCGCCGAGTTCGAGCGGCGGCTCGCGCCGTTCCTGACCTATGCGCAGCCCGCGCCGCTGGCCAGCTGACGTGGCCGCGCGTGCCCGGGCCCTGCGCTTCGCCCGCGACCTCCTGCTGGTCCTCCTCGCGGCAGTGCTGATCTCGTTCCTGCTCAAGACGTTCGTCATCCGCTCCTTCTACATCCCCTCTGCCTCGATGGAGCACACCCTGCAGGAGGACGACAAGGTCATCGTCAACGAGCTCGAGCCGCGGTTCTCCCCGCTCGCCCACGGCGATGTCGTTGTCTTCCGCGACCCCGGCGGGTGGCTGCCGCCCGACGCCGGCGAGCCGGGCACCTGGCTCGACGCGGTGCTGGTGTTCCTGGGTTTCGAAGCGCCCAACGACGGCGAGCACCTCGTCAAGCGCGTCATCGGGCTCCCCGGCGACACCGTGGTGTGCTGCACGGATTTCGGGCAGCTGACGGTCAACGGCATCCCGCTCGAGGAGCCGTACATCGTGGTCCCGAGCGGGGCGAGCCAGGCGACCCGCGAGCCGTTCAGCGTGACGGTTCCGGATGACGCGCTCTGGGTCATGGGCGACAACCGGTACAACTCCGCCGACTCCACTGCGCACCTCGGTGACCCCGGCGGCGGGTTCGTGCCGATGGGCAACGTCGTGGGTCGCGCCATCGTGATCAGCTGGCCGATCAGCCGCTGGACCTGGCTCGACGAGTACCCGGCGACGTTCCGGGGCGTCACTCCCGCCCCCTGACGGCAGCGCACCCTTCGCTGCTACCGTGTCGCAATGAACGATGACGTTCCGCCCGCCGACCCGGCGCTCGTCGACTCGCCGCTGCTCGCCCGCATCCGCGAGTCGGTCATCGGCGACGACCAGGTGACGCCCGGCCCGTTCGGCCCGCGCCGCGTCACCTACGCCGACTACACGGCGAGCGGCAGGTCCCTCGGCTTCATCGAGAACTTCATCCGCGACGAGGTCCTCCCCCGCTACGCGAACACCCACACCGAGTCGAGCGGCACGGGCCTGCAGACCACGAGGCTCCGCGAGGATGCCCGCGCCACAGTCCATCGCGCGGTGCACGGCGACGATGATACTGTCGTGATCTTCGCCGGCAGCGGCTCGACAGCCGCGATCGACAAGCTCGTCGGGATCCTCGGCCTGCGCATCCCGGCCGACCTCGACCTCAAGTACGGGCTGTCGGCCGGCATCCCCGCCGACCAGAAGCCCGTCGTCTTCCTCGGGCCCTACGAGCACCACAGCAACGAGCTGCCGTGGCGCGAGTCGATCGCCGATGTCGTGACCATCCACGAGGACGCCGACGGCCATGTCGACGTCGACCACCTCGCTGAGCAGTTGGAGAAGTACGCCGACCGGCCGCTCAAGATCGGGTCGTTCAGCGCCGCGAGCAACGTCACGGGCATCGTCACCGACTCGGAGCTCATCACGCGCGTGCTGCACGAGCATGGCGCGCTCGCGTTCTGGGACTTCGCCGCCGCCGCGCCCTACGTCGACATCGACATGCGGCACGGCTACGACGCCGTGTTCCTCTCGCCGCACAAGTTCATCGGCGGGCCCGGCACCCCGGGCATCCTCATCGCCCGCCGTGCTCTGCTGTCCAACTCCGTGCCCGACATGGTCGGCGGCGGGACCGTCGCCTACGTGAACCCGCTCGAGCACCGCTACCTCACCGACCCGGCCCACCGCGAGGAGGCCGGCACGCCCGCGATCATCGAGTCGATCAGGGCCGGGCTCGTGTTCGGGCTCAAGGAGGCGGTCGGCGTCGAGACGATCCAGGCACTCGAGCACGACTTCCTGCGCCGGGCACTCTCCGCGTGGGGCGCTCACCCGGGCATCCAGGTGCTCGGCAACCCGCTCGCGGAGCGCCTCTCGATCGTCTCGTTCGTAGTGAAGCGGCCCGAGGGCCGGTACCTGCACCACAACGTCGTCGTGGCGATCCTCAACGACCTGTTCGGCATCCAGTCGCGGGGCGGATGCTCGTGCGCCGGCCCCTACGGGCACCGCCTGCTCGGCATCGACCTCGAGCGCTCGCACGAGTTCGAGCGCGAGATCGCGGGCGGCTGCGAGGGCATCAAGCCCGGCTGGGTGCGCGTGAGCTTCAACTACTTCATCAGCGACACCGTGTTCGAGTACATCGTCCGGGCGGTCGCGATGATCGCCGAGCACGGCTACAAGCTCGTGCCGCAGTACCGCTTCTCACTCGAGTCCGGGCTGTGGCGCCACGAGAACGGGCCGATCGAGCCGCCGATGCGCCTCTCGCAGCTCTCGTACGACGCGGACGGGCGGCTCACCTACCCGCACCACGACGACACTGCGCCGGAGTCGGCTCTGGCGGGCTACCTCGCCGAGGCCGAGGCGCTGTTCGCGTCACTGCCCGAACCCGACGCCGATCACGTGGCCGACCTCGTGAGCACCGACTTCGAGCACCTGCGCTGGTTCGACCTCCCGGCGGCGTCGCTGCGCTAGACCGGACCACGGTCTGGCCGAGTCCGCAAAAAGTGCTCTTCGTCGGCGCTCGAAGTGCATCTCCTGCAGTCTCGCGCCCAGCCGTCTGAACCGAGTCGTCAAGAGTTGCTGTGACGAGCCCGATCTAGAGCGTCTTCTGACGATTGGCGGGGCGAGAGGGCTGCGCTAGTCCGCGAATGCGCCTACCGCGACCAGCTGCCGCGCGCCTCGCATCGAAGGCCCCGCAGGCGTAGATCGCCCCCGCCGCGAATGCACAACGCGGCGGGGGCGATCGGTCTTACGGACTACTCGTACAGCACCGCGGCGATCTTCTCGTCGTCGATGTTGGTCGAGTCGTACCAGTAGTAGCCGGTGTCGATCGTCTTCGGCAGGGTCTTGCCGTCGAGCGCCTCAACGGCGGCCTTCACGGTCTCGTAGCCGATGCCCACGGGGTTCTGGGTGATCGCGCCGAGCATCAGGCCGGAGCGGATGGCATCCATCTGCGCCTTGCCCGAGTCGAAGCCGACGACAGCCAGCTTGGCCGGGTCGATGCCGAGTTCCTTGACGGCCTGGACGACGCCGATCGCCGAGCCCTCGTTCGAGCCGTAGATGCCCTTGAGGTCGGGGTGGGCCGCGATGATCGCCTTCGCGAGGTCGGCGGACTTCGCCTGGTCGCCGCCGCCGTACTGGATGTCGACGATCTCGATGTTCGGCTCGTTGTCCTCCATGTACTTCACGAAGCCGTCACGGCGCTCCTGGCCGGTGACGCTGGTCTGGTCGTGGACGACCAGGGCGACCTTGCCCTCGTGGTTGATCGCGTCGGCCATGTGCTTGGCAGCCTCTGCTGCGGCAGCGAGGTTGTCGGTCGAGGCGGTCGTGACCGGGATGTCGCTGTCGACGCCCGAGTCGAACGCGATGACGGGGATGCCCGCGTCCTTCGCCTGCTGCAGCAGCGGGCCGGCGGCCTGGCTGTCGAGGGCGGCGAAGCCGATGGCGGCCGGGCTCTTGTCGAGCGCGGTCTGCAGCATCTGGATCTGCTGGTCGACGTCGGCCTCGGTGTCGGGCCCCTCGAAGGTGATCTCGACGCCGAACTCCTCGGCGGCCTGCTCGGCGCCGGCCTTCACGGCCTGCCAGAACTGGTGCTGGAAGCCCTTCGAGATGATCGCGATGTAGGGCTTGGCGCCCGAGTCGCCGCCGGCGTCGCCGCCGTCGGAGGGGGTTGCGCAGCCCGCGAGCAGGGCTGTGACGGAGAGCGCGATGGCCGCTCCTATGAGTCGCTTCTTCATTGATGCTCCTTGTGGTGTGGTGGATGGGAGTGCAGTGATGGAACGGTTGGTGCTGTCTACTACGCCCCTTTCCGGCGCAGCATGTCGAGGTACACGGCGATGAGGATGACGCAGCCGACGGCGACCGACTGCCATTCCTGGGGAACGGAGATGATGCGCAGGCCGTTGGTGAGCACGGCCATGATGAGGGCGCCGATGACGGTGCCGACGATGGAGCCCTTGCCGCCCTGGAGCGACGTGCCGCCGATCACGACGGCGGCGATCGCCTCGAGCTCGAGGCCCATGCCGCCGGTGGGCTGGGCCGAGCTCAGCCGCGAGGCCGACAGGACGCCGGCAAGGCCGACGAACAGGCCGGACATCGAGTAGATGATGATCTTCCACTTGGTGACGTTCACGCCGGAGAGCGCGGTCGCGGCCTCGTTGCTGCCGATCGAGAACGTGTAGCGCCCTATGACCGTGCGTGAAAGCACGATCGCCGCGACGACGATCATCAGGATGAACAGCAGCACGCCGAGCGGGAACCGGGCGCCGGGGATGATCGACAGGTTCATGATCTGCTGGAACGCCGGCTGGTCGTTGAAGTAGATGGGCTTCGTTCCCGAGATGACGAGGGAGAGGCCTGCCGCGATGAGCATCATGCCGAGGGTGGCGATGAAGGGCGGAATCTTCAGCACGGCGATGTTCACGCCGTTGACGAAGCCGAGCAGCGCGCCGAACACGATGGCGCCCGCGACGCCGGCCCACAGCGGCCAGCCCCAGTAGGTGAGGAACACGCCCGCCATGACCCCGCACAGGATCATCCCGGTGCCGATCGACAGGTCGATGCCGCCCGTGATGATGACGAACGTCGTGCCGAGGGCGAGGATGCCCGTCACCGTGGCCGCCGTCAGGATGCTCACGATGTTGTTGCTCGTGAAGAAGTGCGGGCTCGCGATGGAGAAGAACACCACGATCACGATGAGGCTCGCGAACGCGAGCACCTGCTGCAGCGAGCCGCGCAGGGCGGCCAGCGGAGAGCGGGTCGCTTCGGCGGGGGCGGGGGTGGTCACTGTTTCACCGTTCCTTCAGCACTGAAGTGCGTCGCGTGGGCCATGATGTTCTCCTGCGTGGCGTCGGCACTGTCGAGGACGGCCGTCAGGCGCCCCTCGCACATGACGGCGATCCGGTCGGACATGCGGAGGATCTCCGGCAGCTCGGAGGAGATCATGATGATCGACTTGCCGGATGCCGCGAGCTCGGCCAGTAGCGCGTAGATCTCCTCTTTCGCGCCGACGTCGATGCCCCGGGTGGGCTCGTCGAAGATGAGCACGTCGCAGTCCCGTGCGAGCCACTTCGCGATGACGACCTTCTGCTGGTTGCCGCCGGAGAGGTTCTTGACGAGCTGGGCGGTCGATGGGGTCTTGATCCGCAGTGATTCGACCGCACCGCGCGCGGCCTTCTCGATCTTCCGCTCTCGCATGAAGCCCAGGGCGCCGTGGTAGTCGCGCATCGAGGAGAGGATGACGTTCTCGCGCACGCTGCGCTCCAGGAGGACGCCGTACTTCTTGCGGTCCTCCGAGAGGTACCCGATACCGAGCCGGGCCGCGTCGACCGGGCTCGAGATCGAGACCTCGCGGCCGTGCAGGCGGATGGTGCCGGTGGCACGGTCGGCTCCGACGACGGCCCGCGCGACCTCGGTGCGGCCGGCGCCCATGAGACCGGCGAATCCGAGGATCTCGCCCTTGCGCAGCTCGAAGCCCACGTCGTGCAGGAAGGAGTTGCTGAGGTGGTCGACGGAGAGGACCACCTCGCGGTCGCCCGCGGGCTGGGGCGCGCGGCGCTCGCCCGCGACATCCCGGCCGACCATCAGCGAGATGACCTCCGAGATCGGCGCCTTGGCGGTGTCGAGCGTGTCGACGTAGTGCCCGTCGCGGATGACGGTGACGCGGTCGCTGATCTGCTCGAGCTCGTGCATCCGGTGCGAGATGTAGATGACGCCGGTCTCCGGAGTCGTGAACCGGCGGATGAGGCCGAACAGGGTCTCGACCTCGGCGTCGTTGAGGGCGGCGGTGGGCTCGTCCATGATGAGCACTCGCGCGTTCCAGCTGAGGGCCTTGGCGATCTCCACCATCTGCTGGCGCGCGACGGTGAGGTCGCCGACCAGGAGAGTGGGATCGAGGGCGAGCCCGAGGCGGTCGAAGAGCTCGGCCGTCGTGCGGTTGAGCTCGCGGTCGGAGAGGAAGATCCCGGCCCTGCGGGGCTCGCGGCCGATGTAGATGTTCTGCGCGATGGTGAGGTCGGGCATCAGGTTGAATTCCTGGTGGATGATGCTGATGCCGAGCTCCTGCGCGTGCTTGGGGCTGGAGATGACCAGCGGCTCGCCGTTGAGGAAGAACTCGCCCTCGTCCGGCTGGTACCCGCCCGAGAGCAGCTTCATGAGCGTGGACTTGCCCGCGCCGTTCTCGCCCACGAGCGCGAGGACCTCGCCGTGGCGGAGCGTGAGCTGCATCTTGTCGAGAGCCCGCACGCCCGGAAAGTTCTTGGTGGCACCGACCACTTCGAGCAAGACTGGCCTTGCGGCTGCTGTACTCACCCGAAAACCTCCATTGGCTCCACGGAGCCGCCATCGGCTCTGGTCGAGCATAAACATCGGATGAATAGCCTGTCAAGCGTGGCGCGCCGAGACCGCATTCCGCTGCATCCCTCGCACGGAGGGAGGCCAAAGACCCGACGACGCGCGGGCTATGCCCCGGTGGCGTGAACCTCGAGGAACTCGTACAACTCGCGGTCGTCCACCCCCGGGAAAGTGCCGGAGGGCAGCGGCGACAGGATGTGCGCGTGCAGCTTGGCGCTGGACCACGCCTTCCCCGACCACCGCTCGCTCAGGTCGGGCGCCGGCCTGCGGCAGCAGTTCTCATCGGGGCAGGTCGAGACCGTCCGGTTCGTGGTCTCCCGGCCGCGGAACCACTTCGAGTGCGCGAACGGCACGCCGATCGTGATCGAGAACTCCTCCGCCGCGGTCGTGCCGGTCTGCGTCGAGTCGAAGAAGGTCCCTTCCGGGGTGTCCGTGTACTGGTAGAACTCGGTGGTCCGGTTGGTACGCGTGAACGCCGTGCGGGCACTCCAGTGCCTGCACACGAACTGGCCCTCGGTCGAGCCCGTGACATCCACGGGAAGCCGGAGGCCGTCGTTCTCGTAGGCCTTCGACACCGCACCGTCGTCGCCGACCCGGAGGAAGTGCACCTCGAGGTCGAGGTGCGTGGTGGCGAGGTTGGTGAACCTGAGCGCCGCAGCCTCGTGAGTCACGCCGAAGGCATCGCGGAAGTCCTCGACGGCGATGTTGCGATCGGCCTTCGCGGCCGCCAGGAACTCGACGGACTGGCGCTCGGGCATGAGCACAGCGGCAGCGAAGTAGTTGATCTCGAGCCGCTGCTGCAGGAACTCGGCGTAGGTCGAGGGCGTCGTGTGGCCCAGAACGCGGTGGCCCATGGCCTGCAGTGCCATGCCGCGCAGGCCGTGGCCGCCCGGGACCGAGGCCGGCGGGAGGTAGATCCGGCCGTTCTCCAGGTCGGTGACCGAGCGCGCGGAGTGCGGCAGGTCGTGCACGTGCACGAGCTCGAAGCCCAGCTTCTCTGCGATGCGGCTCACGGAGCGGTGGGTGAGGGCGCCCGTGCTGTGGCCGACCTCGGCGAGCAGCCTCTCGGCGACGACCTCGATCTCGGGCAGGTAGTTGTCGAGGGTGCGCATGTGCTGGCGCAGCTCGGTGTTGGCGCGCCGGGCCTCCTCCGGTGTCGCGATCGCCTGGCGCGCTCGGCGGGCGAGCTCGCGGTGCAGTCCCACCATGGCCTCGAGCGTCTCGTCGCTCGTGCCCTTCGAGGGCCGGATGCTCGGCAGCCCCAACGACGCATAGACGCTGCTGTGCTGCGCGCGCTCGAGCTCGATCTCGAGGGCCGCCCGCTTGCTCGGCGGCGCCTCGTCGAGCAGGTCGGAGAGCTGCACCCCCACGGCTGCGGCGATCGCCGACAGCAGGGAGAGGCGCGGCTCCCGCCGCCCGTTCTCCATGAGTGAGAGCTGGCTGCCGGCGATACCGATCTTCTCGCCGAGCTGGTCGAGCGTCATACCGGCGCGCGTGCGGAAGTGCCGGATGCGCTGCCCGAGGGTCACAAGATCATTCACACCGTCACCATACCTAAAGATTTACCCTTCTTTCGACCAGATGGGCGTAGAACGGCGGCAAACTCACGCGCATAGTGGAAGAACACCACATCTTCGATAGGAGGACAGACTATGAGCATCGCCGAGATCAGCAGGACTGACTCCGCGGTTCCGGACGGGGCTCACGCCTCTGTCGTGACGTGGGTCGACGAGATCGCAGCCCTCACGCTGCCCGACGACGTGGTGTGGTGCGACGGCTCCAAGGCTGAGTGGGACGCCCTGGCGCGCGACATGGTCGAGAGCGGCACCCTCATCCGCCTCAACCCCGAGCACCGCCCGTACAGCTTCCTCGCCCGCAGCGACCCGAACGATGTCGCCCGCGTCGAGAGCCGCACCTTCATCTGCTCCGCGAAGCAGGATGACGCGGGCCCCACGAACAATTGGCACGACCCGGCCGACATGCGCGCCGCCCTGCAGCCGCTCTTCGAGGGCAGCATGCGCGGCCGCACGATGTACGTGATCCCGTTCTCGATGGGCCCGCTCGGCTCCCCGCTCTCCAAGCTCGGCGTGCAGGTCACCGACTCCCCCTACGTGGCAGCGAGCATGGGCGTCATGACGCGGATGGGCGCCGAGGCGCTCGCGCTCATCGGCGACCGCACGGACTGGGTCCGCGCGATCCACAGCGTGGGCGCCCCGCTCTCCCCCGGCCAGCAGGATGTGCCGTGGCCGTCGAACGAGACGAAGTACATCACGCACTTCCCCGAGACCCGCGAGATCTGGTCCTTCGGCTCGGCGTACGGCGGCAACGCCATCCTCGCCAAGAAGGCGTTCGCACTCCGCATCGCCTCCGTGATGGCCCGTGACGAGGGCTGGCTCGCCGAGCACATGCTGATCATCAAGGTCACCAACCCCCGGGGCCGGGTGTTCCACGTCGCCGCGGCATTCCCGAGCGCGTGCGGCAAGACGAACCTCGCGATGCTGCAGTCGACCATCCCCGGCTGGAAGGTCGAGACCGTCGGCGACGACATCGCCTGGCTCGGTCGCGGCGAGGACGGCCGCCTGCGCGCCATCAACCCCGAGGCCGGATTCTTCGGAGTGGCCCCCGGCACCGGCTGGCAGAGCAACCCCACCGCGATGGAGACCATCTGGGGCAACACGATCTTCACCAACGTCGCCCTCCGCGACGACGGGGATGTCTGGTGGGAGGGCATGAGCGACAAGGCTCCCGACCACCTCATCGACTGGCAGGGCAAGGACTGGACCCCCGCGTCCGGCCGGCTCGCCGCACACCCGAACTCGAGGTTCACCGTCGCCGCGCGACAGGCCCCGAGCATCTCGGATGACTGGGAAGACCCCCAGGGCGTCGTCATCGACGCGATAATCTTCGGCGGTCGCCGCGCGACCAACGTGCCGCTAGTGGTGGAGGCACGGGATTGGGAGCATGGCGTCTAC
>JAODAQ010000073.1 GCA_025463515.1 Rhodoglobus sp.
CCGACCGTCGCCTCAACCGCATCGCCGGTCCGAGCGCGCTCATCATCTTCGGCGTCACGGGTGACCTCGCGCGCAAGAAGCTGATGCCCGCGGTCTACGACCTCGCCAACCGCGGGCTGCTGCCCCCGGGCTTCGCGCTCGTCGGGTTCGCCCGCCGGGACTGGGAAGACCAGGACTTCGCGCAGGTCGTGCACGACGCCGTCGCGCAGTACGCCCGCACCCCGTTTGACGAGGACGTCTGGAACCAGCTTGCCGAAGGCATCCGCTTCGTGCAGGGCGAATTCGACGACGACAAGGCGTTCGCCGAGCTCAAGAAGACGCTCGACGAGCTCGACCGCGACCGCGGCACGATGGGCAACCACGCGTTCTACCTGTCGATCCCGCCGAAGTCGTTCCCGCAGGTCACCGAGCAGCTGCGCCGCTCCGGCCTCGCGGACGAGAAGGACAACGCCTGGCGCCGCGTGGTGATCGAGAAGCCGTTCGGCAGCGACCTCAAGACCGCCCGCGAGCTCAACGCCGTGGTCGAGTCGGTCTTCCCGCCCGACTCGGTGTTCCGCATCGACCACTACCTCGGCAAGGAGACGGTCCAGAACATCCTGGCCCTGCGCTTCGCCAACCAGCTCTACGAGCCCATCTGGAACGCCAACTACGTGGACCACGTGCAGATCACGATGGCCGAGGACATCGGCGTCGGCGGGCGCGCGGGCTACTACGACGGCATCGGTGCGGCGCGCGACGTCATCCAGAACCACCTGCTGCAGCTGCTCGCGCTCACCGCGATGGAGGAGCCGGTCTCGTTCAACGCGGCCGACCTCCGCGCCGAGAAGGAGAAGGTGCTCTCGGCCGTGCGCCTGCCGAAGGACCTCTCGAAGGCCACCGCCCGCGGCCAGTACTCGAGCGGGTGGCAGGGCGGCGAGAAGGTCGTCGGCTTCCTCGACGAGGACGGGATGAACCCCGACTCCCTCACCGAGACGTTCGCCGCCATCCGGCTCGACATCGGCACGCGCCGCTGGGCCGGGGTTCCGTTCTACCTTCGCGCGGGCAAGCGCCTCGGGCGCCGCGTCACGGAGATCGCCGTCGTGTTCAAGCGCGCACCGCAGTATCTCTTCGCGGAGAGCCAGACCTCGGCGCTCGGCCAGAACGCGCTCGTCATCCGCGTGCAGCCCGACGAGGGCGTGACGATCCGGTTCGGCTCGAAGGTGCCCGGCGCCGGCATGCAGGTGCGCGACGTGACGATGGACTTCGGATACGGCCACGCCTTCACCGAGGCCAGCCCCGAGGCCTACGAGCGCCTCATCCTCGACGTGCTGCTCGGCGACCCGCCGCTGTTCCCCCGTCACCAGGAGGTGGAGCTCAGCTGGAAGATCCTCGACCCGATCGAGGAGTTCTGGGCAACCCAGGGGCAGCCCGAACAGTACCGACCGGGCACGTGGGGCCCGAGCTCAGCGGACGAACTGCTCGCCCGCGACGGAAGAACCTGGAGACGTCCGTGATCGTCGACCTGCCTGACACCACTACGAGCCAGATCTCGAAGACCCTCGTCAAGATCCGAGAGGAGGGCGGCGCCGTGGCCCTCGGCCGCGTGCTGACCCTCGTGATCTCGACCGAGCTCGGCCACGAGGAGGAGGCCATCGAGGCCGCCAACGACGCCTCGCGCGAGCACCCGATGCGCGTCATCGTGATCTCGACGGCCAAGGAGGGCCCGATCACCAAGGACGATCCGCGCCTCGACGCGCAGATCCGTGTCGGCGGCGACGCCGGCGCGAGCGAGGTCATCGTGCTGAAGGCCTACGGCGACACCGCCTCGGACGAGGAGGGCCTGGTCACCGGGCTGCTGCTCCCCGACGCGCCCGTCGTCGCCTGGTGGCCCGGCGAGGCGCCCACGGTCGTCTCGCAGTCCCCGCTCGGGCGCATCGCCCAGCGCCGGATCACGGATGCCGCGGCCCAGGCCGACCCGCGTGGGTTCCTGCGCCACCTCTCGAGCACCTACGCGCCCGGCGACACCGACTTCTCGTGGACCCGCCTGACGCTCTGGCGCGCCCAGCTCGCCGCGGTGCTCGACCAGCCGCCGTACGAGCCGATCACGGCCATCGAGGTGCACGGCTCCCCCGACTCCCCCTCCACCGAGCTGCTGGCGGCCTGGCTGCAGGAGCAGCTCGGCGTCTCGGCGCGGCACGAGTTGGTCACGCCCGCGCACGGGTCCAGCGGCATCCAAGGTGTGAAACTGCACCGGGCCTCCGGGGTCATCGAGCTCGAGCGCAATCACCCCAACATCGCGACGCTGATCCAGCCCAACCAGCCGACGCACGACATCTCGCTCCCCCGGCGCAGCCTGCGGGACTGCCTCGCCGAGGAGCTGAGGCGCCTCGACCCGGACGACCTCTACGGCGACGTGCTGCAGAACGGGCTGCGCCAGCTCGACGAGCCGCTCATCACGGGGTCCATCCCGACCGCGGAGGCGGCGCAGTGACGACCGCGCGCCGTGTGCTGGTGCACTCCGACAAGCAGGCCCTCGCGGGCGCCGTCGCGGCGCGCTTCATCACCAAGGTGGTGGACCTGCTCGACCAGCAGGCGACGGTGAACATCGCCCTCACCGGCGGCACCGTCGGCATCGCGATCCTGCAGGCGATCAACGACTCCTCGGCGCGCGACAGCATCGACTGGTCGCGCGTCTCGCTCTGGTGGGGCGACGAGCGCTGGCTGCCCGAGGGCGACGCCGAGCGCAACGACACGCAGGCCCGTGCCGCGCTGATCGACCACATCGGCGTGCTGCCGGAGTCGGTGCATCCATTCGCCGCGTCCGACGCCGGGCTGGAGCTGGATGCCGCAGCCGAGGCTTACGCGCTCGAGCTGGCCGAGGCATCCGAGACGGGCGACTTCCCGCGGTTCGACATCACGTTCCTCGGTGTCGGACCGGACGGCCACATCGCCTCGCTGTTCCCCGACTACCCCGGCATCCAGGTCACGGATGCCACGGTCGTTCCGGTGCGCAACTCGCCGAAGCCGCCGCCCGAGCGCCTCAGTCTCACGCTGCCCGTGATCAACGCGTCGGACCGCGTCTGGCTGGCCCTGGCCGGCCCGGACAAGGCCTCGGCGCTCGGCCTGGCACTGGCGGGCGCGAGCCCCTACGAGGTGCCCGTGGCGGGCGTCGAGGGGCGCCTGCGCACCGTCTTCTTCGTGGACGAGGAAGCCGCGGCCGAGGTTCCGGCCGAACTCATCGCCGTCGAGTACTAGAAAAAGCGGATCGAGCCTGTCGAGATCTCACCAACGAATTGTTTCGTGAGATCTCGACAAGCTCGATCCGCTGTAACGCTTACTGGGCCGTAAGCCGTGACCGACGGGCGCGCAGCTGCTCCAGCGCCTCGTCGAGCAGGTTCGCCGCCTCTTCTTCGGTGCGGCGCTCCTTCACGTACGCGAGGTGCGTCTTGTACGGCTCGAGCTTCGTGACCGACGGCGGGTTCTCCTTGTCGCGACCCGCGGGCAGGCCGCAGTTCGGGCAGTCGAGGATCTCGGGGATCTCCGACTCCTCGATCGTCGCCAGGAAGTACGGGCTCAGTTCGTGCCCGTTGGCGCACCAGTAGAAGACCTGCACGCGCTCGGCGTGGAAACCACGGTCCTGCTCGCCCATCGGGCCGGCGCCGACGCGCGAGCCACGGATTGCACTGCCACCAGAAGCCATGTTCTCTTACCCCTTAGCCGGCCGCGTCGAATTTGGTGATGAGCCCGAGCACGACGATCGACGCGATCCAGATCAGCCCGAGGATGACGGTGATGCGGTTGAGGTTGCGCTCCGCGACGCCGGACGCCCCCAGGTTGGAGGTAACACCGCCGCCGAACATGTCGGAGAGGCCGCCGCCGCGACCGCGGTGCAGCAGGATCAGGAGGGTCAGCAGGAGGCTCGTGATGCCGAGCACCACCTGCAGGATGACCTGGAGAATTTCCACAAAAAGCCTTTCGGGCACAGAAGAACGCGTTTCAGTATAACCGGAGGCGCCCCGGACGGCTCGTGCCCCTGTTGGTCAGGTGCCGACGTGCTTCTGGAACTGCGCGATGCTGGAGAATTCGGCGAGGTCGAGGCTCGCCCCGCCCACCAGCGCCCCGTCGACGTTGGGCTGCCGCATGAAGCCGGCGATGTTGGCCGCCTTCACCGATCCGCCGTAGAGGATGCGCGTGGCATCCGCCGCCTCGTGGCCGATGAGCTCGACCAGGGTGGCGCGGAGTGCGGCGGCGACCTGCTCCGCCTGCTCGGGAGTCGCGGCCTGGCCCGATCCGATTGCCCAGACCGGCTCGTAGGCGACCACGATGTCCGCGCCCGCCTCGACGCCGGCGAGGCCGGCCCGAAGCTGTGCGACGGGCACGGCGCTGGGGCCGTGCTGCTCGAGGTCCTCGGCGGTCTCACCGACGCAGAGCACCGGCACGACGCCGTGGCGGATGGCGGCCGCGACCTTCGCCGCGAGCTCCTCGTCCGTCTCGTGGTGGTACTGGCGACGCTCCGAGTGGCCGATGATCACATACGAGCAGTCGAGCGCCTTGAGGAACGCGCCCGAGATCTCGCCCGTGTACGCGCCGGAGTCGTGGGCCGAGAGATCCTGCCCGCCGAACTTCAGCTCGAGCTTGTCGGCCGAGATCAGCGTCTGCACGGAGCGCAGGTCGGTGAACGGCGGGAAGATCGCGACCTCGGCGCCCGCGTAGTCGAACCGCGCGTCCTTGAGGCTCCAGGCGAGCTTCTGCACGAACGCGATCGACTGCAGGTGGTCGAGGTTCATCTTCCAGTTGCCCGCGATGAGCGGGACGCGCTTGGCTACCATCCGAGCACCTCCAGGCCGGGGAGGCTCTTGCCCTCGAGGAACTCGAGGCTGGCGCCGCCGCCGGTCGAGATGTGACCGAACTGGTCGTCCGAGAAGCCGAGCGCACGCACCGCGGCGGCGGAGTCGCCGCCGCCCACGACGGACAGGCCCTTAACTTCGGTGAGCGCCTGCGCGACGGTCTTCGTGCCGGCCGCGAACGGCGCGAGCTCGAAGACGCCCATCGGGCCGTTCCAGAACACGGTCTCGGAGTTGCGGATGACCTCGGCGAACGCCGCCGCGGTAGCCGGTCCGATGTCGAGCCCCAGCCCCTCCTTCGCCCAGGGCGAGCCCTCGATGTCGTCGGCCGGGCGCACCTCGTGCTCCGCGTCCGCGCCGAACTTCGAGGC
>JAODAQ010000012.1 GCA_025463515.1 Rhodoglobus sp.
GAGCCCGTCGAGCCTATCGACGAGACCGAGTCGGCAGCGTCCGAGGCGGGGGCGTCTGATGACGACGCCCCTGCTTCGGATGACCCCGCCGACGATCTGAGCGAGGCCGACCAGGCCCTGCTCGACCAGGCCGCCACCGACCTCGTCGCGGAGATGCGCACCGACATGCTGCGCGCGCAGGCGGAGCTCGTGAACTTCCGCCAGCGCGTCGAGCGCGACCGGCAGCTCAATCGCGACGCGGTCATCTCGGAGGTCATCCGGTCTCTGCTGCCCGCGCTCGACGACCTCGCCCGCGCGGAGGCGCACGGCGACCTCGTCGAGGGCGCGCCGTTGACGATCGTCGCCCAGAAACTGCGCGGCGCCTTCGAGAAGTACGGCCTCAAGCAGGTCGGCGAGACGGGCGAGCCCTTCGACCCGGCGTTCCACGAGGCTGTCGTGCAACTGCCCAATCCGGATGTCACGGTCAACACGATCGCGGACGTGATCGAGCCCGGCTACATTCTCGGGGAGCGCCTCGTGCGCCCCGCGAAGGTCGCCGTCTTCGTTCCGGCCGAGTAAGGGTCAGCATGGCCAGCCAGGACTGGTTCGACAAGGACTTCTACGCGGTGCTCGGCGTCGCGAAGAACGTGTCCGAGGCCGACCTCAAGAAGACGTACCGCAAGCTCGCGCGGCAGTACCACCCGGACTCCAACCCTGGTGATGCCAAGGCCGAGGCGAAGTTCAAGGAGATCAGCGAGGCGCACTCCGTCCTCTCCGACCCCGAGCTTCGCAAGGAGTACGACCAGATCCGCGCCATGGGCTCGGGCGCCCGCTTCCAGGCGGGCGGCCCCCAGGGCGGCGGGTTCGAGGACGTCTTCGGCGGTCTCTTCAACCAGGGCGGGCGCACGCAGACGAGTGCGAGCTTCGAGGACCTGCTGGGCGGCATGTTCGGCGGTGGCGGCTTCGGCCAGACCTCTGGCGGCTACCGCGGCGCCGGCGGCCCGACGAAAGGCCGGGATGTCTCGGCCAACACCACGCTCGACTTCGTGACGGCGATCCGCGGCGAGACGATCAAGCTGCAGCCCCAGGGCGGCAAGGCGATCAACGTCAAGATCCCGGAGGGTGTCACGGACGGCCAGAAGATCCGCCTCAAGGGCAAGGGCGAGCCCAGCCCGGACGGCGGCGTCGCGGGCGACCTCGTGCTCACCGTCTCCGTGCGCAAGCACCCGGTGTTCGAGCGCGACGGGCAGAACCTGCGCGTGGTCGTTCCGGTCACGTTCACGGAGGCGACGCTCGGCGCGACGATAGAGGTGCCCACTCTCGGCGGTGAGCCCGTGAAACTGCGGGTCGCTGCGGGAACGCCCAGTGGGCGCATCCTTCGGGTCAAGGGCCGCGGCGTCACGTCCGCGAAGGGCGAGGGCGACCTGCTCGCGGAGGTTCAGGTGGCGGTTCCCGCGCACCTGACCGCCGACGCGCTCAAGCACCTCGAGGCGTTCGCGAAGGCGATGCCGAACGAGAACCCGCGTGACGACCTGCTCGAGAGGGCCAAGGCGGACCACTGATGGACCTCGATTCCCCGGTTTTCGCGATCGCGGCCGCCGCGGAACTCGCGGGCATGCACCCGCAGACGCTCCGGCAGTACGACCGGCTCGGGCTCGTGAGCCCCGGTCGTACCGCCGGGCAGTCCCGCCGGTACTCCCTGCGCGACGTCGCCCAGCTCCGAGAGATCGCCGCGCTGAGCGCCGAGGGGCTCAACCTCGAGGGGATCAAGCGCATCCTCTCGCTCGAGAACCAGGTGGCGGCGCTCTCGGAGCGCGTGCGCGAACTCGAGCACGCGCTCGCGGACGAGCTGCTCGCGCGTCCCGGCCGCCGCGTGTTCGCCGCGGGCACGGAGGGCGACGTCGTCTCCCTGCGCGCCGGCGAGCGCGCCAAGCGCAGCAACGCGGTCGTCGTCTGGCGACAGCTGGGGCGATGAACTCCGCCGCGCTGGACTTCGACAGCCTGCGGCGCTGGCCCGACGTCGAGGCGCCCGACCTGCGCGCCTGGGATGCCGCGGACACCCTCATCCTCGATGAGGCCGCCGCGCTGCTCCCCGGCTCCGAGCCGGCCATCATCGGCGACGAGTACGGCGCGCTCACGCTCGGGGCGCTGGACCGGGGCGCGTCCCGCGCCCGCGTGCACCAGGACTCGCTCGCCGGTGAGCTCGCGCTCGCGGCGAACGGCGCCGGCCCGTACCAGTCCTTGCCGCTCGCGGCGGAGCTCGTGGACGGCGCGAAGCTCGTGCTGCTGCGGCTGCCGCGCTCACTCGACGCGCTCGAGGAGATTGCGGCGCTGGTCGCTGCCCACGCGCATCCGGACGTCGTGGTCGTCGCCGGCGGGCGGCTCAAGCACATGACGGTGTCGATGAACGAGGTGCTCCTGCGGCACTTCGGGCAGCTCGACGTCACGCACGCACGGCAGAAGTCGCGCGTGCTGATCGCGCGGCAGCCGCTCCCCGGTGCGGAGGCGCAGCCCCGCCGGCAGCTGCACGACGGCCTGTGGGTCGCGGCCACGGGGGGCGTGTTCGCGGGCACGTCGATCGACATCGGCACTCGCGCACTGCTCTCGGTGCTCGACCAGGCTCCGGCGTACGAGTCGGCGGTGGACCTCGGCTGCGGCACAGGCATACTTGCGGCATACCTCGCCCGGCGGGCACCGGAGGCGCAGGTGCTCGCGTCCGACAGGTCGGCCGCCGCCGCGGCATCCGCCCGCCTGACGTTCGAGGCGAACGGCCTCGACGTGCGGGTCACGCAGGACGAGGCGCTCTCGCGGGAGCCTGACGGCGGCACCGACCTCGTGGTGCTCAACCCGCCGTTCCACAGCGGGGCGGCCGTGCATCCGGGCGTCTCCACCGCCCTGTTCGAGGGCGCGGCCCGCGTGCTGCGCCCGGGCGGCGAGCTGTGGAGCGTGTGGAACTCGCACCTCGCCTACCGGCCCACCCTCGAGCGGATCGTCGGACCCACCCGGCAGATCCTCCGCACCCCCAAATTCACCGTGACCGCGTCACAGAAGAAAGGTTCCTGATGGCAAACATGCAGGGTGCCCCCGGCACCGACGAGGAGCAGAAGACCGCCCTCCAGCGCTACGGCGTCAACCTCACCGACATCGCGCGGGCCGGCAAGCTCGACCCCGTGATCGGGCGGGACGCCGAGATCCGCCGGGTGAGCCAGGTGCTCACACGCCGCACCAAGAACAACCCCGTGCTCATCGGCGAGCCCGGCGTCGGCAAGACCGCCGTCGTCGAGGGGCTCGCCCAGCGCATCGTCGCGGGCGACGTCGCGGACTCGCTCAAGGACAAGCAGCTCGTCTCGCTGGACCTTGCGGCGCTCGTCGCGGGCGCGAAGTACCGGGGCGAGTTCGAGGAGCGGCTCAAGGCCGTGCTCAAGGAGATCAACGACTCCGACGGGCAGATCATCACCTTCATCGACGAGCTGCACACGCTCATGGGCGCGGGCGGCGGCGAGGGCTCGGTCGCTGCGGCGAACATGCTCAAGCCGATGCTCGCGCGCGGAGAGCTCCGACTGATCGGTGCGACCACGCTCGACGAGTACCGCCAGTACATCGAGAAGGATGCAGCCCTCGAGCGCCGCTTCCAGCAGGTGTTCGTCGGCGAGCCGTCGGTAGAGGACACCGTCGCGATCCTCCGCGGGCTCAAGGAGCGGTACGAGGCGCACCACAAGGTCGCGATCACCGATGCCGCACTCGTGGCCGCGGCAACACTGAGCAACCGCTACATCACGGGGCGGAAGCTGCCCGACAAGGCGATCGACCTGATCGATGAGGCCGCCTCGCGGCTCAAGATGGAGATCGACAGCTCACCGGTCGAGATCGACCAGCTCAAGCGCGCGGTCGACCGGCTGCGCATCGAGGAGCTCGCGCTCAAGAAGGAGAAGGACGACGCCTCGAAGGCGCGGCTCGAGAAGCTGCGCTCCGACCTCGCCGAGCGATCGTCGGAGCTCGAGGTGCTCGAGGCGCGCTGGAAGGCCGAGAAGGCCTCGCTCACCGGCGTCGGCGACCTCAAGATGCAGCTCAACGACGCCCGCATCGAGCTCGACAAGGCGATGCGCTCCGGCGACTACCAGAAGGCGTCGCAGCTCAACTACGAGATCATCCCCGGCATCGATGCTGCGTTGAAGGCCGCCGAGTCCGCCGACCCGATCGAGAACCGCATGGTCAACGACTCCGTCACGGAGGACGACATCGCGTCCGTCGTCGCCCAGTGGACGGGCATCCCGATCGACCGGCTCACGCAGGGCGAGACCGAGAAGCTACTGCACCTCGAGGCCGAGCTGGGCAAGCGGCTGATCGGCCAGAAGGACGCGGTGCGATCCGTGAGCGAGGCAGTGCGGCGCACGCGCGCGGGCATCTCCGACCCCGATCGACCCACGGGCTCGTTCCTGTTCCTCGGCCCGACCGGCGTCGGCAAGACGGAGCTCGCGAAGGCGCTCGCCGAGTACCTGTTCGACGACGAGAAGGCCCTCGTGCGCATCGACATGAGCGAGTACGGGGAGAAGCACTCCGTGTCGCGGCTCGTCGGTGCCCCTCCCGGCTACGTCGGATACGAGCAGGGCGGGCAGCTCACGGAGGCGGTGCGCAGGCGGCCGTACTCGGTGATCCTCCTCGATGAGGTGGAGAAGGCGCATCCGGAGGTCTTCGACATCCTGCTGCAGGTGCTCGACGACGGCCGGCTGACCGACGGCCAGGGACGCACTGTCGACTTCCGAAATGTGATCCTGATCCTCACGTCGAACCTCGGGAGCCAGTACATCACCGACCAGGACATCCCGTGGGAGGAGCGCAAGACCGCCGTCAACGAGCTCGTGCGACAGGCGTTCAAGCCCGAGTTCGTGAACCGCCTCGACGACATCGTGGTGTTCGCGCCCCTCTCGACGGACGACCTCGGCTTCATCGTCGAGCTCTACATCGAGCGCCTCGCTCGTCGATTGGTCGGGCGCCGCCTCGAACTCGCCGTGACCCCGGATGCCCGTGCCTGGCTCGCCGAGCGCGGCTACGACCCGGTGTACGGCGCGCGGCCGCTCCGCAGGCTCATGCAGCACGAGATCGACGACAAGCTCGCGCGCTCGCTGCTCGCGGGGGAGATCCGCGACGGCGACACTGTGCTGGTGGAGATCGATCCGGATGCCGACGGCCTCGCCGTTCGGCGGATGGAGTAGACCCCCAGCGGCACTCGGCGACGGGCCAGGCCGGAGATCTCCAGAACGCTCACCGTATTCAGGACAGCTGGAGCGCGTGCAACGGGGTGAATACCCTTCTCAGGACAGCTGGAGCGCGTGCAACGTCCTGAATACGGTGAACGCTTGTAGGGGTGGCAGCCGTCCCGGGTCGACGCCTAGGGTGAGGTGATGATCTCTCGGCACCTGGTCGTTGTCGCCGCGGTCGTACTGCTGGCCGGATGCACCGCGCCGCCCGCGCCCGCGCCGACGCCCGAACCGATCCCGGCCGCCATCACGTGCGACACCATGACCGACGTGCTGACCATCCTCTACAACGCCGATATCTCACTGCGGGAGGGCCGGACCAGCCAGCAGGAGCACAACGGCGCGATGATCCTGGCATCCAGCGTGCTCTCGCGCACGCAGGTCGAGCCGGGCGGCGACCTCGCCGAAACGGTCGCCCGGCTTCAGGCCGCTGTGCCCGTCAGGCAGACCCAGGCGACCGGCACCTTTGACCGCGACTCGGCCGAGTGGGTGGGCGGACTCAAGGATGTCACGGAGGCCTGCGCGGCCGCGGGCGTCGAGGTCGGAGTCCACGCCTGGACGGGCGGTTGAGAGCGCGAGCGTAGGCTCGGAACCATGCGCGCAACTCTGATCTACGGCGACCACGACATCCGGCTCGAGGACGTGCCTGACCCGGTGCTCTCCACGGGCGGCGACGCCATAGTGCGGGTCGTCGCGGCGTGCGTGTGCGGCTCCGACCTGTGGCCGTACCGCGGCGTCGTGCCGACCAAGGCGCCAAAGCGCATCGGCCACGAGTTCGTGGGGATCGTGGAATCCGTGGGCCCCGACGTCGCCAAGATCAAGGTAGGCGACTTCGTGATCGCGCCGTTCTACGACTGCGACATGACGTGCGTCAACTGCCTCAACGGCGTGAGCACGTCGTGCCTGCACGGCGGCTGGTGGGGTGCGGATGATCGCAGCGGAGCGTTCGCGGACGGCGGCCAGGGCGAATTCGTGCGCGTGCCGCATGCCGACGGCTCGCTCGTCGCTACTCCGGGGCTCCCCGCCGATGAGCTCATCCCCGGCCTGCTGTCCCTCGCGGACGTGATGGGCACGGGCCACCACGCGGCGGTCTCCGCCGGCGTCACGACGGGCAGCACCGTCGTCGTGGTGGGCGACGGGGCCGTCGGGCTCTGCGGGGTACTCGCCGCGAAGCGGCTCGGGGCATCCCGCATCGTCGCGATGTCGCGCCACGCAGATCGCCAGGCCGTCGCGCGGGAGTTCGGCGCGACCGACATCGTGGAGGAGCGCGGGCCCGAGGGCATCGCTCGCATCAAGGAGCTGTTCGACGGCATCGGCCCGGACTGCGTGCTCGAGTGCGTCGGGACCACCGAGTCAATGGACCAGGCGCTGCGCAGCGTGCGGCCCGGCGGCACGGTCGGCTACGTGGGGGTGCCGAACGGTGGTTCGGAGCTGCCCATCCGGCTCATGTTCAGCAGCAACGTCGGTGCGAACGGCGGTGTCGCGCCCGTGCGCAACTACATCGACGAGCTGCTGCCGGAGGTGCTGTCGGGCGCGATCAACCCGGGCCGCGTGTTCGACCTCGAGCTGCCGCTCGCGGAGGTCGCCGAGGCCTACGCCGCGATGGACGAGCGCCGCGCGATCAAGGTGCTGCTGCGCCCCTAGGACAGCGCCCTAGGGGATGGCCAGGCGCACGAGCCACGACCCGAGCGTGAAGAACCCGACCACGGCGAGGCACGCGACCAGGGGCACGACGAACGACACCCGACGGCGCGCGATGAAGACGATCGAGGTGACGATGCCGGCGAGGGCGACGAGTGCCGGGCCCACGGTCGCGAGGACCGTCCCCGCGCTGATGACAACCCCGTTGCAGGACTCCGAGGAGTCGGCGCAGCCGAGGGTCGCGACGCTCAGGCCGAATCCGAGCACCAGGAAGATCACGGTCAGGACGAGCAGAAGGAAGAGCAGGAAAACCGTCAGGAAGAAGTCCCAGCTGCGGGGCGGCTTCGCCTCGTCGTTCTCGACGATGATCTCCTGTGCCATTCCGCGAGCATAGCGGCGGCAGCTACTCCTGCGGCACCTGGATCTGGGCCAGCAGCTTCATCGCATCCCGCGCGAACTGCACGTCGCGCAGCCGCACGCCCTCGAGGAGGAGGCCCTGCGCGCGGCCAAGGGCCTCGAGGTCGATGTACTCGGGCAGGTGCAGGCTGCCCAGGCGCACGATGTGCACGACGGAGACGATCGCGCGCTGCAGCGCCAGGTTGGCGGACTCGGCGGGCAGGCGGCTGAAGAAGAGGAAGTTCGCGGTGGCGATCTGCTGCACCTCGAGCCTGGTGAGGGCGATGAGGTACTGCGCGTGGTCCTCCTCGAGCACCTCCAGAGTGCCCTCCGCGACATGCGGGACGACCTCCTCGATGAGGGCCCGGTAGAGGGCGAGCCACACGACGTAGGCCTGCGCGGTCTGCTCGGGCGTCACCACCGCCACGCGGGTGAAGCGGCTCGGGGATGCCTCGATGATCCCGATCTCGCGCAGTCGCTGCAGCGCTTCCCGCACGGGCGTGCGCGAGACGCCGAACTGCGTGGCCAGAGCCGCGTCGCTGATGCGCTCGCCGGGAAGGAGGGTGCCCTCGTGCACTGCCGCGAGAATCTGCTCGAACACTGTCGTGACGACCTTGCTCGTCGCCAGCTTGTCGTCTTCCCCGTCAACCACGCCTCGATCCTAGAGGGATGCGCCAGACTGGTGTGATGATCGGCGTACTCACCGGGTTCGGGATCATCGGCGCGATCATCCTCGCCGGCTACTTCGTGGGCCGCTCCGGAGTGCTCGGCGAGCACGGCCGCTTCGTCCTCGGGCGCGTTGCCTTCTACGTCCTGGCGCCCGCACTGCTGTTCACCGTGCTGGCGGACGCCGACGTGCACGTGCTGTTCTCGTCGCTGCTTCCGGTGTCGCTCATCGCCGCGGCAGCGGCAGGGCTGGTGTTCGCCGTCGTCGCGCGGCTGGTCTGGAAGCGGTCGGTGTCGGAGTCCGTGATCGGCACGCTGGCATCCGGGTACACGAACGCGAACAACATCGGGATCCCGGTCGCGCTGTACGTGCTGGGCGATCCGGCGTACTCGGCCCCGGTCATCCTGCTGCAGCTTCTCGTGTTCGCGCCCGTCGCGCTGACGATCCTCGACATCCAGGACCGCGGCAGGGTCTCGGTGCGGCGCATCCTCGTGCAGCCCTTCACCAACCCGATCATCATCGCGTCTGCGCTGGGCGTGCTCTTCGCCGTGCTCGGGGTGCGCCTGCCCGACCCGGTCATGGAGCCCTTCCGCCTCGTCGGTGCGGCGATGGTCCCCGTCGTGCTGATCGGCTTCGGGATGTCGCTGCACGGGCAGCGCCCGCTGGCCCCCGGCTCGTCCCGGCGGGATGTGCTGCTCGCGTCGGCCCTCAAACTCGCGGTGATGCCGCTCGTGGCGTGGAGTGTCGGCCACTTCGTGTTCGGGCTTACGGGCACCGCGCTCTTCGTCGTCACCGTGCTCGCGGCGCTGCCGACGGGGCAGAACGTGTTCAACTACGCGCAGCGGTACGAGCGCGGGGAGATCCTCGCGCGTGACGTCGTCTTGATCACGACGCTGCTGTCGGTGCCCGTACTCCTCGTCGTGGCGGCACTGCTCGCGGGTTGAGTAGCGCGCTCTGGCGCGCGTATCGAAACCGGTGGTCGACCTGGGTTTCGATACGGCCCTAGGGGGCCTACTCAACCGACCGGTCAGAGGAACATCGGGCGGTCGTCGTCATCCTGGTCGTCGACGGCGAGGTCGACAGTCACCGGGACGTGGTCGCTCGGGGCGTCGCCCTTGCGCTCCTCGCGGTGGATCTTCGCCGCCGTCACGAGATCGTCGAACGACTTCGAGCCGAGGATGAAGTCGATGCGCATCCCCTCGTTCCGCGGGAACCGCAGCTGCTGGTAGTCCCAGTAGGTGTAGCCCTCGATGCCGCGCGTGCGCAGCGCGTCGACCAGCCCGGCGGCCTCGAACGCCGCGAACGCGTCGCGCTCGGGCTGGCTCACGTGGGTCTTGCCGGCGAACAGGGAGATGTCCCACACGTCGATGTCGAGCGGCGCGATGTTGAAGTCGCCCATGAGCGCGATCGGCTGGTCGGGGTGCGCGGCGATCCACGCCTTCGTCTCGGTGGCCAGGTTGGCGAGCCACTCGAGCTTGTAGGGGTAGTGGGCGTTCTCGAGCTCGCGGCCGTTGGGCACGTAGAGGCTCCAGAGCCGGGTGCCGGAGACGGTGACCCCGAGGGCGCGCGCCTCCTTCGGCAGCGTGCCATCCTCAAGCGGCTTCCCGAAGCCGGGCGCCGTCTCGAAGCCGACGGAGACGTCCTCGATGGGGAGGCGGCTCGCGAAGGCGACGCCGTTCCACTGGTTGAGGCCGTGGAGCACCACGTCGTAGCCCGCCTCGGAGAAGGCGTCGTAGGGGAACTGCTCCTCCGTGCACTTGATCTCCTGCATGGCGAGCACATCCATGTCCTCACGCACGAGCCAGTCGACGACGCGGCCCACACGTGTTCGGATCGAGTTCACATTCCAAGTTCCGACGCGCATGCTTTAAGGCTAACGGTTCCCCCCGACGCCCCCGTACCGAGGGCGGAACCACGCCCGTCCCATCCCCCTAATGGGGCGGGGACAACCCGGCCCGCACAGCCCTAGGGTGCAGGTGTGGCCGAATCCGACGACTTCCTCGACGAGGACACGACGGCCAATCGCAACGACACCCGCAGCGCCGTGATCATCACCGTCGTCGCCCTTGCCGCCGTGCTGGTGGCCAGCACCCTCGTCGTCTTCGGCGGAATCACCCCCTGAATCGGCGCGGCCCGAATCAGTAGTCTTTACTGGTGACCGACGCCAAGCAGCAGCTGATCGACTTCATCTCCGCCGACGCCGTGTTCCACGGCGACTTCACTCTCACGAGCGGCAAGAAGGCGACGTACTACGTCGACCTGCGCAAGGTATCGCTCGACCACCGGGTCGCGCCGCTCATCGGCCAGGTCATGCTCGACGTCATCGCCGACGTCGTGGACGTGAGCGCGGTCGGCGGCATGACCATGGGGGCCGATCCCATCGCGACCGCGATCCTGCACCAGGGTGCCGCGCGCGGCCTCTCCTACGACGCCTTCGTCGTGCGCAAGGAGCCGAAGGACCACGGCCGGGGCCGCCAGGTCGAGGGCCCGGAGCTGCAGGGCAAGCGCGTGATCGTCCTCGAGGACACGTCGACCACGGGCGGCTCCCCGCTCGCCGCGATCGAAGCCCTCCTCAAGGTCGGCGCCGAGATCGCCGCCGTCGCGGTCGTCGTCGACCGCAACACCGGCGCGCGCGAGCGCATCGAGGCGGCCGGATACCCCTACCTCGCCGCCATCGGACTCGACGACCTGGGCCTCTCCTGATGGCGGACGACGATCTCGATCCCGCGGACTGGCTGGCCAGCCAGTTCGGGGAGGACGAGGCGGAGAAGTCGCCGCGGCGCCGAGGGATGCCCGCGGCCCAGCAGCCCGCAGCGCCCGAGCCCGCCGCACCGCAGCAGCAGCCTCCGGCCACCACTCCCTTCTTCGCAGCCCAGCCGTACAGCCCGCCCACCGCGCCACCCGCAGCAACTCCTGCGGGTGCCCCGCCCGCC
Organism: Rhodoglobus sp.; assembly: GCA_025463515.1. GTDB lineage: Bacteria > Actinomycetota > Actinomycetes > Actinomycetales > Microbacteriaceae > Rhodoglobus. The sequence continues at coordinate 10,875 of JAODAQ010000012.1, forward strand.
GCCCCCGGCGGCGGGTTCAACTGGGGCCTGACGCCTGGCGGAACGACGTCTGGCGGAACGCCGCCTGGCGGGACGACTCCTGAGCCCGCCGCTCCCGTGCAGCCCACCGCGCCCCTTCAGCCGCCGCCCGCGGAGCCCGTCGCGCCTCTCGACCGCGAGTCGCCCGTTGCTCCCACCGAGCCGCCGCCTCTCGTCGCGCCGGCTGCGCCGCCGCCCGAGGTCGACCACTTCGCCGCGCTCTTCGGCCAGCAGCCGCCCGCCCCGGTCGAACCCGCGCCCTCGACTCCCGACTGGAACGTGCCCACGCAGTTGACGCCCACGGCTCCGGCCGCGCCGGACTGGGACGTGCCCACGCAGGCGACGCCGGTCTTCCGCAACCAGGATGCCTACCCGCCCGCCGAGACCGTTGCGTTCAGCGGCGCGGAGGTCGTGCGGCAGGAGTTCCCGGGGTTCGGTGCGCCGGTGGATCCGGCCATCGAGGGCGTCACCGAGGTGTTCGGAGCGCAGCCGATCGGGCTCGGCGCTCCCGAGGACGAGGGCATCGAGGTGAACGCGCTCGACTCGCTGTTCGGCGAGAGCAAGTTCGTCGAGTACGAGGACGCCCTCATTCCCGCACTGCCGGCACGGGCATCCGGCGGGGAGCTCGTCGTTGTCGACCGGCCGATCGCTCCCGGTACGCGCGCGCCGATCGCGCGCACGCAGAAGATCCTGATGGCCGTCGCGGGCGGCCTCGTCGCCGTGCTCGCGCTCATCGCGCTCTTCCTCGCCGGGTCGCGGATCGCTGCGAACACTCCGTCGCCGGCCGTGGTCGCGGAACCCACGCCCACCGCGTCGGCGGGGCCTGTCGTGGGTCCGGTCGCGCCGGGCGAGTACTACTGGGACAAGCTGCTCGGCGGCGAGTGCATTGCGCCGTTCACGTCACCGTGGGAGGACACGTTCACCGTCGTGGACTGCACCCAGCCGCATCCGGCTCAGCTCGTGCTGAAGGGCACGTTCCCGGCGACGGATGACCCGGCCTACCCCGGCGTCGACGCGCTGCAGGCGCTCGCCGCATCCCTGTGCGCCGTGCCCACCGTGATCGACTACGCGGCGGCCGCGTCAGCCAACGACATCCAGGTGCTGAGCAGTTTCGCCGCGGATGAGGCGGACTGGACGGCGGGCAACCGCACGTTCTACTGCTTCGTGAACCGCACGGGCGGCGCCGAGTTCACGACTTCGGTCGCGAAGCCGCAGGTGCTGCCGACAGCGCCCGCGACGCCCGCGCCGTAGTTCCTGCCTCTAGTTCTCGGCCTCTAGTTCTCCGACTCGACCGGCTCGGTCGAGAGCAGGTCGGCGACGCTGTTCAGGATCTCGTCGGGGCGGAACGGGTAGCGCTCGATCTCGGCCTGGTCGCTGATGCCGGTGAGCACGAGGATCGTGTGCAGGCCGGCCTCGATGCCCGCGACGATGTCGGTGTCCATGCGGTCGCCGATCATGCCGGTGTTCTCGCTGTGGGCGCCGATCTTGTTCATCGCCGAGCGGAACATCATCGGGTTGGGCTTGCCGACGACGTAGGGCTCCTTGCCCGTGGCCTTGGTGATGAGGGCTGCGACCGCGCCCGTGGCCGGCATCGGCCCGTCGGCGCTCGGCCCCGTGGCATCCGGATTCGTCGCAATGAAGCGCGAGCCGGAGCCGATCAGGCGGATGGCCTTCGTGATGGCCTCGAACGAGTAGTTGCGGGTCTCGCCGATGACCACGTAGTCGGGGTCGCTCTCGGTCATGATGAAGCCGACCTCGTGCAGCGCGGTGGTGATGCCCGCCTCGCCGATGACGAAGGCGCTGCCGCCCGGCATCTGGGAGTGCAGGAAGTCGGCGGTGGCGAGCGCGCTCGTCCAGATCGACTCCTCGGGCACGATCAGGCCGGATGCCCGCAGCCGGGCGCTCAGGTCGCGCGGCGTGAAGATCGAGTTGTTCGTGAGCACGAGGTAGGGCTTGCCCTCGTCGCGCCACTGCTGCAGCAGCTCGGATGCCCCGGGCACGGGGTGGTTCTCATGGACGAGCACACCGTCCATGTCGGTGAGCCAGCACTCGATCTCGCGTCGGTCGCTCATGCGTCGATGGTACCGAAGGCGGTGGCCTCCGGGAGCCGCGAGCGCATGACCTCGATCGCGTCGGGGTTCTGGTCGACGAGCACGAAGCGGCGGCCGAGGGCTGCGGCGACCGCGCCCGTCGTGCCACTGCCCGCGAAGAAGTCGAGAACCCAGTCGCCCTCGGCGCTCGACGCCTGGATGATGCGGCGCAGCACGCCCTCCGGCTTCTGCGTCGCGTACCCGGTCTTCTCCCGGCCGGTCGGCGACACGATCGTGTGCCACCACACGTCGGTGGGCAGCTTGCCCCGCTCGGCCTTCTCGGGCGTGACGAGGCCCGGAGCCATGTACGGCTCGCGGTCTACGGCCTCGTTGTCGAAGTAGTACGCCTTCGGGTTCTTCACGTACACGAGGATCGTGTCGTGCTTGCTCGGCCACTTGCGGGTGGCCCGGGCGCCGTAGTCGTAGGCCCAGATGATCTCGTTGAGGAAGTTGTCGCGGCCGAAGAGCGCGTCGAGCACGACCTTCGCGTAGTGGGACTCGCGGTAGTCGAGGTGCAGGTAGAGGGTCCCGCGGTCGTCGAGCAGCCGCCAGGCCTCGATCAGCCGGGGCTCGAGGAACTCCCAGTAGTCGGCGAAGGTGTCGTCGTACTTGGTGAGAGTGCCCTTGATGGTCTCGTAGCTGCGGCCCTGGAAGCCGGTGCGGCTGCCCTCGGCGCTGCGCTTGGTGGTGATCGCCTGCCGCTGCTGGGTGCGGCCGGTGTTGAACGGCGGGTCGAGGTAGATGAGGCGGAACACGGCATCCGGCAGCGTGGCGAGCACGGGGAGGTTGTCACCGGCGAATACCGTGCTGGGGGCATCCGGGGTCCAGGGCATGTGCCGAGGTTAACAGGGTTCACTTCTTCGGCAGGTCATCCAGGACTTCGCGTTGCCGTTCGACGAACGACGACATCCCTGGCACGGTGAATGCCACGGTGCCTCGCTCGCGGGCGTAGATGAGACCCTTCCGGATGAGACCCTGACGAATCGTGCTCAAGCGCTGCTGCGTGCTGTCCAATGCGAGCGCGAGCTCTGATGTGGTGCACTCGCCGCCCGGATGCTGGGCCATGACGACGAGATAGCGTCTCTCTGCTGGCGTGGCCCTGTCCCACCGTGCCGGATAGAAGCCCATGTCGAGGTCGAGCCGCCCGTCAGCTATGCCCGAGACTGCGTCGGTCAGCTCGATCGTCTTGCCGATCGCAGAATCCCAGGCCTTCATCGCGAAAGTCTGGAGGAAGTACGGGTAGCCCTCGGCCGCCTCGACGATCTCGTCGGCGGCGGCTGAGGAGAAGCGGACGCTCAGGCGTTCAGCCGGGAGAGTCACCGCGTCGCGCGCTCGATCGGCGTCCAAAGCGCCCAATGTCCGATAGTCGAACAGCCTCTCCGCGTAGGATTTCGAGCTGCTCAGGATCGCAGGGAGCGAGGGCAGCCCGGCGCCGACGACGAAGAACGGCCAGTCGTTCTGCCCCGCTTTGTGCTGAACAGTCAGCAGGGCGCTGAGAAGTTCACTATCGAGGTCTTGCATCTCGTCGACGAAGATGCCGAGCGCCGTCGAGTTGGCGCGGAGCGCCGGGGCGAGGTCGGCAATGAGTTCCTCCAAGTCGACCTCGATCCGCCCGGAGTTGGCCCGCGTGGGGTTGGGCTCGACGCCCAAGCCCACCGACACGCCAGCGACCGAGAGGCTGAAGGAACTGATGGAGGAGAGGGCGTCGGTCAGCGAGGCCTTGGCGCTCGCCACCCTGTTGAACTTCGCGCCCGCGGAGGTGAGGGCCCGCGCCAAGCGGTGTCGGACGGCGAGGGCACCATCGTCGGCAGTCGTCCCCTCGATCTCGACGATCAACCACTCCGCGCGCTCTGCCATCTGCTGGAAGCGTTTGAGGAGCACCGTCTTGCCGACGCCGCGGAGCCCCAACAAGACCATTCCGCGGCTGGAGTTCCGCTTGCGTGTTCGGGCGATGGTCAGGTCGAACGCGTTGATCTCCGCGTCGCGACCTGACAGCTCCGGCGGCTTTCGCCCGGAGCCCGGAGCGTAGGGATTCAGGTCGGAGTGCATGGTGTCTGTCATCGTATATGTCTCTCTAGTAAGAATTGCTATACAGCACTAGACAGTTCGAGATTGACAGGCGCCGGATGGCCTGCCGCGGCCCAGCGGGCGATCGGGGCGAACGGCGCGATGCCCGGCATGGGGAGGAGCCGTACGCTCTACCCGTGGATGACGAGACGAACCCGAGCGTCGAGCTCTCGACGAACGGGGTGGGCCCGTGGCGCGGGGAGCTGCCGGACGATCCGCGGTACGACCCCGAGCTGCTGGCGCGCGGCGACTCGCGCAACGTGATCGACCGGTTCCGGTACTGGAGCATCGACGCGATCAAGGCGGAGCTGGATGCCTCGCGGCATCCGTTCCACGTCGCCATCGAGAACTGGCAGCACGACATGAACATCGGGTCGATCGTGCGCAGCGCCAATGCCTTCGGCGCGAAGACCGTTCACATCATCGGGCGCCGGCGCTGGAACAAGCGCGGCGCCATGGTCACCGATCGGTACCAGCACGTGCTGCACCACCCGGATGTCGCCGATTTCGTCGAGTGGTGCCGCGCGCAGGGGCTCACGATCGTCGCGGTCGACAACCTGCCCGGCAGCGTGGCGATCGAGACGCACCCGCTCCCGGAGGAGTGCGTGCTGCTGTTCGGGCAGGAGGGGCCCGGGCTCTCGGCCGAGGCGCTCGCCGCCGCCGACCTCGCGGTCGAGATCACGCAGTTCGGCTCGACGCGCAGCCTCAACGCGTCAGCCGCGGCGGCTGTCGTCATGCACGCGTGGGTGACGCAGCACGTGACGTTCTAGCTGGTTGAGTAGCGCACTCTGGCGCGCGTATCGAAACCTGTCGCTACACCTTTCCCGTCGCGCTACTGAAATTCGTGCAGCGCCGCGCGGAACCTGTAGCGCCAGCTGCTGCCCGGGGTTTCGATACGGCCGCGGGCGGCCTACTCAACCAGCCAGGGGGGACGGGCGCAGCTCGCGGAGGGTGCGGAAGCGGCCCTGCTTGCGCGCGCCGAGCACGGTGATCGCCAGCGCGACCGCGAGCCACACCAGCAGCGGCAGGATCGCCGGCCAGAGGTCGCCGCCGCCGTACATGAGCTGCCGGACTCCCTCGACCGCGTGGCTCATCGGCAGGGCCTGGTGGAGGAACGCCAGTGGCGCGGGCAGGGTCTGCCAGGGGAAGGTACCGCCGGCGGTGACGAGCTGCACGATCATGAGGAGCAGCCCGAGGAACTGTCCGATGCTGCCGAGCCAGACGTTGAGCGCGAGCACGATCGCCGCGAACGTTGCCGAGACGAGGATCATGAAGGCGAGCATCCCGCCCGCGTTCGCCGGCTGCAGGCCGAGCACGCCCGTGACGATCGCGAACAGCGCGACCATTTGCACGGCCCCGAGGGCGGCGGGGGTGATCCAGCCCGCGAGCGCCGTGCTGAACGGCCGGCGCACCGCGGTGAGCGCGCGCCGTGAGAGCGGGCGCACCAGCAGGAAGAGCGCGTAGATGCCGATCCAGGCCGCGAGGCTGATGAAGAACGGGGCGAGGCCCGCGCCGTAGTTCTGCGCCTCGGTGATCGCGTGCTGGTCGACGGCCACGGGGGTCGCGATGGCGGCGGCAGTCGTGCCACGTGAAACATCGGTGGTCGCGGGCACCTTGTCGACGCCGTCGGCGAGGGAGTCGTCGAGCTCGGTGGCGCCGGACGAGAGCCGGGTGAGTCCAGCGCTTAGATCGGTGGCCCCGGTGGAGGCCGTGGCCGCGCCGTCGGCGAGGGTCGACGCCCCGGACGCTGCAGAGTGGATCGCACCGGCAAGGGTCGGGGCGGTGGCGCTGAGGGCCGAGGCCCCTGCCGATACCTGGGCTGCTCCGCCCGAGACAGACGCGAGCCCGCCGGACAGCGCGTCGAGCTCGCCGAGGATCGTGGCCTGGTCGGTCGGCGGCACAGTCGATCCCGCGAAGGCGGCGGCAAGCTGCGACCGGATGCTCGGGCTGAGGGCCGCGGCCTGAGCCGCCCCCTGGGCGACCGAGGCGGCCCCGCCCGCGAGGGTGGTCGCGGAGCCGGGGAGGGCGGCGGCCTTCGTGTCCAGCTCCGAGAGGCCGTCGCTGAGCGACTGGGCGCCGGAGGCGAGGGTGCTGCTGCCTGAGGCGAGCGACTGCGCGCCGGCCGCGGCGGTGGCGGTGGCATCCGCGAGCTTCGATGCTCCGCTGCTGGCGTCGACGAGGCCCGTCCTGATCGAGTCGACCGCGTCGAGGAGTGTGCGGGCGGCGTGCTCGCCGACCTGCTGGGTGATGACGACCTGCACGGCCGCGGCCGCCTGCTTGGCGAGGGTCGTGCTGAGGTAGCTGTTCGTGTCGTTCGTGGTGAGCACGAGGGAGGCCTGGGTCGGGTGCGCGTCGCCCGAGGAGTCGAGGTCCTGGGAGAAGTCGGCGGGGAACGTGAGGCTGAAGTCGTACGTGCCGTCGGTGACGCCCTGCTCCGCCGCGGCGTCGGAGGAGACGATCACCCAGCCGAACCGCTGGTCCTCGACGAGCTGGTCGGCCGCGTCGCGCCCGTAGTCGCCGGTGTCATCGACGACGATCGCGGCCGGCACCTTGTCGAGCTGGTTGTAGGGGTCGGCATTGCCGTACAGGTAGAGGCCGCCGTAGACGACGGGCACGATCATGAGCGCGACGAGGGCGAGCAGGCCCATCCGGCTCGAGACCAGCCGCGCGAACTCCGAGCGGACGAGGGTGAGGATTCTCATGAGAGCAGCTCCGCGGTGGGGAGGTCGGTGACGACGATCACGGTGATGCCGCGCTCGCCGATGGCGGTGAGGGTCGGGAGCCACGCGGCGGGGTCGCCGCCGTGCCTCTCGGGGGAGGTGACGACGAGCGCCTCGACGCCGTCGCGCAGGAGGGCCAGCTCGCTGAACAGCCGAACGCGGTCAGCCGGCGGCAGGGCTCGAACCGGCACCTTCGCGTAGCCGAGCAGCTCGTGCTCCTCGAGGAAGGCGCGCACGGCGCCGCGCGAGGCGGGCCGCCCGGCGAAGCTGAACTCCTCGGTGACTACCGACATGAGCGAGACACCCGGAACGGGCTCGGCGACGACGGGGGTGTCGACAAGTGCGACGCGGCTGCTGTCGGTCACGACCGTGCCGGAATCGGCCCGCAGGCGGCCGCCGAGCAGCATCGACACGAGCAGCGGCCGCTCGGCGGTCTCGACCGCGAGGAGCGAGACGCCCGGCCCGGCGTCGAGGGTGAGCGGCGGCACGGGGGCGCCGAGTCCCGAGCCGATAGCGGCGTCGGTGAGGGTGATGCGCATCAGGAGTCCAGTTCGGGGTGGGTGTCGATGAGTGCTGCGGCCTGCTCGGCCGAGAGGCCTGCGGTCGAGAGCACGAGCAGGATGACGAGGCGGTGGGCGGCGGAGCCCGGCATGGCGTCTGACGAGGCTTCGGCGAGGGCGGAGAGCGCGGCATCCTCGACCAGGCGGGCAAGGCGGGCGACGGGGATGTCCCGGCGCACGCTCCCGGCTGCAACCCCCTCGGCGATCGAGTCCACGACGCGCAGCCGCAGTGGCGCGAGGGCCTCGGCGGTGTGGCCCTTGAGCGGCCCACGGACCGCGAATACCGCCATGACCCGGATGTCTTCGACCTCGTGCCAGAGGCGGGAGGCGATGAGGGCGAGGCGAACGAGCGGGTCGTCGTGGTCGACGGTGGCGACGGAGGCCGCGACTCGGGTGGCGCCGAGGGTGATGAGCTCGCGCAGCAGCTCGTCGCGGGTGGCGAAGTGCCCGTAGACGGAACGGCGGGAGAGGCCTGCACGGGCCGCGATGGCTTCGAGCGAGGCATCCGGATCGAGGTTGAGCTCGACCCGCGCGGCGGCCAGCAGGGCCTCGCGGTTCGCCACTGCGTCGCTTCTCATGCTTCCAGTATATTGCACACAACTGTGCAAGTTACAACCTCCTCTATAATGAATTGCAAGACCCCCACCACTTCGAAGGGATCCCACCATGCCCGCAATCGTGATCATCGGCGCCCAGTGGGGCGATGAGGGCAAAGGCAAGGCCACCGACCTGCTGAGCGGTCGCATCGACTACGTGGTCAAGTTCAACGGCGGCAACAACGCCGGCCACACCGTCGTCGTCGGCGACCAGAAGTACGCGCTGCACCTGCTGCCCTCGGGCATCCTCACGCCAGGGGTCATCCCCGTGATCGGCAACGGCGTCGTCGTCGACATCGAGGTGCTCTTCGACGAGCTCACGGCGCTCGCGAGCCGCGGCGTGGACGTCTCGCGACTGCTCGTCAGCGCGAACGCGCACGTCATCACCCAGTACCACCGCACCCTCGACAAGGTGACCGAGCGGTTCCTCGGCAAGCGCCAGATCGGCACGACCGGGCGGGGGATCGGCCCGGCCTACGCGGACAAGATCAACCGCGTCGGCATCCGGGTGCAGGACCTGTTCGACGAGAACATCCTCCGCCAGAAGGTCGAGGGCGCGCTTCATCAGAAGAACCACCTGCTGGTGAAGATCTACAACCGCCGGGCGATCGCCGTGGACGAGGTCGTGGAGGACCTGCTGTCGTACGCGGAGCGCCTTCGGCCCATGGTCGCCGACACCGGGCTGCTGCTCAACCAGGCGCTCGACGCCGGCAAGACGATCGTGTTCGAGGGCGGCCAGGCGACCATGCTCGACGTCGACCACGGCACCTACCCGTTCGTCACCTCGTCGAACTCGACGAGCGGCGGGGCGGCGACCGGCTCCGGCGTGGCGCCCGCGCGGCTCACCCGCGTCATCGGCATCGTCAAGGCGTACACGACCCGCGTGGGCTCCGGCCCGTTCCCGACCGAGCTCGAGGACGAGTCGGGCGAGTGGCTGCGCGCCAAGGGCTTCGAGTTCGGCACGACGACCGGCCGCCCCCGCCGCACCGGCTGGTACGACGCCCCGATCGCGCGCTACTCGGCCCGCATCAACGGCGTCACCGACTACGTCATGACCAAGCTCGACGTGCTCACCGGGCTGTCGACGATCCCGGTGTGCGTGGCGTACGAGGTCGACGGCGTGCGCGTCGACGAGGTGCCCGTCTCGCAGTCCGACTTCCACCACGCGGTGCCGATCTACGAGGAGTTCCCGGGCTGGTCGGAGGACATCACGGGCGCCCGCACATTCGAAGACCTTCCCAAGAACGCCCAGGACTACGTGCTCGCGATCGAGGCCATGAGCGGCTCGCGCATCTCCGCGATCGGCGTCGGGCCCGACCGCGAGGCGATCATCGTGAGGCACGACCTGATCGACGGCTAGCTCCCGGTGGGTTGAGCAGGCCGCCCGCGGCCGTATCGTGGGTTGAGTAGGCCGCCCGCGGCCGTATCGAAACCCGGAAGCCGCACTACCGGTTTCGATACGCGCGCCAGAGCGCACTACTCAACCCGCTTAACCCTTCGCTTAACCCCTGCCGGACGGCAGCGTTTACTCCCCATTCGCGCCCCCCCGAGCGGGGGTCCCCCCTTGTGGGGACCTCTAGCGTGATCACTGCCGAACCCGCCGGCAGCGCTTACCCCCTTTTGAGCTACCGGTCGGCATACCCGAAAATCCCGACGACCCGACCGGCAGTCTTCCCGAGTGCCGGTCGGGACGAGGAATGTGACCCGACATGACTCACACAGTCGACCGCGAATATCCGTGGCAACTGGCAGGTTCCCCCGGCCTGCAGCTCCACCGCGCGCGCTCCCGCCCGACGGAGTGGGCCACAACCTTCCTGCGACTCGTCACGGTCACCGACATTGTCGTGATCATCGTCGCGACCGCGAGCACCCACCTGCTGTGGTTCGGCTTCCAGCACGTCCTCGTGGCCGCGCCCGTCGAACTCGGCATCGACTACCTGTTCTTCTCGGGCGGCCTGGTCATCGTGTGGATGATCGCGCTCAGCGCCTCCGGATCCAGAGACACGCGCATCCTCGGCACCGACTCGACCGAGTACCGCCGCGTCATCAACTCGACCGCGCTCCTGTTCGGCGCGATCGGAGTGTTCGCGGCCATGACCCAGACCGACCTGGCCCGCGGCTACCTCGTCACGGCCTTCCCGCTCGGGCTGCTCCTGCTGCTCGGCTCGCGCTGGTCGTGGCGGCGCTGGCTGCACGTGCGCCGTCGTCGGGGCGAGTTCTCGTTCCGGGTCGTCATCATCGGCAACATCGAGCGGGTGCGCGAGCTCGCGGCGTCCCTCGCGATCCGGCCGGATGCTGGCTACCGCGTGGTCGGCGCGCTGCTGACCGACGGCGGCTCGGGGTCGATCGAGGGGGTGCCCGCGACCCACGTCACCCGAGAGAGCCTGTTCGCGCGGCTCGCCGAGTCCAGCCAGGACACCGTGATCGTGGTGGGGTCGGACGAGCTCGACGCCGACGCGATCAACGAGCTCAGCTGGCGGCTCGACGCCGGCCAGCAGCTGGTCGTCGCGCCGCAGCTCGTGGGGGTCGCGGGAAGCCGCATCCATACCCGCCCGGTCGCCGGCCTGCCGCTCATCCACGTGGAGACCCCGTCGTACGACGGACCGAAGCGCTTCGCGAAGCGCGCGTTCGACATCGTGGGGTCGGCCCTGCTGCTGCTCGCGCTCGCGCCGCTGTTCCTCGTGACCGCGCTGCTGATCAAGGCCACCGCTCCCGGCCCGGTGTTCTACCGCCAGGAGCGCATCGGCCTGAGCGGGGAGCCGTTCCACATCCTCAAGTTCCGCAGCATGGTCATCAACGCCGATGCCCATCTCGCCGCCCTCCTGCAGGCCCAGGGCAACGGCGGGACGCCGCTGTTCAAGGTCAAGGAGGACCCGCGCATCACCCGCGTGGGCCGCGTGATCCGCCGGTACTCGATCGACGAGCTGCCCCAGCTCTTCAACGTGCTGCTCGGCGACATGAGCCTCGTCGGCCCCCGCCCCCAGGTCGACGGCGAGGTGCGGCTGTACGACTCCAAGGCGAGCCGCCGCCTCGCGGTGAAGCCCGGCATGAGCGGGCTCTGGCAGGTGAGCGGGAGGTCGAACCTCTCGTGGGAGGACAGCATCCGGCTCGACCTGTACTACGTCGAGAACTGGTCGGTCACGAGCGATCTCATCATCCTCATGCGCACCGCCAAGGCGGTATTCGCCCACGACGGGGCCTATTGACGTGACTGCCGTCGACTCGCTCGTGACCCTCGCCCCGACCACGTCGGGGCGAGTCGTCGTGCTGCACGTCGTCGAGAGCTGGGGCGCCGGGGTGCGCGCCGCGGTCATCCGCTACGCGACCGCAACGCCCGAGTACGAGCACCATGTGCTTCGCGGCACCGGCCGTAGCGAGTTCGCCTCCGATGGCGAGCACGTCTTCGCGAGCGTGCTCGACCTGCCCTCCGGCGCGGCGGCCGCCCGCGCCATCGCGAGGGCCGCGCGCGAACTGCGCCCGAGCATCGTGCACGCACACTCCTCGTACGCGGGGCTGTTCGTCCGCATGACTCTGCGCAGCACCCCCGCCCAGCGCATCGTCTACAGCCCGCACTGCTTCGCCTTCGAGCGCCGCGATCTCGCGCGGGCCGTGCGGGCGGCGGTCCGCGGCATCGAGCTCGTTCTTGCCGGCAACACCGACACGATCGCGGCAGTGTCCCGCGCGGAGCTCGCGGCAGCGTCGCGGCTCGGTGCGCGCGCCGTGTACGTGCCGAATGTGCCGAGCGTCGGAAGTCCGGCGGCGGTGACCTCTACCGAGGGGGTCGTCGCCGTCGGACGCATCGGTGCGCAGAAGGGCCCCGGATTCTTCCGCGACGTGGTCGAGCTTCTGCGTGCACGGCAGCCCGCGGCGACTGCGACGTGGGTCGGCGACGGCGACGACACGGATGCCCGCGCAGAACTCGAGCGCAGTGGCATCCGTGTCACGGGCTGGCTGTCCTCCGGCGCCGCCCAGTTCACGGTCGCGGGTGCAGCGGCCTACGTTCACACGGCGGAGTGGGAGGGCTTCCCGATCGCCATCCTCGAAGCCGTCGAGCTCGGGGTGCCCGTGGTCGCGCGCGAGGTGCCGACCCTGGCGGGCGCGATCGCGACACCCGGACTCAAGACTGCCGCGCAGGTCGCTGCCGCGGTCGAAGAGCTGCTCGCGGGCGGACCCGTGGCCCGCGAGCGGAACCTCTCAGCGTGGCGCGAGCTGCTGGCCGAGAACTCCGCGGACGGCCAGGCCTCCGCGCTGCGCTCGCTGTACGGCCGGCGACTGACGGTCAACGGCAAGTGGCTCGGCTCGAGGCAGAGCGGCATGCAGCGCTACGCGGGCGAGGTGGCCCGGCGCATCCTGACGCTCTCGCCCGAGGCGCGGGTCATCGCACCGGCCAACGCGGTGCTGCCGGACTGGCTGCCGGAGTCGCGCGTGACCCGCTCGCGCCTGAGCGGCGTGCCCTTCGAGCAGCTCGAGCTGCCGTGGCGCGCCCGCGGAACCACGCTGCTGAACCTCGCGGGCGCCGCGCCGCTCGTGAAGCGCGAGCAGCTCGTGGTGATGCACGACGCAACCCCGGCGCGGTTCCCGAAGACCTTCTCCCGCCGCTTCGTCGCGTGGTACTCGGTGATGAACCGGGTGCTCGCGCGCCGCGCCCGGCACCTCGCGACCGTGTCGGAGTTCAGCCGCCGCGAACTGGCCGAAGTGCTCGGCGTCGACCGGTTCACGGTCGCGCCGAACGGGCACGAGCACCTGCTGGCCGCGGCGCCGGCGGTCGCCGTCCCCGCCGCGGCCGCCGCCATCCAGTCGGGAGTTTCGGCCGCCTCGGCCGGCGCGAGCGGCCGCAACTCCCGACTCGATGAGGCGGGCCGCGGCGGGTACGTGCTCTGCGTGGGCAACCTCACGCCCAACAAGAACCTCGTGCCGGTCGTGACTGCGCTCGCGGCAGCGGGCATCCGTGTCGTCGTGGTCGGCGCCGGCGGTGCGTCGAACGTGTACGCGCAGCAGGCCGGGCTCGACATCGCGGGCGTGGAGCTCGCCGGCCGAGTGACCGACGACGAGCTCGCGGAACTGCTGCGAGGTGCGACGGCGCTCGTGTTCCCCTCGCTGTACGAGGGCTTCGGGCTCCCGATAGTGGAGGCGCAGGCGCTCGGCTGTCCGGTGATCGCGTCGGATCGCGCATCCATCCCCGAGGTGGCGGGCGATGGCGCGCTGTACTTCGACGCACTCGACCCGTCGCAGGCGGTCGCACTCGTGCAGTCGCTCGACGCCGGCACCCGCGAGGCCCTGAAGCAGCGCGGGTACGCCAACGTCGCGCGGTTCACGTGGGACGCTACTGCCATGGCTCTGCTGGCGGTGGTCTCACGATGAGGATCGCCCAGTTCGTCGGCTCCCTGCTCGAGCCGCTCGGCGGTGCCGAGCAGTACTGCCTCGAGCTCGCGCGCTGGCAGCGCGACCAGGGGCACGACGTCACGATCGTCACCGGGTGGGTCTCCCCCGGAATTGAGAAGTCCCTTGCGGCCGAGGGCCTGACGGTGCGCCTCGTGCGCAGCCGGCGGCCGTACCCGCCCGACCGCAAGGGATCCACACCCGCCGCCGTGCTCTTCCACGGCCTCGACCTGCTCGGAGCCGTCCGGCTCGCCGCCCCCGTGCGCCGCCTGCTCGCCGAGCCGTGGGACGTCGTGCACGTCCACCGCTTCGCGGGGTTCGGCGCCGCCGTGCTGCGGTCCGGCAGCCCCACGGTCATGACCGTGCACGACTACGGCCTCGTCGACACCACCACGACGCTGCTGCGCCACGGCCGCGAGGTCGAGACGCCGCCGCTCGTGCAGCGGCTGCGTACTCGCATCACGAATCGTGCGGTGCGGTCCGCCCGCCTGATCTTCCCCACCGCTCGCCTTCGGGACAAGCACGTGCAGTGGGGGCTCGTGCTGCCGCCGGTCACGGACGTCATCCCGCACGGCTGGCGCGGCGCGTCAGCGGCGGTCGAGCATGTCGAGGCCCCGCCCGTGTTCCTGTTCCTCGGCAAGCTGATCGCGACGAAGGGCGTCGAGCTGCTCCTCGAAGCCTGGGGAGCGGGCCCCGACGGGCTCGACCAGCGGGGTGGGGCCGAGCTCTGGGTCGCCGGCGCCGGGCCGCTCGAGCAGCTGGTGCAGTCCGCGCCGAACGTGCGCGCGCTCGGGTGGCTCGACGACGCCGGACGCCGCGCGGCGCTCGCCGCGGCATCCGTGCTCGTGCTGCCCTCGACCTGGCCGGAGAACTTCCCGCTCGCCGCCGCCGAGGGGGTGCTCGCGGGGCTGCCCCTGATCTCGACCACGATCGCCGCCCCGCCCGTGCTCCACGAGAACGTCAACGGACTGCTGGCGGCGCCGGATGCCCCGGCCCTCCGCCGCGCGATGGAGCAGCTGCTCGACCCCGCCGAGCGCGCCCGACTGGCCGCGGGCTCGCGCGAGATCGCCCTCGAGCTCGACTTCGACACCCACGGTCGGCGGATCGAGGAGCTGTACGCGGAGGTCTCGGGGATTTCGACAAGCTCAATCGGCGGAGGGCGCTCAATCGGCGGGGGTCGCTCAATCGGCGGAGTTCAGTCAATCGGCGGGGCCGCATGAGCATTCAGGACCGGCTGGTCCGGGCATCCCGCAACCGGGTCTTCGGGCGCCTCGCGTACCTCGCGCTCAAGTCGCTGGGCGTGGAGTTCCCGCGCTCCGTGCAGTGGGCGGCGCCGCTCGAGCTCGCGCACGGCGCGGTCGGGCTCGTGGTCCACTCCCGCACGGTGATCGGCTCGGGGGTCACGCTCATGCCGGGCGTCGTGCTCGGGCGCTCGGACTCGTGGATTCCCGAGACGGCGAGTACGGCATCCGGCCGCATCGTCGTGGGGGACCGCGTGACCGTCGGTGCGGGCGCGAAGGTGCTGTTCAAGTCCGGGCAGGAGCTCGTCATCGCGGCGGGCACCATCGTCGGCGCGAACGCCGTGCTGCTCGAGTCGACGGGGGCCGACGAGATCTGGGCGGGCAACCCCGCCCGCCGGGTCGGCTCGAGGTCCGCGTGAGCGTCACCGTCCTCGGCATCGTGACCCTGGTCGCGATCGTCGGGATCTGGTTCGTGCGCCGCGAGTGGACCCAGTACGTGGTCGGTGCGACAGTCGCCTTCCCGCAGACCGCCGGCGTCATCGTCGCGGGCAACGGCTTCCCGCTGTTCTACCTCGCGGTCGTGCTTCTCGTGGTGCTCGCGTTCCCGCACGCGCTCCTGGGCCTGTCGCGGCTCGGCCGGGCCCCGCGCGGCAGGCGCGAGCGCATGCTCGCCGACCTGATCGGCGCGGCGCTCGTGGTGTGGGCCGCCGTGATCTCGATCGCCGGCCCGCGCATCTTCACGGGCATGCGGGTGTTCGCGCCCGAGCTCGGCGTCGACTCACAGGTGGTCAACATGGCCACTCTCGCGCCCTCGCTCGGCAACATCGCGCAGCTCGGCTACGTCGCGATGGGCGTGGTCTTCCTGCTGGTCGCGGGCAGGCTCTTCCCCGTGGATGCCCGGCTGCTGGGTTCAGCGCTGTGGGTGGCCATCGTGCTCGCCGCCGTCCGGATCGTGGCCGAGCCCGTGTGGCCGCACGCGCTCCTGCAGAACATGCCGTCGTTCAACTACGCGACGCCCGAGCGGCTCTCGGGGACCTTCTACGAGCCCTCGGTGCTGGGCCTCTACCTCACCGCCGCGGCGGGGTACTTCGGCGCGCGGCTGCTGTGGTCCGGTGCGGCCGGTCGCGCTGCGGCGCTCGTGGCCCTCGCGCTCGTGGCCGTGGACTTCGTGCGAAACGGCTCCGGCACGGCACTGCTCGGGCTCGCGATCCTGCTCGGGCTCGCCGGGGTGGTCGCGCTGGTGCGGCAGCTGCGGTCCGGGCGCTTCGGGGTGCGGCCCCTCGCCGTCGTCGGCGCGATCGTCGTGGTGGGCGCGGCGCTCACGCAGATCCCGGTCATCCTGCAGTTCACCGTCGGCTCGGCGGCGAGCAAGGCGGACTCCGACAGCTTCATCGCGCGAACCGCCTCCAACCTGCGGTCGTGGCAGATCTTCCTCGAGAGCGGCGGCCTCGGGATCGGCCTCGGCAGCAACCGGCCCTCGAGCCTGTTCATGCTCGTCATCAGCTGCCTCGGCGTGATCGGGCTCGTGCTCGTGGCGGCGCTTGTCATCCTCGCGCTGCGAAGGGCGCTCGTGCACCGGCCGATCGAGCCCGCGGGCTGGGGGCTCGCGGGCGTGCTCGTCGCGGCAATCGTCGCGGTGCCCGACCTCTCGACCCCCGCGATCTGGGTCGGCCTCGCGGCCTGCCTGTACGCGGTCGTTCAGCCCGCGCCCTCCGCACCGGCCGTGCTCGCGCCCTCCGCGCCGGTGCGAAATGCAGGAGAGCCGGCGCTTGCCGCCCCGGAATCCGCCAATCTGGCCCCGATTCGCCCCTGAGCTCCTGCATTTCGCACCGGGTCGGGCTCGACGTCCAGGACACTAGCGGAACTAAGGACAAGTTCGGTCGGCCGAGATGTCCTTAGCTCCGCTAGTGGTACGGGTGGGGGTCGGCTGTCGCGGGCGCGACGTGTGACCGGGCTGTGGCTGTGACCGTGCCGTGCCGGGCCTGCGACGGTGGCCGTGCGTGCGGTGGTGGCCGGGGCGCGGTGGTGGCCGGGAGCGACGGTGGCCGGCCTGTGACGGTGGCCGGGAGCGATGGCGGCCGGGGCGCGATGCGACAGGCCGCGAGGGTGCGGCGGGGTCAGTGCGGGCTGTTCCTCGAATGCAAGGGCGGGCGGCTCAGAGCGAGCGCCAGCCGAGCTCTTGGCGGGCGCGGCGGCGGAGGTAGAGCCGCTGCACGGGCGGGAGGCCAGCGATCGAGTCGAGGAAGCGCTCGATGAAGGGCTTCAGGGCGGCGCGGCCGGTGGGGGAGAGGGGGCCGTCGCGGGTGAAGGCGAGCTCGCGGAACCACGGGGTCTCGCGGGTGCCCCAGACCGCGTCGGTGAGCCCCTGGTACGAGCGCTCCAGCACGGGATCGTAGGCGAGGCTCTCGCGCCAGCCGAGGGCGGCAGTCACCTGAGTGGCGCTCTTGCGGATGAGCACTGTCGGGCGGGCGAGGCGCACCATCGTCGCGCCGTTCGCGGCGGCGCGCAGCCAGAGGTCGAAGTCCTCGGCGATGGCGCCGGCTCGATAGCCGCCCGCGGCACGCAGCGCGCTCGCGCGGCCGAGAGAGGTGGAGTGCGGGTACGGACAGTCGATGAGCAGTGCGAGCCGGGCCGCCTCGCGGCCGAAGCCGATCGGCGGGACGGGCCGGCGCGGCCCTGCGCCGATGACCTGGAAGGTGGAGAACACGAGGTCGGTGCCGCGCTCGACCGCGGCCAGCTCGGCGCGGAACCTGCCGCGGAGGCACACGTCGTCCGAGTCCATGCGCGCGATGTACTCGCCGCTCGCGGTCTCGAGCAGGCGCTCGGCCGCCAGCGCGACCCCGAGCTGGGTCGGCGAGCTCTCCACCCGCACGCGCGAGTCGCCGGTCGAGGAGGCGAGCTCGAGGGTCCGGTCGGAGCTCGCGTCGTCGAGGACGATGAGCTCGGCGTCGCTGGGCATAGCGCGCAGGGTGGTCCGCAAGGCCTCCTCGATGGTGCGCTCGGCGTTGCGCGCAGGCATCAAGACACTCAGGCGGGGCACGGCACCCACTCTGGCACAAGGCGCGGACCAACCACCTTAACCCGCGCCTTAACCCTAAGACCTATGCCCCCTTTCGGGTGCCCCACCATGGAGGGACACGGATGGCCCCCCTAGCCTGATCACGTGAGCTACCCCCTCACGCTTACCCGAATCTCGCCAGCCCCGTTCCCCCGGACGGAGCAGCACGCGGTCACCCGCCCGCGCGCCGAACGGCGAACCCCTGAAGGAACCCGACATGTTCAGCACCCGAGCTGGCACGACGATCGAGCGCCCTGGCGTGCTCGTCGGCTGCGACATCCACCCCGTCTTCAATGTCGTCGAGAGCATCGACGTCTTCGGCGAGCGCTACCTCGCGAGGGTGTTCACCCCCGCCGAGCGCGCGGCAAGCGGCGAGGCGCCCGAACGCCTCGCTGCGCGCTACGCCGCCAAGGAGTCTGTTCTCAAGCTCCTGAAGATCCCGGCGGATGTCGCAGTGCCGTGGACCGACATCGAGGTGGGCGCCGACCCGAACGGCGCCCCCACGGTGGCCCTCCACGGCCGCGCGGCGGAGATCGCCGCCGACCTGGGCGTCACGACCATCGAGCTGACCCTCAGCCACGATGGCGGCATGGCCATGGCCGTCGTGGCCGCGATGGTCGAGGCGCGCGAGTCGGCGATCGCCGCGTGAGCGCCGTCGACACCGTGCGCCGCGTGCTCGACACCCACGGCAAGCTCAAGACCCCGGCAGGCGCGCTCACGGAGGACGACGACCTCTACGCGGCGGGCATGACCTCGCACGCGAGCGTCAACGTCATGCTCGCCGTCGAGGACGCGTTCGACATCGAGTTCCCCGACGAGCTGCTCACCAAGACCACGTTCTGCTCAATCCGCTCCATCAGCAGTGCGGTCGAAGGTCTTCTGGAGGCCGCAGCATGAGAATGCCCACCACGATCACCGCGACGAAGGATGCCCGCCCGCTCGCCGAGCGCGTGGCCCACGTCGCCGACATCGCGGCCCGCTACGCGGGAGAGGTGGACGCCGCCGCGCGCTTCCCCGCCGAGGCCGTCGACGCGATGCGCACCACCGGACTTCTCGGCGCGAGCCTGCCGACCGCCCTCGGCGGTGAAGGGCTGACCCTCGCGCAGCTCGGCTCCATTGCCGCGAAGCTCGGCGCCGCGTGCTCGTCGACGGGCATGGTCTTCGCCATGCACCACAGCCAGGTACTGAGCCTCTCCCGCCACCTCGGCGGCTCGGCATCCCTCGCGATCCTCGCCGGCCGCATCGCGAGCGAGCAGCTCCTGCTCGCCTCCGCGACCACCGAGCTCGGCATCGGCGGCGACGTGCGATCGAGCTCGTGCTTCGTCGACCTCGAGGGCGACAAGGTGCGGCTCATCAAGAACGCGCCCGTGATCTCCTACGGCTCCGAGGCCGACCTCGTGCTCGTGACCGCCCGCCGCAACGCGGACAGCGCCCCGAGCGACCAGGTGCTCGTGGTGTGCGACGCCGCGAACCTCACCCTCGAGGCGACCGGCGGCTGGGACACGCTCGGCCTGCGGGGCACCGCGAGCATGGGCTACAAGCTCAACGCGCTGGTCGCCGCCGACCGCGTGATCCCGGAGGCCTACGAGGCGATCTCGGCCGAGACGATGCTGCCCGTGTGCCACGTGCTGTGGGCGTCCGTCTGGCTCGGGATGTCGCGCGCACTGGTCGAGACGAGCAGGCAGTACGTGCGCAGCGCGGCCCGCCGCAGCATCGGCAGCGTTCCGCCGGGAGCGACGAAGCTCGTGGGCCTGATCGCCGAGCTGGAGCGCTTCGAGGCGCTCGTCGAGGGGCTCACCGCCCGCACCGAGTCGCTCTTCGACGACCGCGACGCGATGGGCGGCATCGGCTACCAGGTGAGCATCAACAACCTCAAGGTGACCGCCTCTGAGCTCGTGGCGCAGGTCGCGACCGCGGCTCTCGCCATCACCGGCATCTCCGGCTACCGCAACGACGGCCAGTACAGCGTCGCCCGCATCTTCCGGGATGCCCAGGGTGCGGCTCTCATGGTCCACAACGACCGCATCATCGCCAACACGGCCAGGCTCATCCTGGTGCAGAAGGGATAGTGACATGACCGACGTACTCGTCAGCACGCCTCTCGACGAGGCCCGCCTCGCATTCCGCGACGAACTGCTCGAATCCGGGATGCTCGTGGCAACGTCCGTGCCCGGGATCTACGGCCGCTCCGGTGACTTCGAGCGCATCGTCACGGGCCTCGACACCCTGCTCGGCGAGTCCTTCGCCTCCCTCGGCGCCACCGTGCTGCGCTTCCCCCCGGTGTACCCGCGCGCCGACTTCGAACGCACCGACTACATCGCCTCGTTCCCCGACCTGAGCGGCATCGTCTCGAGCTTCGAGGACGGCGACCGCGAGCACCGCGAGCTGCTCGCCGCCCGCGAGGACGGCCACGCCTGGGACGGCTGGCTCAAGCCCGCCGACGTGGTGCTGACCAACGCGATCTGCCACCCGCTGTACGCGACCCTCGAGGGCACACTGCCCGAGGGCGGCAGCGTGCACGACCTCTCCGGCTACGGGTTTCGCCACGAGCCGTCGAACGACCCGATGCGCCTGCAGTCGTTCCGGATGCGCGAGTTCGTGTTCGCCGGGACCCCGGATGCCGCACAGCTCTACCGCGACACCTGGCTCGACACCTCGGTCGCCGTCCTCGCCTCCCTCGGCCTGGCCGTGGACGCGGTGCCCGCCAATGACCCGTTCTTCGGCCGCGCGGGCAAGATGCTCGTGAGCGCCCAGCTGCGCGAGAACCTGAAGGTCGAGATCATCGTCCCGCTCTACGGCGACCTGCACGAGGGCACGGCGATCGCGTCGGCGAACTGCCAGCGCGACCACCTCACCGCCGCCTTCGACATCCGGACCACCGACGGCGAGATCGCCCACGGTGCCTGCATCGCGTTCGGCATGGAGCGCACCGCCCTCGCGCTCCTGCGCACGCACGGCATGCGCCTCGACGCCTGGCCCGTGGACGTGCGCGCCCTCCTCGGCCTGTGACCGCCGTGATGCTCGACACCTGGTTCGGCGACCCCGAGTCGCCGACCCTGGGATTCCTCCACCTCCCGGCCGACGGCCGGGTGCGCGGCGGCGTCGTGCTGTGCCCGCCGCTCGGCTACGACCAGGTGCTCGGCTACCGCGCCCTGCGCTTCGTCGGGCAGGAGCTCGCGGCCCGCGGCTTCGCTGCCCTGCGCTTCGACTACGTGGGCGAGGGCGACGCGAGCGGCGAGTCCGGCGCGCGCAACGCCCCCGAGCTGTGGATGTCGAGCATCGCCCGCGCTGCCGCCTACCTCCGCGAATCCGGCGTCGAGAACGTCGCCCTCCTGGGCCTCGGAGCGGGCTCGCTGCTCGCCAACGAGGCTGCGGGCACAGTGGATGCCACGGCTCTGGTCCTCTGGGACCCGGAGCTCTCCGGCCGCCGCTTCCTCCGCAAGCAGCGCTCCCTGTTCGAGCTGACCGTCGGCTCCCACGGCGGGCCGAGCGACCCGGACGCCCTCCTCTCCCTCAAGCTGCACGCGGAGGCCAACGCCTGGCTGAGCGCGCGCGAGATCACCCCCGCGAGCCTGCCCGTCGGCGTCGACACCCTCATCGTCGGCCGCCGCGCGAACGACGAGAACCCCGGGACCGTGCGTCTCACGTCCGGGCTGCCGGCGCGCGCCGAGTACCGGTCCGTCATCGGGCAGGAGGAGCTGCTCGAGGCTCCGAGCGCGCTCGCCGTGCTTCCGGAGGAGACGATCGCGGGCATGGGGGACTGGCTCGTGGAGCGGTTCCCCGCGGCATCCGTGCGCATCGACCCGGTTGTCGTCGACCGCGCCGTCGTGGCGACGGCGCCCGACGGCACGCCCATCGTCGAGCGGCTGCGCCGCGTCGGCCCCGATGAGCTGTTCGTGATCGAGACCGGCCGCGAGGGCGACCTCGACTCCGGTGTCGTCGTGCTACAGCCGGGCGCCGCCGAGCACCGAGTGGGCCCCGGCCGGTTCCAGGTGCTCGCTGCCCGCGAGCTCGCGCAGCGCGGGTACCGGACCATCCGCTTCGACCGCCGCGTCACGGGCGACACCACCGAGGTGCGCCCGGGCGAGCCGAGCCTGATCTTCGCGGAGGAGTGGGTGGACGACACCGACCGCCTCATCGCCGAGATCGCGAGCGAGGACGTGGTCGCCCACGCCGGCCTGTGCGCCGGCGGCTGGGTCGCGGCGCGGATGGCCGAGCGCCGTTCCGCGCGGCTCGCCGTGCTGTTCAGCCCGAACTACTTCAAGACCGCGGCACTGCGCGCGGGCGAGTACTCCGACCTCACCAAGTCGGAGAAAGAGGGCACGCGCCGGTTCGTCGGCGTCAAGCGCCTCCTGCGCGGCGCGCTGCCCGGATGGGCCTGGCCGATCTTGAGCCGCCTGCAGCTGTTCCACGACCCCGCGGTGCTGCTCGAGGCCTCGAGCCGGCACGCGGAGAGCACGGTAGCGCTGCTGCTCACCCCGGAGGACCAGGAGAACTTCGGCGCTCACCGCGGCTACGCGGCGGTGTCTCGCCTCCAGGGCAGGGGCGCGGACATCCGGGTCACCAACTACCCGTACGGCGACCACTCGCTGTTCGGCGAGGAGGTACGGTCGGCGATGCTGGCCGACCTGCTGGCGCTGGTCGAGGAGACCCTGCCCCGCTCGGCGACGCTGGCTGCGGGGTCACGGGCGTGAAGGTCGTGGGAGCAACGCGTCGACTCGGCCTGTTCGGGGCCTCCGTGCTGCTCAACGGCGTCATCAGCCTGATCACCATCCCGATCGTGATCGCCGTCGCGGGTGCGGACCCGTGGGCCTCGATGGCGACCGGCCAGTCGATCGGCAACTCGATCGGCGTGCTCGTCGCTTTCGGCTGGGCGCTGACCGGCCCCGCCTCGATCGCGATGGCCCTGCCCGAGAGGCGGCCAGGGCTGTTCCTCGACTCGCTGTTCTCGCGCGGCGCGATCCTGCTCCCGCTCATCCTGGTACAGGCCCTCGTGACCATGGCGATCGTGCCGCACGCCAAGTTCGTGGCCTTCGTCGCGGGCCTCGGGATGACGCTCGCCGGCGTCTCCGCCAACTGGTACTTCACCGGCGAGAGCCGTCCGGGCCGCTTCCTCTTCCTCGACACCGTCCCCCGCGTGCTCGGCACCGTCGCGGGACTGCTGCTCGTCGTGCTCACCGACAAGCTGCTGTTCTTCGCCCTCGCGCAGCTCGCGGGCTCGCTGCTCGCGCTCGGGGTGTCGTCGTACGTGATCCTCCGGGGCCAGCACCTCGACTTCCGCGAGGCCGCCCGGTGGCGCAACATCGTCGCGCGGCTCGCGGAGCAGCGCCACGGCGTCGTCGCGACCGGCCTGTACGCGGGGCTCACCCCGGCGATCCTCGGCATCGTGGCGCTCACGGCACCGGCATCCCTGCCGCTGTTCGTCCTCGCCGATCGGCTCTCCAAGTTCGTGGGGATGGCCACCGCCCCCCTCATCCAGGTCTTCCAGGGCTGGGTCCCCGCGGCGAGCGGCGCGGAGCTGCTGCGGCGCATCTCGCTCTCGGCCCGCA
Source organism: Rhodoglobus sp. (assembly GCA_025463515.1). Classification (GTDB taxonomy): domain Bacteria; phylum Actinomycetota; class Actinomycetes; order Actinomycetales; family Microbacteriaceae; genus Rhodoglobus. The sequence continues at coordinate 34,153 of JAODAQ010000012.1, forward strand.
TCACCGTCGCGCTCGGGCTGCTGGCCGGAGCGGTCTACGCGGCCCTGCTCCCGCTGTTCAGCGAGCTGCTCACCCACGACCAGGTCGCGGTCGACGTCTCGTCGGCGATCGCGTTCGGCTGCGTGGCATCCTCGTGGGTGATCTCCCCGTACCTGACCAACGTCGCCCTCATGGCCGTGGGCCGGGTGCGCGTGATCGCGCTCAGCGCGTCGGTCGGCGTGCCGCTCACCCTCGCGCTCCTCGCCTCCGCCGAGCTCTTCGGCCTCGCGGAGTTCGCGCCGTGGGCGATCGTCATCGGCAACACGGTCGGGATGATCTGGCTGACGGTCGCGCTGCGCCAGGCGATGAGCCGCCCGCTCGAGCCCGCACTGGCCTACGCGAAGGCTCTTGAACCTGCTCGTTAACCCTTGCGTTAACCCCGTATCGGGTCCCCCGTTTGGTGGACTCGAATCGCCGGGGTCCCTAGGCTTCAACTGAGGCCTCCTGTACCCGCATCAGGCCCTCCCAGGCTTACCCGCTTCTGGGAAAAAACCCGATACCCGGAGCCATCCCCCCAATGGACATCCACGAATACTTCGGCGTGCTGCGCCGCGGCTGGGCACTAGTCGTGCTCGGGCTGCTCCTCGGCATCGCCGGCGGTGTGGCCGCGAACGCGATCCAGCCGCGCACGTATGCCGCGACGTCCCGGGAGATCCTCACCAACAGCGAGGCCACGGGCGACCTCACCCAGTCGCTGCAGGCATCGAACCTCGCGGAGGGGCGCATCGCCTCCTACGTCCTCGTGGCCACGAGCGGGCTCGTGCTCCAGCCCGTGATCGACGAGCTCAAGCTCGACATGACGGTCCAAGAGCTCGCGGGGCACTTGGCTGTCGTCGCGCCCCCGAGCACCCTGATCGTCGAGATCACCGCGACGGCCGCGACGCCCGAGCTGGCGAAGTCCATCGCGAACACGGTCTCGGCCGTGTTCAGCGACGTGGTCGAGAACCAGATCGAGAACGCGACGAGCCCCACGGTGGGCGCGACGGACCCCGATACGGATGCCGCGCCCGAGGTCCCCGCGACGACCCCCGTGCGCATCGTGAACATCGAGCACGCCTCCCTCCCGACCGCGCCGACGTTCTCCAACGCGCCCCTGCTGCTCGCGGTCGGAGCGATCCTCGGCCTGGCCCTCGGCCTCGTGGCCGCCTCCCTGCGCGAGACCCTGGACCGCCGCGTCCGCGGCCGCAAGGACGTCGCCGCCGTGACCGAGCGGCCCGTGCTCGGCCAGATCCGCCCGGACCGCGGCGTGAAGGCGAGCCCGATCGTCATGCACACGAGCTCGCAGAGCGCGATCGCGGAGTCGTTCCGCGGGCTGCGCGCGAGCGTCGAGCACGTCCGCTCCCGCGACGAGATCAGCACCTTCGTCATCACCGCGATGGCTCCCCGGCAGGGGGCATCCCTCGTCGCCGCCAACCTGGCGCTGGCCATCGCCGACACCGCGACCACCGTCGTCGTGGTCGACGCCAACCTGCAGTCGCCCAACCAGGCCGAGATCTTCGACGTCGATGCGGGCCCGGGGCTCACCGACCTGCTGACCACCAAGATCAGCCTCGACGAGGTCATCGCGGCCGGCCCGAGCGAGAACATCTGGGTGGTGCCGATCGGCTCGCGCCGCGCCAAGTCCGCCGACCTGCTCGCGACGCCGCGCATGCGCGCACTCATCACCGAGCTGCAGTCGCGCTTCGACGTGGTCGTCATCGACACCCCGGCCATCAGCACGGCGACGGATGCCACGGTCCTCGGCTCCTTCGGCGCCGCCACGCTCCTCGTGGTCGCCGAGGGCACCGCCACCCGCCCCGGCCTCGCGGAGGCGCTGAACGCCCTCGCCGCCGGCGGCAGCATCCCGGCCGGGATCGTGCTGAACCAGATCCCGCGCAGCACGCGCTCGCTGCGACCGGAGGCTCCCGCGCCCGCGCGCACCTCCCGCCGCGTGACCGGTGCGGGCGTGAAGGCGCCGCGCGCGGCCGAGCCCGCCCCGCTGGTCGAGCCCGCCCCGCTGGTCGAGCCTGTCGAGACCCCATCGGTGGTCGAGCAGCCCCTGGTGGTCGAGCCCGTCGAGACCCCCGCCAAGCCCGCCAAACCCGTCCGTCCCGCCAAACCCAGCACCTCGGCTCCTGCCGTAGCCGCCGTCCCGGCCACCGTGCCGTTGGCACCGCCAGTCCCCGTGGAGGAGAAAGTGCTCGAGATCGCCCCGCCCGCCGTCGAGTCGACGTCGAGCCGCGCAGCCGCCCGGGCCGCGCGGGTTGCTGCGAAGGCCGCGGCTCGCGCCGCGGCATCCCGGCCCCCCCAGCCCGTCTCGCGGTTCGCGCCCAAGCCCGCCGACGCCGTGGAGGCCGCCGAGGCTGCCGCCGCGGCCGAGCGCCGCAGCTGGCCCGCACCGATCATCGACTCGGTGCCGGTGATCGAGCCGGTCGACGAGAGCTCCAACCCCGTGATCGACGTGCCGCGCGGCGACACGGGCGAGCGCGTGACCCTGCTTGCCCCGCAGCCGGGCGATCCCACGCCCGAGGAGCTCGCCCAGATCGTGGCCAACCAGTTCAAGGATGATGTCGTGTACGAGATCCCCGCCGAGACCTTCGGAAGCTTCCACCTCGTCGACGCCGACGCGTTCGCCGCCATCGACAACGAGCCGACGATCCTCCCGCCGTTCCGCAACACCGAGCCGGAGATCGCGCCCGGCACGCTCGTCATCGACCCGGTCGACCCGCTCTCCACCTTCAGTGTTCCTGCGCCGCTCACCGAGGAGAACGCGGCCTTCGTGATCGACCTCCTCGCCGATGAGCCCGTGTACGACGTGCCGCGCTTCGAGGATTGGGCGGTCGCCGCTCCGGCTGCCTCCGCTCCCGCTGCCTCCGCTCCTTCGGTGGAGCACGAGGAGACCGAGCCCGAGTTCGACGCCTCCGTGTACGACCTCTCGGATCAGGGCGCGGCCGAGAATGCCGCAGTGGACGCGGCGGAGTATGACCTGCCCGTGTTCGAGGCGCCCGTCATGGAGGTGCCCGTCGTGGAGGCTCCCGCGTACGAGACTCCCGTGTACGAGAGTCCCGTGTACGAGATGCCCCTCTACGAGGCACCGGTGTACGCGATGCCGATCGTGGAGGCCGAGCCGGTTGCTGTCGAGCCCGCTGCCGTCGTCGAGCCCGAAGCCGTCGAGCCCGAAGCTGTCGAGCCCGTCGCAGTCGTCGAGCCCGCTGCTATTGCCGAGCCCGCGGCTGTCGAGCCCACGGCCGAGGCGCCCGCTCCTGCGGAGGCCTCTCCTGCGGGGGCCGCTCCGACCGAGTACGCCCCCGTGGAGCCGATCTCCGAGTCGACCGACCCGCGCCAGTTCATCGCCCCCGCGTCCTGGCCGGTCCCGCGCCTGGTCGCGGACTGGCCCGCCGCCCCGGAGCAGCGCATCGCCGCGGAGGCTGCAGCGCTCGCCGCCGAGCCGCAGGCGCCCGCAGCGGAGCCCGAGCCGCAGGCGCCCGCAGCGGAGCCGACCGCGCCGGAGCCGGCCGTGCCGGAGCCCATCGACGAGGACACCCAGATCGCCCCAATCCTCGCCCGGGTCACCGCACTGCCGACCCGCGAGCGACTGGCCCGCGAGAGCTACCTGCTCAAGTCGCGCGAGCTCGAGCGCGCGGCACAGGAGCGCCTCCGCTACGAGCAGGAGCGGCTGGAGGCGCGCATCCGCGAGCAGCTCGAGGCCGACCGCCGCCAGCTCGCCGGCAAGCTCGACGAGCTCCTGGAGGACACCGTGATGATGCCCCGCAAGGTCGGCGACGGCTCCTAGCCCTTCCGTTACTCAGGAGGTCGTGGGGCGGGAGTGGGACCTGCGCACCGCTGAGGCCTCGGAGGCCTCGTTGGTGACTCTGGTCACGTGACGTCCTGAGTTGAGGACGAACCGCCGCGGTCGGCGGGCCGTTGTTCGACCCGCACGCGGTGACCCGACAGCTTCCCAATACTCAGGAGGTCGTGGGGCGGGAGTGGGACCTGCGTACCGCTGAGGCCTCGGAGGCCTCGTTGGTGACTCCGGCCACATGAGGTCCTGAATTGGAGGGCCGACGTGCGACTAGGCCGAGCGCGAGTCCTGGTCGAGCAACCCCAGCTCCGCTGCCACGAGCAGCGCCTCCGTGCGCGTGGACACGTTGAGCTTGCGGTAGATGCTGCGCAGCTGAGCCTTCACGGTGTTGCTCGCGACGAACAGCTTCTTCGCGACCTGCTCCACGGTGGCACCGGGGTCGAGCGCGCGGAGCACGACGAGCTCCCGCTCGCTCAGCGCCCCCGCGACGGCCTGGTACGGCGCGAGGTAGCTCGTGCCGGTGAGGTCGTGGCGCGCCACGAAGGCCGCGGCATCAGGGTGCAGTGCAGCGAGGGCCTCGAGGGTCTCCTGCGGCAGCAGGCGGAAGGGCACGATGACCCCCGACTTCTCGGACTGCTTGATGGCGCGGAGTAGGGATGCCGTGGCATCCGTGTCGCGTCCGAGCGCGAGCTCGGTTGCCGCACGCAGGACGGCGAGGTCCAGTTGCCCGTAGCGCTCGGTGCGACCGCGGGCCTGGCCTTCGAGGATGAAGAGGAGCGCGTGCTTCGGGTTGGCGGCGAGGAGGGCGAGGCGGGCGCGGGAGACGGCGATCCACGTGATGCGCGCGGGGACCTTCTCGAGCGCGGTCTCGGCGCGCGAGAGCTGCCCGAGGATGATGGCGAGGTCGGCGGCGTCGCTCGTGAGCAGTAGCTGCGCGGTGGAGCCCTCGACGAGCCGGTCGCCGTGCTCGGCCCAGGTGCGGTCGAGGTCGGCGTCGGTCTCGACGGGGTCGCCCCAGTACAGGCCGTAACGGTTCTCGGCGTGGGCGGCGAACGCCCAGAACTCGTCGTCGTCGCGCGCGGCGCTGAGCAGCGAGAGCCAGTGCCGGGCATCCCGGGCGTCGAGCCGGCCGATGGAGACGAGGGCGCGTGCGACGAGGCCGGCGGTACCGGAGGTGCGGCCGTCGAGGATGGTGAGCCAGTTGGTGGCGTGCTCCGCCTCGCCCTCGATGGCGCGGACGAGCGCGATGGCCTCCGCCGCGCGGTCGGCGGCGGCGAGGCTGCCCTGCGCGAGGCCGTAGCTGGTGGTGAAGCTCTCGCGGGCGCCGACGAGGTCGAGGCCGAGCAGGCGCGTCATGCCGGACTGGTAGTGCGCCTCGGTCAGCGTCGTCGCGGGACGCGCGGCGAGGTCGTCGTCGGTCGCGAGGAGGGCATCCAGCGATTCTGCTGCTTCGAGCGCCGCGGGCAGGTCGCCCTTCAACCGGAACACGATGGTCTTGATGATGTAGACGTGCAGCTGGTCCCACGCGGACATGGTCTTGGGCAGGCGCGCGAACGTGCCGGCGGCGCGGCGGGCCATCGAGACCCAGGCCTGCGCGAGCCCTTCGCGCGGCTGCCAGCCGAGCTCGAGGGAGAGCGTGAAGCGCGGGTTGTCGTCGCGCACCTTGCGGGGCATGGCGAGGATCGCGTTGTGGAGCTGCAGCGGCTGCTCCGAGATCATCCGGAACATGATGCCGTCGAGCACGTCGACGACCGAGTCCCAGTCCTCCGCGGCGGCGAAGTGCTCGACGGCCTCGAACGGCTCGTCGGCGTCGGCGAAGTAGCGCCCCACGGTCGAGCTAAGTTCGCGGGCGAGGGCCGGATGCCGCAGCCGCAGCTCGGCGAGCAGCAGGCGGCGCAGCACGGGGTCCATGCGGTAGCGGGTGGTGGATGCCCCCTGCTCCCGCCGCACGAGGCGCGCCTGTGCGACGCGGTCGAGCTGGAGCGCGGAGTCCGGTGCGACGAGGGCGAGGGTGCGAGACGTGAGTGCGGAGGGGACTGCCAGGCGCAGAGCGCCGTCGATCGCGGCATCCCGGCTGCCCCGCAGTCGCACTTCGAGCTGGTGCTGGCTCTCCTCGAGCAGGTAGGCGACCGGGTCGTCCTGGTCCTCGATGTCCTCGACGCTGAGCGACGCGATCACGGAGGGCAGCAGGTCGGGCAGGCTCAGCGGCGAGTGCGAGAGCGTGGTCGCCTGCTCTGCGGAGAGGGCCAGGCCGAAGATGGCGGCGCAGCGGCGCACCCCGCCGGCGTCGAGCACGAGCTCGGAGGGCGCGACGACGAGGGCGTCGTGGTCCGCGCGGCCGAGGCCCTCGAACATCCGGCGGCCCGAGCAGAGCGCGGCGAGCGAGAGCTTGGGCGCGTCGGCGAGCAAGCCGAGCAGCTGCGTGTCGAACATCGAGCTGACGCCCGCGGCGAGCGGGACCACGAGCAGCAGCGGGTAGGCGAGTCCCTTGGTGTGCTTCGCGATCGCGGGCAGCGGCTCACCCGAAAGGGCCTTGCCGGATGCCGCGGCGAGGGCAGCGCGGATGGCCTCCCAGGCGGCGTCGTCCCCCGAATCCTCCGCGAGGTCGACCCACACGGTGTCGCGCGGAGCGGGGTCGGAGGCGAGCACCGACGCGAGCAGCGCGCGTGCCGGAACGAGCGGCAGGTCGGGCACGACGGTCACGCGCCGGTCGGCCGGCGGCGCCTCGAGGGTGGTCGGCGCGAGCAGCGCAGACGTCGCGGGGACGCCAAAACGTTGTGGGTGCTGCATCCGGACTCCTCAGGGGCGCGGCATCACCTCGGCCACTGAAGGCACCGCGGTACTCGGGTTTGCGGGTTAACGAAAGTCGCTTCGGAACGACTTAGTCCATTAACCCGTTCTTTCACCCGAGGCCGGAACCCCCTATTGGGGTGGCTTGTGCATCCCAGTACGGGGGCCGGATGTACCCCGGTCAGCTCCCCGAGCTGGCGACCGACGCGAACCAGACGCCCGCGACCCAGTAGCCGAGCAGCGAGCACACCGCGGTGATGCCCAGCGCGAGCAGCCAGTGCCCGGCGTTGGGCCGCACGGCCCCCTCGGGGTTGGGCGTGCGCGGGGACATCAGCGACCGGCGCGCGCGCTCGCCCTCGTAGAACTGGGCGCCGTTCGCGGCGCGCTGGCCGAGGAAGACGCGCTGCGGGCTCCCGCGGAACTCGAGGATGAGCGGGACGAGTCCCATGATCTCGAACATGAGGCCGATGATGAGGCCGACCACCTCACCGGCGGCGAAGAACGCGGCGAGGAACAGGCCGCCGAGACCGCAGAACAGGATCGGCCAGGCCCACGTCGTGAGCGGGGTGCCGAAGCCGCGCGCGAAGAACATCCCGATGCCGACCGCAGCGAGCCCCATGAAGATGCTGCCGGGCGCGAAGGCGGCGACCGCGTCGGGGCACTCCACTGCGATCTCGTAGGGGCCGCCGCTCGCGCACGAGCCGCCGAGGGCCATCACGGAGAACGACACCTGGAACAGGAGGGTGAACGCGAGGGCGAAGAGGAACCACGACACCGCGGATCCGGCCACGCGCAGGACCGCGGAGTCGCGCCACGAGAGGGCGGGTATTGCCGAGTAGTAGGAGGAGGTCATGCAGGAACTCTAGGGATGCGGCATCCGGCGCACGAGGCTTTTGACCGCTTATGAGTACCGCCCCGCGATAATTGAGCAATGCCAGCAACCCGCCCGCCCCGCCGTGTGCTCGAGGGGACGTTCGTCCGCCTCGCTCCGCTCGAGCAGGAGCACCTGCCCGCACTGTTCCGCGCGATCGGCAAGCCGGAGGTGTTCGCGGGCGGCTACGGCGGCGGCCCCGCGGGCTACCGCGGCACCGAGGCCGAGTTCATCGAGTTCGCGCAGGGCTACTACGGATGGCTCGCGAACAACGTCTACGGGGTCTGGCTCCTGGACGGGACCCTCGTCGGCACCAGCACGCTGGGCGACTTCGACGAGCCCAACGAGCACACCCACATCGGCTGGACCGCCTACTCGCCCGAGGTCTGGGCCAGCCCGGTGAACCCCGAGGCCAAGCTCCTGCTGCTCACCGAGGCCTTCGACCACGGCTTCAACCGCGTGAAACTGCAGGCGGATGCCCTCAACGACCGATCCCGGGCGGCCATCCTCAAGCTGGGTGCGCAGTTCGAGGGGGTGCTGCGCAACACCAACCGCCGCGCGGACGGCACCTGGCGCGACACCGCCGTGTACTCGATCCTCGCCGCCGAGTGGCCGGGCGTGCGCGAGGGCCTCGAGGAGAGGCTGCGCCGCTTCGGGGGCTAGCGCCGGCCTTTCCGGCCGGCCCCGCCGGTGTGCAAGTCAGGAGGGCTTGGGGCTGAGGGGGTTGGAGGGGCTGAAGGAGCCTCACCGGCAGCAGGAGTCACTTCGGCCCCGCCGAGTCCTGAGTTGGGTCGTGTGGGTGCGGCGGCGGTGCGTCGCCCCCCGCGGACGGCCCGGGGCGCTACGAGTCCGGCGCCTCGAGCCGTCGCAGCGCGGGCGTCGCGAGCGCGTACGCCACGCACAGCCCCCACGCGATCGCGCTCGCCGCAGCCCCCCACTGCACGTCGACGTGCTGCACGAGGAATCCGACCAGGAGCGCCCCGAGCGGGAACGCCGCGAGGTACCCCGCGTTCTGGAGCCCCAGCACCCGGCCGCGCGCCGACTCCGGCACGCGCTCCGCGATCAGCACCGGGATCATGGGGTTCACCAGCCCGAAGCCGACTCCGACGAGCACCGCGGATGCCACGATCACCCCGGCCACGGGCGCCACCGCGAACCCGCACAGCCCGGCCAGCGACAGCAGCAGCGCGACGACGAGGATGCCCCGCCGCGGCACCCGCAGCACCCCGTACGACAGCGACCCCCCGATGAGGCCGACCGCGAACACGCTCAGCGTGAGCCCGAGCAGCACCGGCTGACCGAGCCGCTGGAACACCACCGGCAGCACGACCGCCTGCAGCGGACTGATCGCGAACACCGATCCGACGGCCAGCAGCGTGGTCGCGAGCGCCACCGGGCTGGTGCGGAGGATGCGGAAGCCCGCCAGGATCCCCGATCTGGCCTCGTGCTCGGCCGGCGCCCGCCCGAGCGCGCGCGGCAGGGCGATCGTCAGCGCGGCGGCGAGCACGGAGCATCCGGCCGTCAGCAGCAGCACGGTCGCGGGCGGGAGGAGCGCGAGGGCGAGGCCGGCGAGCGCGGGACCGGCGAGGAAGGACGCCCCGAACAGTGCCTGCCGGATGCCGGACGCCCTGTCGATCGTGATTCCCGCGAGTTCGGCGATCTCCGGCAGCATCGCCTGCCGCGCCGTGAGCCCCGGGACGTCGAACAGTGCCCCGACCACCCCGAGCGCGATGAACCACCCGAGCGAGAGGCCGAGCGTGCTGTCGACGACGAAGAGGAGGGTGACGGAGACGGCGCTGCCCACGTCCGCGATGATCGTCACGGTGCGGCGGCCGATGCTGTCGACCAGGGAGCCGCCCCAGACGGCGGCGAGGAACGCGGGAGCCGCGGTGGCCGCGGCGACGATGCCGGCGGCGGAGGCATCCCCGGTCCGCAGGAGCACCAGCCACGGCAGGGTGAGGCCGATCGCGGCGTTGCCGAGCAGGGAGGTGACGTCGGCGGCGAAGTAGAGGAGCACCGCCGGGCGTTTCATCCTGTCAGCCTGCCGTAGATTTGGCTGCATGGATGAACTCACGGGCCTGCGGCAGAGCATCGACAACATCGACGCGGCGCTCATCCACATGCTCGCGGAACGGTTCAAGTTCACGCAGCAGGTCGGGCGCCTCAAGGCGGCGACGGGGCTGCCGCCGAGCGATCCCGACCGCGAGAAGGTGCAGATCGCACGACTTCGCGCGCTCGCCGAGGAGGCGCACCTCGATCCCGCGTTCGCGGAGAAGTTCCTCAATTTCATCGTCGCGGAGGTCATCCACCACCACGAGCAGATCGCCTCCACGGGCTCGATCGACACAGTGTGAATGGGCGCAGTGTGAATGGGCGCAGTGTGAATGGGGGCAGTGTGAACTGGGACCCCCGCAGCCTTCCCTCCCAGACCGGCAAGACCTTCGTGGTGACGGGCGCCGGCCGCGGCGTCGGGTACTTCGTCGCCGAGCAGCTCGCCACCGCCGGCGCGCGGGTCATCCTCACCACCCGCGGCGAGACGACCGCGCTCGACCTGATCCGCTCGCGCGTGCCGGGTGCCGCGATCGAGCACGTGACCCTCGAGCTCGGCTCGCTCGCCTCGATCAAGCAGGCCGCCGCCGACCTGGCCGCCCTCGGCCCGATCGACGTGCTCATCAACAACGCGGGCAAGACCGGCGGCTCCCGCAAGCGCGAGACCACCGCCGACGGCCTCGAGATCATGGTCGGCACCAACGCCTACGGGCCGTTCGCGCTCACCGCGCTCCTGTTCCCCTCGATCACCGGCCGGATCATCAACCTCGGCAGCCTCTCGACCCGGCTCGCGAAAGCCGACCTCTCCGACTTCGAGCAGTCGCGCGGCAAGTACTCCGTCTCCCGCGCGTACGCGTACTCGAAGCACGGGGTGCACGCGTTCGCGCTCGAACTCGACCGCCGCCTCCGGGCCTCGGGCAGTGGCATCCGGTCGATCCTCGCCCACCCCGGCTTCGCGCTCGACGGCAACGCGTCGGCGCGGCCGGGCATCACCGACCGCAACTCGGCGGGCCAGCGCTTCGTCGAGCGCCTGCTGCGTCCCGTGGCCCACGGCAAGGACCGCGGCGCCTGGCCGGTAGTGCGGGCAGCAATCGACCCGGATGCCGCGGGCGGCCAGTTCTACGGACCATCCCGCTCGGTCACCGGCCCTCCCGTGCTCACGAAGCCCGTTCCGCAGAGCGCCGACCCCGCGTTCGGCGCCGAGTTCTGGCGGCTCGCGGAGCAGGCCACGGGCGTCAGCTTCGAGGTCTGACCTACTGCGGCGCCATCCGTAGGGCGCCGTCCATCCGGATCGTCTCGCCGTTGAGGTAGTCGTGGTCCGCGAGCATGAGCACCAGCTGCGCGTACTCATAGGGCCGCGCCAGCCGGGCCGGGAACGGGACGCTCGCGGCGAGACTGTCGACCACCTGCTCGCCGAGCGCGGTGAGCAGCGGGGTGAGGACGATGCCGGGGGCGATCGTGTTGACCCGGATGCCGTACCGGGCCAGATCGCGGGCGGCGGGCAGGGTCATCCCGACGATCGCGCCCTTCGAGGCGGCGTAGGCGACCTGCCCTATCTGCCCCTCGTAGGCCGCGACGGACGCCGTGTTGACGATGAGCCCGCGGGCACCGTCGGCCAGGGGGTCGTTCGCGGCCATCACCTCCGCGGCGAGGCGGAGGACGTTGAAGGTGCCGACCAGGTTGACGTCGATGGTCCGGCGGAAGGTGGCGAGGTCGTGCACCCCCTTCGAGGAGAGCAGGCGCACGGCCGGGGCGATGCCCGCGCAGTTGACCACGAGCCGCAGGGGCGACGCGAGCTGCGCGAGTGACGCTGCGACCTGCTCCTCGTCGGTCACGTCGGCCGTGACGTAGTGGATGCGCGGGTCGCGTTCAGAGGGAGCGGCCAGGTCGAGCGCGAGCACGTCGACTCCGCGGTCGGCGAGTGCGCGGGCTGTCGCGGCGCCGAGGCCGGATGCCGCGCCCGTGACGAGTGCGCTTGAGCCGGAGAGATCCATTCCTCCACTATCGCAGTAGCGGGGGACGGCCTTGGGGTACAAAACCAGTCCTCCAAAGTGCCGTCATAATCGCACCCCGACCGAGTCTCTTCTCCTGAGGAGCGACGCACCCCGAGCGCCGAATGCACATGGACTCAGTGATTGCCATCGTGGGGCTCGCCATGGGCGTGCCCGCCGTCGTCGTACTGCTCGTGCTCATGGCACGGGCGTGCTCAGTGCCCGATCACGTCCCCGAAGTGCGCGGCCATCGTGCCTCGGTGCACGCGGCTGAGCTCCTCGACCGGGATCGTGAAGCGGTCCTGCACCTCTAGCACGCCGCTGTTCTCGGTCACGCCGATGCGGAGGAACTCGTAACCACGGCCCTCGCACAGCCCCTGGAAGCGCACGTCGTCTTCGCGCGGCACGCTGACGAGCATCCGGCCGGTCGACTCGCTGAACAGTGCGGCCGTCGCGTCGACGCCGTCGCGCTGCATGAGCTCCGTGATCCAGACCCGCGCGCCGACACCGAACCGCAGTACGGCCTCGGCGAGTGCCTGGGCGAGACCGCCGTCGGCGAGGTCGTGGGCGGATGCCGCGAGGCTCTGCTCCCCGGCGGCGGCGAGCAGCCCCGCCAGGCGCAGCTCCGCGTCGAGGTCCACGGTCGGGGGGACTCCGCCGAGGTGGTCGTGGATGGTGCCGGCCCAGGCCGAGCCGTCGAGCTCGTCCTTCGTGGTGCCGAGCAGGTAGATGTTGTTGCCCTCGTCCAGCCAGCCCGACGGGAAGCGCTTCGCAACGTCGTCGATGACACCCAGCACCGCGACCACGGGGGTCGGGTGGATGGGCACGTCGCCGGTCTGGTTGTAGAAGGACACGTTGCCGCCGGTCACCGGGATCTCGAGCGCGAGACATCCGTCGGCAAGTCCTTCGACCGCCTTCGAGAACTGCCACATGACCTCGGGGTTCTCGGGGGAGCCGAAGTTGAGGCAGTCGGAGACCGCGACCGGGGTGGCACCCGTGGCGGCCACGTTGCGGAACGCCTCCGCGAGCGCGAGCTGCGCGCCGCGGTACGGGTCGAGCTGGCAGTATCGGCCGTTGGCATCGGTCGCGACCGCGAAGCCGAGACCGCTCTCCTCGTCGACGCGGACCATGCCGCCGTCGTCGGGGAAGCTCAGCGCGGTGTTGCCGAGCACGTACTTGTCGTACTGGTTTGTGATCCAGCTCTTGTCGGAGAGGTTGGGGGAGCCGAGCAGCGTCAGCATCTCGCCGCGCAGGTCCTCCGAGCGGGGCAGGCGTGCGCTCGTGTCGGCCTGCAGCGCGTCGATCCAGGTCGGATAGGCGACCGGGCGGTCGTACACCGGTCCGTCGACGGCGACCGTGCGGGGCTCGACGTTGACGATCTCCTCGCCGCGCCAGTTGATCACGAGGCGGCCGGTGTCGGTGACCTCGCCGAGCACGGAGGTCTCGACATCCCACTTCTTCACCACCGCGAGGAAGCCCTCGAGCTTCTCGGGGGTGACGATCGCCATCATGCGCTCCTGGCTCTCCGACATGAGGATCTCCTCGGCGGTGAGTGTGGGGTCGCGCAGCAGGACCTTCTCGAGGTCGATGAACATGCCGCCGTCGCCGTTGGACGCGAGCTCGGAGGTCGCGCACGAGATGCCGGCAGCGCCCAGGTCCTGGATGCCCTCGACCAGGCCCAGCTGGAACAGCTCCAGGCAGCACTCGATGAGCACCTTCTCCGCGAACGGGTCGCCGACCTGCACCGCGGGGCGCTTGGTCGGGCCGCCGGCTGAGAACGAGTCGGAGGCGAGGATGCTCGCGCCGCCGATGCCGTCGCCACCGGTGCGGGCACCGAACAGGACGACCTTGTTGCCCACGCCGCGCGCGTTCGCGAGATGCAGGTCCTCGTGGCGGAGCACGCCCACCGCGAGCGCGTTCACGAGCGGGTTGGCCTGGTACACGGAGTCGAAGTAGGTCTCGCCGCCGATGTTCGGCAGCCCGAGGCAGTTGCCGTAGAACGAGATGCCGGAGACCACGCCGTGCACGACCCGAGCGGTGTCAGGGTCGTCGATGTCGCCGAAGCGCAGGGCATCCATGACCGCCACCGGCCGCGCGCCCATACTGATGATGTCTCTGACGATGCCGCCGACGCCGGTTGCGGCGCCCTGGAACGGCTCGATGAAGCTCGGGTGGTTGTGGCTCTCGATCTTGAAGGTGACGGCCCAGCCCTCACCCACGTCGACGACACCGGCGTTCTCGCCCATGCCGACCATGAGGTTCTTGCGCATCTTCTCTGTCGTCTTCGACCCGAACTGGCGCAGGTACGTCTTCGAGCTCTTGTAGGAGCAGTGCTCGCTCCACATGACCGAGTACATCGCGAGCTCGCCGCTCGTGGGGCGGCGGCCGAGGATCGTCTTGATCCGCTCGTACTCGTCGGGCTTGAGCCCGAGTGCCGCGTACGGCTGCACCTTCTCGGGAGTGGCTGCAGCGTTGGCGACGGTGTCGGGAACGGCGGGGGCGGTGATGGTCACGAGACTCCAAGAAGGTGGCCGGATGCCCCCAATTCTAGCCGCGCGCGATGGCCCCGATCGGCGCCCACTGCGTCGACGCCGCGGGCCCGGGCGCGATCAGCACCTCGCCGCGGTCGAGCACCGCGCCGGACGAGCCCACGTACGCGAGCTCGACTGTCGCGCCATCCGTGTCGACGAGCAGTGACGCCGCGCCCTGGGGGGCCGGGTTGTACTCGTTGCCCCACTGCATCATCGCCGCGATGACGACGCGCAGTGCCTGCCCGCGCTCGGTGAGGTGGTAGCTGGCGCGCTCGCGGTCGCCGGGCTCGCGGTACGCGCGCTTCTCGAGGACGCCGCTCTCGACGAGCTTGGCGAGGCGGCTGGTGAGGATGTCGGTCGGGGCGCCCAGGCTCTCCCGGAACTCGGAGTACTTGGTCTGGCCGCGCAGGGCGTTGCGGATGATCAGCAGCGACCACTTCTCGCCGATGACGTCGAGGGTGCGCACGACCTGGCAGGAGGAATCCGTCATGACTCAAGTGTAGCTGAATTGGAAAAACCAAGCTAGGGTTTCTGGAATGAAGACTTTCGGAAAGCGCGGAACATTCTGGTCCGCCTCCCTCGTGCTCGCGCTGTGCCTGTGGGCGAGTGGCGCGCCCAGCGTGCTCTACCCCGTCTACGCGGCCGAGTGGAACCTCCCGCCCGTCGTGACCACGTCCGTGTTCGGCGTCTACCCGCTCGCACTGCTGGTCGTCCTGCTGTTCTTCGGCAGCCTCTCCGACACGATCGGGCGCCGCCGGGCGATCCTCATCGGGATCGTGCTGATCGCGGCGTCCGCCGCCGTCTTCGCCCTCGCGCCGAACGTCGGCTTCCTGTACCTGGGCCGCGTGCTGCAGGGCGTCGGCACCGGCTTCGCGATCGGCGCCGCCTCTGCCGCCCTCGTCGAGAACAACTACACGGGCAACCCGCGGATCGCGAGCTCGCTCACCACCGTCTCGACGTCGACCGGCCTGACGCTCGCGCTTGTCGTCTCCGGAGCGCTCGCCCAACTCGCCCCGCTGCCCCTCGTGCTGAGTTTCGGGGTGCT
This sequence comes from Rhodoglobus sp., assembly GCA_025463515.1. Lineage (GTDB taxonomy): Bacteria > Actinomycetota > Actinomycetes > Actinomycetales > Microbacteriaceae > Rhodoglobus. Next base: position 49,250 of record JAODAQ010000012.1, read on the forward strand.
GTTCCTCCTCGCGATCGTCGCCTTCGTGCTCAACTTCCTGACCCCGCACGACGAGACGGTCGGCGCGCGCTGGTCGTTCACCCCGCCGCGGGTGGCCCCGGGGATGCTGCGGACCTTCGTCCTCGCCACGATCAGCGTCTCCGTGGCGTTCGCCGTCGGCGCGATCTTCCTCTCCCTCGGCGCGAACATGGCGCGGGAGTTCACCGGGACCACCAACCTGCTCGTCATCGGGGTGCTTCTGGGCACGTCATCCCTGTCGATCGGGATCACCGCGCTGTTCCTCTCGAAGGTGCACGCGCACGTCGCCGTGCTCGTCGGTGCCGGGCTCTCGATCGTGGGGCTCGCGCTGATGGCGACCGCGAGCGCGACCGGCTCGATCGGAGTGCTGCTCGCGTGGTGCCTCGTCGGCGGCATCGGCTACTCCTTCGCGTTCACCGGCGGGCTGTCGCTCATCAACCGGAACGCCCCCGCCCACCACCGCGGCGCGACCCTCTCGCTGCTGTACCTGTTCTCGTACCTGATCCAGGCGGCCACCGCGATCGGCGCCGGTGCCCTCGCCACCAGCGTCGGGCTGCAGGAGGCCGTGGAGGTCGCGGCCCCCGTGCTCGGAGCCCTCTGCGCCGCGGCCATCGTCATCGCGCTCGTGGAGCTCGCGGCATCCCGTCGGCTCGCGGCGCAGCCCGCGTAGCGCCCCTCCTCGCGGAACCGGATGCCCATGCGGAGGTTTCGACACCATGCGGTCGCCGAAGCCTCCGCATGGGGTCGAAAGGTCCGCGCGGCCGCGCACGTAAAAGCCAGGATGACCCGGCCGCCCAAACCGAGAGCAGGCTAGACCGCGAGCAGGGCCCTCAGCGCGCTCGTGAAGAAGCGCAGCCCGTCGGTGCCGTTGCTCATGGCGAGCGCCGTGTCCGGCCCGAAGCCCTCTTCGGTCGCGTGCTCCGGATGCGGCATCAGCCCGACGACGTTGCCGCGCTCATTCGAGACGCCGGCGATGTCGTTGAGCGAACCGTTCGGGTTCACGTCGACATAGCGGAAGACCACCTGCCCGTTGCCCTCGATGCGGGCGATGGTCTCGTCGTCGGCGACGAAGCGGCCGTCGGCGTTCTTGAGCGGGATGACGATTTCGTCGCCCGTTTCGAACTCGCTTGTCCATGCGGTTGTGGCGTTCTCCACGCGCAGCTTCTGGTCGCGGCGGATGAACTGCTGGTGCGCGTTGCGGGTGTGCGCACCCGGCACGAGTCGGGCTTCGGCGAGCATCTGGAAGCCGTTGCAGATGCCGAGCACCGGTACACCACGCGCGGCCGCACCGATGACCTCGGCCATGATCGGCGCATGGCTCGCGATGGCGCCGGCGCGGAGGTAGTCCCCGTAGCTGAAGCCACCCGGCAGCACGATTGCGTCGACCCCCTGCAGGTCGTGATCGCCGTGCCAGAGCGCCACGGCATCCGCGCCGACGAGTCGTACCGCGCGCTGCGCGTCCCGGTCGTCGAGCGAGCCCGGGAAGGTGATGACGCCGATTCGGGTGCTCATTCGACCACCGTGATGGAGACGACGTCTT
>JAODAQ010000044.1 GCA_025463515.1 Rhodoglobus sp.
GCCGGGGCCAGCGCGCTCGGCCTGTTCGGGTCGGCCGCCGCGCCCGTTGCGCTCGTCGGCAGCCTCGCGATCGCGGTCGCGCTCGGCGGCGGCGTGGTCGCCATCACCTCGAATGCGCCGGATGCCGACACCACCGCGTCCACGTCGACCAGCGACACGGGCACCGATACCGTCGCGCAGGGGCCGCTCACGGTCGTGGCCGACATCCCCACCCCGGTGCCCTCGCCCGTGGACCCGTCGAACGTCGACGGCGTCGTCGGCGGAGTCGGCACCGTCGTGGACTCCGTGATCGACACGGTGACGGATGACAGCGGCCAGCTCGCGAGCGTGAGCCTCAGCCTGAGCGGCACGGGTACCCCCGGCGCGCAGGTCTCGCTGCAGGCGCTCGGACAGGTGTACGCGACCACGACGGTCAGCGCGGACGGGCACTACTCGATCAGCGCGTCGGCGATCCCCGGTGGACTCGCCTCGCTCGACCTCGTGCAGACCGTCGACCGCGAGTACCTGAAGGGGCTGCTCGGCACGGGCATCCTCGGCAATGTTCTCGGCACTGTCGACGAGCTGATCAACAAGCTGGTGAAGCCGCTCGGGCTGGCCAGCAGCTCCGGCGGGATCGCCGTCAACCTCGTCGGCTGAGCGCTTCCCGACGGTTCCGGTGTGATCTCGGCCGTGCCTCACGACGCGCTACAGGATTCGAGTGGCGCTACAGAAATCTCTGCAGCGCCACAAGAAAGCTGTAGCGCCACGCGCTGCGAAATTACTTTGGCGCACTCGCGTCATAGTTGCGCGGTTGGGCAGTCTCCCTAGGTAGGACATACCCGTCCCGCCTCCCCGACGTCAATCTGGGAGGCAACGGCCCCGCCCCTGCGCCCCCAGAACGCAGGACGCGGGGCCGGTTCCGTTAACGCACTCTGCGGGCAGGTTGGCGAGGTGCGGCGATATTTCGCCGGATCTCGCCACTCTGCCCGCAGAATGGCGCAAGAAGCTACGGCTTGCCGCGGAGGATGGCCTGCTTGACCTCGGCGATGGCCTGCGTCACCTGGATGCCGCGGGGGCAGGCATCCGTGCAGTTGAAGGTCGTGCGGCAGCGCCACACGCCTTCCTTGTCGTTGAGGATGTCGAGGCGCACCTGGGCGTTCTCGTCGCGCGAGTCGAAGATGAAGCGGTGCGCGTTCACGATCGCCGCCGGGCCGAAGTACTGGCCGTCGGTCCAGAACACGGGGCAGCTCGACGTGCACGCGGCGCACAGGATGCACTTGGTGGTGTCGTCGAAGCGCGCGCGCTCCACGGGGCTCTGCTTGCGCTCCTTGCCGTCCTTGGGCAGTCCGCCGGCCATGAGGAACGGGTTCACCGACTTGAAGGAGTCGAAGAACGGCTCCATGTCGACGACGAGGTCCTTCTCGAGCGGCAGGCCCTTGATCGCCTCGACGTAGATCGGCTGCGAGATGTCGAGGTCCTTGATGAGCGTCTTGCAGGCCAGGCGGTTGCGGCCGTTGATGCGCATGGCGTCCGAGCCGCACACGCCGTGGGCGCACGAGCGGCGGAACGTGAGCGAGCCGTCCTGCTCCCACTTGATCTTGTGGAGCGCGTCGAGCACGCGGTCGGTGCCGTGCAGCTCCACGTCGAAGTCCTGCCAGCGCGGCTCAGTGTCCACGTCCGGGTCGAAGCGGCGGATGATCAGCGTCGCGGTGAAGGTCGGGATCTCGTCCGGCACGCTCGGCTTGGACTCCATGACAGCGTTCGACATCAGTACTTTCTCTCCATCGGCGGGTAGTTCGTGATCACGACGGGTTTCCAGTCGAGACGGATGTGCTCACCCGCGTCTGCCGACTCGGGGTCGCCCACGAGGTAGGCCATCGTGTGCACGAGGAAGTTCTCGTCGTCGCGCTTCGGGTAGTCCTCGCGCATGTGGCCGCCGCGTGACTCGTGGCGCGAGCGCGCCGAGTACACCAGCACCTCGGCGAGGTCGAGCAGGAAGCCGAGCTCGACGGCCTCGAGGAGGTCGGTGTTGAAGCGCTTGCCCTTGTCCTGCACCTGGATGTTCTTGTAGCGGGCACGCAGCGTCTCGATGAGCTCCGTGACCTCCTTGAGGCTCTCCTCGGTGCGGAAGATCTGCGCATTGCGGTCCATCGAGTCCTGCAGCTCCTTGCGGATCACCGCGATGCGCTCGGTGCCGTCACCGGACCGGACCATGTCGAGGATCTTCTGGATGCCCGCAGTCGGGTTCTCCGGCAGCGGCAGGAACTCCACGCCGCCCTGCACGTACTTGACCGCGTTCTTGCCCGCGCGCTTGCCGAACACGTTGATGTCGAGCAGCGAGTTGGTACCGAGGCGGTTGGAGCCGTGAACCGAGACGCACGCGCACTCGCCGGCGGCGTACAGGCCGGGCACGATGGTGGTGTTGTCGCGCAGCACCTCGGCGTCGACGTTGGTCGGGATGCCGCCCATCGCGTAGTGCGCGGTCGGCAGCACGGGCACCGGCTCGGTGTACGGCTCCACGCCCAGGTAGGTGCGGGCGAACTCCGTGATATCCGGGAGCTTCTCGTCGATGACTGCGGGCTCGAGGTGGGTGATGTCGAGGTAGAGGTAATCCTTGTTGGGGCCCGCGCCGCGTCCCTCGCGGATCTCCAGCGCCATCGAGCGGGCGACGATGTCGCGCGGTGCCAGGTCCTTCAGGGTCGGGGTGTACCGCTCCATGAAGCGCTCGCCGGTCGCGTTTCGCAGGATCGCGCCCTCGCCGCGGGCGGCTTCGGAGAGCAGGATGCCCAGGCCCGCGAGCCCGGTCGGGTGGAACTGGAAGAACTCCATGTCCTCGAGCGGCAGGCCCTTGCGCCAGATGATGCCGACGCCGTCACCGGTGAGGGTGTGCGCGTTGGACGTCGTCTTGAAGATCTTGCCGAAGCCGCCCGTCGCGAAGACGATCGCCTTCGCCTGGAATACGTGCAGCTCGCCCGTCGCGAGCTCGTAGGCGACGACGCCAGAGGGCTGGTCGACGCCGTCGACGTTCGTCATGACCATGTCGAGCACGTAGTACTCGTTGAAGAAGTTGATGCCGAGCCGTACGCAGTTCTGGTACAGGGTCTGCAGGATCATGTGCCCGGTGCGGTCGGCCGCGTAGCAGGCGCGGCGGACGGGCGCCTTGCCGTGCTCGCGCGTGTGGCCGCCGAAGCGGCGCTGGTCGATCTTGCCGTCAGGAGTGCGGTTGAAGGGCAGGCCCATGTTCTCGAGGTCGATGACCGCGTCGATGGCCTCCTTCGCGAGGATCTCGGCCGCATCCTGGTCGACGAGGTAGTCGCCGCCCTTGACGGTGTCGTAGGTGTGCCACTCCCAGTTGTCCTCCTCCACGTTGGCGAGCGCCGCGGCCATGCCGCCCTGCGCTGCCCCGGTGTGGGAGCGGGTGGGGTAGAGCTTGGAGATCACCGCGGTGCGGGCGTGCGGCCCGGCTTCGATGGCGGCGCGCATCCCGGCACCGCCTGCGCCCACGATGACGATGTCGAACTGGTGGTAGTGGACGCCGTCTACTACGGCGCCGTCTTCATGCTGCGCCACTAGGGCACCGGGCAGAAGCTGGGCAGAAGGTCGGCCGGGGAGCCGGCGGGGCAGGGGTCGAACGTGTAGATCACAAGAGTCCCAAGGATGAGGAGGACGGCCGTCGAGACGGCGACCGCACCGAGCAGGATGCGGCGCACGACCGGCTGGTTCGCGTAGTCGTTGATGATGGTGCGGATGCCGTTGGCGCCGTGGATGAGGGCCAGCCAGAGCAGCAGCGTGTCCCACACGACCCAGAACGGGTCGGCGAGCTTGCCGGCCACGAACGCGAAGTCGATGGCGTTGACGCCCTCGCCCGCCACGAGGTTGACGAAGAGGTGGCCGAAGATGAGGACGATGAGGACCACACCGCTCGCGCGCATGTAGATCCAGCCCCACTTCTCCCAGTTGATGCCGCGCTTCTTGCGGCGCTGGATCGCGGGGCTGCGGGGTGCTTCGATCAGGGACATCAGTGCGCTCCAAAGATGTGCATGAACTGGCGCGGCACGAAGCCGATGAGGAGGACGACCCACAGGCCGATGACGATCCAGAACATCAGCCTCTGGTGCTTGGTGCCCCAGCGGGAGAAGTCGATGAGGATGATCCGCAGCCCGTTGAGCGCGTGCAGGCCGATCGCGGCGACGAGGGCGGTCTCGCCCAGGCCCATGATCGGCGTCTTGTAGGTGTCGATCACCGCGTTGTACGCCTCGGGGCTCACGCGCACGAGCGCGGTGTCGAGGATGTGCACAAGCAGGAAGAAGTAGATCGCCACACCCGTAATACGGTGCAGCACCCACGACCACATGCCTTCGCGCCCCCGGTACAGCGTTCCCGCCGGACGTCTCGGCATGGCGATCTTGGGCGCAGCGGGCTTGTCGCCCACCAGGGTACCCGCCGTCTTCTCTGGCACGAGCAACCCCTCCTCGCGGAATGAGGGCCGCGTACGTTTCTTAGCGCAGCGCGGCCGGGTTTAGTCCGGAAAGCGGACGCTCCCCAGTGTATTCCGACGAACTGGGGCTCGCCGCTTAGGCCCACCTAAATAGCTCGATGTCGAGATTGTTTTGGTAAGAATCGGGATTCTTTAGGCGCTCGACTACAGCGCCACCGGAGCAGACCGCCGCGCGATCACGCTCTCGTAGTGACCCACGAGCTCGTCGCAGATGCCCGACCAGGACTTGCCGAGCACGGCGCGGCGGCCGGCCTCGCCCATGCGCGCGCGCAGCTCGTCGTCGATCACGAGCCCTTCGACGAAGGCCCGCAGCTGCCCGTCGTCTCCCGGGGTGTAGAGGAAGCCGTTGACCCCGTGGTCGACGAGGTCGATCGGGCCGCCGGCGCGCGGCGCGACGACGGGGATTCCGGTCGCGTGCGCCTCCTGCACGGTCTGGCCGAAGGTCTCCTCGGTGCCGGTGTGGAGGAAGACGTCGAAGCTCGAGTACGCCGTCGCGAGGTCGGCACCGCCCATCGAGCCGAGCATCGTCACGGGCATCCCCGCAAATTGCTTCTTGAGCAGCGGCATCGAGGGGCCGTCGCCGACGAGGACGAGCCGGATGCCGTCGAGCCCGCGCAGCGCCCCCATGCGCTCGACCTGCTTCTCCGGTGCGAGCCGGCCGACGTAGCCCACGATCACCTCGCCGCGGGGAGCGAGCCGCTGGCGCAGGCGCTGGGTGGCGGCATCCGCCCGGTTATTGGGGTGGTAGGTCGTGAGGTCGACTCCGCGCCCCCAGCGGTCGAGCCGCCGGATGCCGGCGGCCTCGAGATCGGCCATCGAGGCGCTCGAGGGGACGAGGGTGAGGTCGGCGCCCTCGTGGATCCAGCGCACGATCCGCCAGGCGACCTTCGTGAGCGCCCCGAGGTGGTTGCGCTTCGCGTAGCCGGCGACGTCGGTCTGGAAGATGGCGACCGAGGGGATGCCCAGCCGGCCGCCCGCGGCGATGGCCTGTGCGCCGAGAAGGAACGGGGATGCCGCGTGGATCACGTCGGGCTGGAAGTCGGCGATGAGCTTCTGCACGAGCGGGTTCGGCAGCCCCATCGGGAACTGCCGGTACGCGATAGCGGGAACCTCGTGCACGCGGAATCCGGCGTACTCCTTGGGGGCTCCCGCGGCGGGGACGATCACGATCGCCTCGTGGCCGTTCGCGGCAAGGTGGTCGAGGACCTTCTTGACGCTGTTGGTGACTCCGTTGACGGTGGGGAGGAAGCTCTCGCTGACGACCACTACGCGCATGACTATGACGCTAGAAGGGCCGGATGGCGCGGCGGGGCCGGCCTCATGGAGCCGGGGTGAATGGCTCCTTAAGTCTAAGTTTGACGCTATGAGCACACCGATGGCGTTCGACGACTTCTACAGCGTGATCCCCGCCGGAGGCATCGGCTCGCGGCTGTGGCCGCTCTCCCGGGCGGACGCCCCGAAGTTCCTGCACGACCTGACCGGGTCGGGGCAGACCCTGCTGCGCGACACCTGGGACAGGCTCGTCCCGCTGTCCGGCGCCGACCGCATCATGGTCGTCACCGGGCGCGCTCACCGCGCCGCCGTCGAGGAGCAGCTGCCCGAGCTCGCGGACCCCAACGTCGTCCTCGAGAGCGAGCCGAAGGACTCGTCGGCGGCCATCGGGCTCGCCGCCGCGATCCTGCTGAAGCGGGAGCCCGACGTGATCGTCGGATCCTTCGCCGCCGACCACGTCATCCGGGACATCCGGGGGTTCCGCCGCGCGGTGGGGGAGGGCATCGCCGCCGCGCGCGCCGGCTACATCGCGACGATCGGGATCACCCCGACCGAGCCCGCGATCGGCTTCGGCTACATCCACTGCGGGGGGCCGCTCTCGATCGAGGGCGCTCCGAACGCGGTCGGCGTCGAGTCCTTCGTGGAGAAGCCCGACCTCGCGACTGCCGAGCGCTACCTCGCCGACGGGGTGCACCTCTGGAACGGCGGCATGTTCATCGCCCGCGCCGACGTGCTCCTCGCCCAGCTGGGCCAGTCGCAGCCGGAGCTCCTCGAGGGGCTGAGCGAGCTCGCCGAGGCGTGGGACACTTCCCGCCGCGGGGCCGTGGTCGACCGGGTGTGGCCGCGCCTCACCAAGATCGCCATCGACTACTCGGTCGCCGAGCCGGCGGCTGCCGCGGGCAGGCTCGTGGTCATCCCGGGCGACTTCGACTGGGACGACGTGGGCGACTTCGCCTCGATCGCGAAGCTCCACTCGGGCGGCCGCAAATCCGATCTCGCGATCCTGGGCGAGAACGCGCGCGTGCTCGCCGACGCCTCCACGGGCGTGGTCATCAGCCAGAGCGGGCGCCTCATCTCCCTCATCGGCGTCACCGACATCGTCGTCGTCGACACCCCGGACGCCCTCCTCGTGACCACGACGGCCAACGCCCAGCGGGTGAAGGCCGTCGTGGACGCCCTCAAACTCTCGGGGCGCAACGACGTGCTGTGAGCTGTAACGTTTCTGGCATGTCGAAGTCATTTGCATTCCGTGCCGGCGCCGTGATCGGCGCCGCCGTGCTCCTGCTCGCCGGCTGCGCGCCCGCACCGGAGAAGCCGGGCGAGAACGGCGCAGGCGAGCAGTTCTGCGCCCGCATGGTGACCAACTCCGGCGGACTCGACGACCGCTCCTTCAACGACGCGAGCTGGAAGGGCCTCCAGCAGGCCGAGAAGGACTTCGGCATCGGCGCCGACGTCCTCGTCTCCAACTCCGAGACCGACCTCGCGCCGAACGTGCAGCAGGCCGTGGACACCGGCTGCGGCTTCGTGCTGACGGTGGGCTACGAGCTCGCCGACGCGACCGCCGACCAGGCCGCCAAGAACCCCGACATCGACTTCGCGATCGTCGACGAGGTCGTGGACGCCCCGAACGTCAAGCCCATCGTCTTCGACACCGCCCAGGCCGCCTACCTCGCGGGCTACCTCGCAGCGGGCGTCACCAAGACCGGCAAGGTCGCGACCTTCGGCGGCGGCAACCAGCCGCCCGTCACCCTCTTCATGGACGGCTTCGTCGACGGCGTCGCGAAGTACAACGAGGTGCACGGCACGGCGGTCGTCGCCCTCGGCTGGGACAAGGCGGCACAGGACGGCGTCTTCACCGGCGACTTCGAGGACATCAACAAGGGGCTCACGATCACGCAGGGCCTTATCGACCAGGGCGCCGACGTGATCCTTCCCGTCGCGGGCCAGGTCGGCGAGGGCGCTGCTCGCGCCGCGCTCGACTCGAACGGCAAGGCCTCCATCATCTGGGTCGACTCCGACGGCTACGACGTGCTCTCCGCCGAGTTCCGGCCGGTGCTGCTCACCTCGGTGCTCAAGAACACGGGCGACGCGGTCGTCGAGATCGTGAAGTCGAGCATCGACGGCACCTTCGACAACAAGCAGTACGTCGGCACCCTCGAGAACGGCGGGGTCGATATCGCCCCCTTCCACGACCTCGCCAGCGCAGTGAGCCCCGAGCTCTCCGCCGAGATCGACGGCCTGCGCGCCGACATCATCAGCGGCGCGATCGCGGTGACGAGCCCGAACACCCCCAAATAGCTGGTAGCGGGCGGTTTTCGGCCCCATTTGTGTCCGGCTGGTTTCCGCGCCGTCGCGAGTTTGTAACCTTTCAGCGACGGCCCCGAATTAGCCCGTTCGGGGTTCGTAACTTTATGTAACCTGTAAGGCACTATGTCCCGACGTTCCTCGGCGGGCAGCATCTTGGAGGACACCTTGAGAATCACCTCTCGCGGCCGCGTACTCGGCGGTATCGCACTGATCGGATCGAGCGCCCTCGTGCTCGCCGGTTGCGCAGCAGCACCTGAATCCACTGGCGACAGCACCGAAGGTGCCAGCGACTTCATCCCCTGTATGGTCTCCGACCTCGGTGGCTTCGACGACAAGTCGTTCAACCAGCTCGGTTTCGAAGGCATCAACGATGCTGCCGACGCCCTCGGTGTCGAGGCCATCACCGTCCAGTCCGATGCTGAGACCGACTACGGCCCCAACATCCAGCAGCTCGTCGACCAGGGCTGCAACCTGATCGTCACGGTCGGCTTCGCCCTCTCGGCCGCCACGGTCGAGGCTGCCCTCGCCAACCCCGAGGTCGAGTTCGCCATCATCGACGACGCGGCTGACAACGACTTCGACGGCAAGGTCGACGCCCCGAACATCAAGCCCATCGTGTTCAACACGGCTCAGGCGGCGTTCCTCGTCGGCTATGCCGCGGCGAGCTACTCGAAGGCCGGAATCGTCGCGACCTGGGGCGGCATGAACTTCCCCACCGTCTCGATCTTCTCCGACGGCTTCGCCCAGGGTGTTGCGTACTACAACTCCGAGAAGGGCACCGCTGTCCAGGTCCTCGGCTACAACCCCGCCGACCCCAGCACCTACACGCTGACCGGTGGCTTCGAGGCCAACGACGTCGCCAAGTCGACTGCGCAGAACTTCATCGACCAGGGCGCCGACGTGCTGCTCCCGGTCGGTGGACCGATCTACCAGTCCGCTGTTGCCGCGATCGCCGACTCGGGCAAGGACATCGCCCTCGTCGGTGTCGACGCCGACCTGTTCGTGACGGACCCGACCACGGATGACATCATCCTCACGTCGATCCTCAAGGGCATCAAGCAGGCCACCACCGACGTGGTCTCGGCCGCTGCGGCTGGCGACTTCTCGAGCGACGCCTACGTCGGCACCCTCGAGAACGATGGAGTCGGCTACGCCGACTTCCACAACTTCGCCGACAAGGTCTCCCCTGACCTCGCTGGCGAGCTCGACACGATCAAGGCCGGCATCATCGACGGTTCCATCCCCGTCGCGTCGTACCTCGGTTAGTCACTAGCACCAACACCGGTCGGGGAGGCCAGCTCAGCTGGTCTCCCCGACCTCGTTAACTTCCCCCACGCGGTCGATGAAGCCCGCGCATTAGATTGGTTCACATGAAGCTAGAACTTCGCGGGATCACCAAGAGGTTCGGTTCGCTGGTCGCCAACGACCACATTGACCTGACGGTCGAACCGGGCGAGATCCACAGCCTCCTTGGCGAGAACGGGGCTGGCAAGTCCACCCTCATGAACGTGCTCTACGGCCTGTACCAGGCCGACGAGGGCGAGATCCTGCTGGACGACGTCGTCCAGCACTTCTCCGGCCCCGGCGATGCGATGAAGGCCGGCATCGGCATGGTGCACCAGCACTTCATGCTCATCCCCGTTTTCACGGTCGCAGAGAACGTCATGCTCGGACACGAGGACACCAAATTCGGCGGCGTCCTCGATCTCGCCGGTGCGCGCGAGATGGTGCGCGAGATCTCCAGCCGTTTCGGCTTCGACGTCGACCCGGATGCACTCGTCGACGACCTCCCGGTGGGCGTGCAGCAGCGCGTCGAGATCATCAAGGCGCTGTCGCGCGATGCGAAGGTCCTCGTGTTTGACGAGCCCACCGCCGTGCTCACCCCGCAGGAGACCGACGAGCTGATGGCCATCATGCGCCAGCTCAAGGAGGCGGGCACGTCGATCGTGTTCATCACCCACAAGCTGCGCGAGGTGCGCGAGGTCGCCGACCGCATCACGGTCATCCGCCTCGGCAAGGTCGTCGGCGAGGCCTCGCCCACTGCGACCAACGCCGAGCTCGCCTCGCTCATGGTCGGCCGCGCGGTAGACCTCACCGTCGACAAGGGCCCGGCCAAGCCGGGTGCCGCCGGCCTCGTGGTCGAGAACCTCTCGGTGATCGACCCGCGGAACCAGATCGTCGTCAACAACGTGAGCTTCGAGGTGCGCGAGGGCGAGGTCCTCGCGATCGCCGGCGTCCAGGGCAACGGGCAGACCGAGCTGACCGAGGCGCTCCTTGGACTGCAGAAGAAGGTCACGGGCGTCATCACTCTGGACGGGGCATCCCTTCGCGGCAAGTCCGTTCGCCACGTGCTCGACGCCGGTGTCGGCTTCGTGCCGGAGGACCGCACCGAGGACGGCCTCGTCGCCGAGTTCACCATCGCCGAGAACCTCATGCTCGACCGCTCGGACAAGCCGCCGTTCGTGAAGGCCGGCACCCTGCAGCTGCACGACCTCGCCGAGTTCGCGGAAGAGAAGGTCACCGAGTTCGACATCCGCGCGCAGGGCATCAGCACGCACGTCGGCCGTCTCTCCGGCGGCAACCAGCAGAAAGTGGTGCTCGCCCGCGAGCTCAGCCGCCCGCTGCGCCTGCTCGTCGCCGCGCAGCCCACTCGCGGCCTCGACGTGGGCTCCATCGAGTTCGTGCACACCCGCATCATCGAGACGAGGGATGCCGGCGTGCCGGTGATCGTCGTCTCCACCGAGCTCGACGAGGTGGTCGCGCTGGCCGACCGCATCGCGGTCATGTACCGCGGCGGCATCGTTGGGATCGTCCCGGGCGACACCCCCCGCGAGGTGCTCGGCCTCATGATGGCGGGCGAAGTCCCCGCGTCCATCGCGTCTACCACGAAGGAGTCGGTGGCATGAGCGACCAGATCCCCGCCAAGGGCCAGGTGCCCGAGGCCCCCGAGCCGGGCCAGCCCGCAACGATCGCGGTTGCCGAGCCCTCGAAGGCCCAGCAGGTCCTGCGCGAGATCATGGGCGGCAGCGCGATGATCTCGGTGCTCGCCGTGGTTCTCGCCCTCATCGTCGGGGCGATCCTGATCGCCCTCACCGACAAGAACGTGCAGGCGGCGAGCGGGTACTTCTTCTCGCGTCCGGGTGACACCTTCAAGGCGATCTGGGATTCCGCGTCCGGCGCGTACTCCGCGCTGTTCCAGGGCTCGATCTACAACTTCAAACGGCCGGAGTTCGCCACGGGCATCCGGCCGCTCACGGAGACCCTGACGTTCGCCACCCCGCTGATCGCGGCCGGCCTCGGCGTCGCTGTCGCCTTCCGCGTCGGCCTGTTCAACATCGGCGGCCGCGGGCAGATGCTCGTCGCCGCGGGTGCCGCGGGCTACGTCGGCTTCGCGTGGGACCTGCCGTTCGGCATCCACCTCATCGCCGCCGTCCTCGCCGGCATGGTCGCGGGCGCGATCTGGGGCGGCATCGTCGGCCTGCTGAAGGCCACGACCGGCGCGCACGAGGTGATCGTGACGATCATGCTCAACTACGTCGGCTTCTACCTGATCGGCTACATGCTGCGCACCCCTGGGCTGTTGCAGGCGCCCGGCTCGACGAACCCGAAGTCGCCGGCGATCCTGCCGACCGCCGTGTTCCCCGAGCTGTTCGGGCCGCAGTACAACCTGCACTGGGGCTTCGTGGTCGTGATCGCAGCGACGATCTACGTCTGGTACCTGATCAACCGCTCGAGCCTGGGCTTCCAGTTCCGTGCCGTCGGTGAGAACCCCAACGCGGCTCGCGTCGCGGGCATCAAGGTCAAGAACATCTACGTGTACGCGATGCTCATCTCCGGCGGCCTCGTGGGCCTCGCGGGTGTCGCACAGGTGCTCGGCACGGTGACGAGCGGCTTCTCGAGCGGCATCGACGCGGGCATCGGCTTCGACGCGATCACGGTCGCGCTGCTCGGGCGCTCCCGTCCGATCGGGGTGTTCTTCGCGGGCATCCTCTTCGGGGCGCTCAAGGCCGGCGGCTACTCGATGCAGGCGGCGCAGGGCATCCCGATCGACATCGTCCTCGTCGTGCAGTCGCTCATCGTGCTGTTCATCGCGGCCCCGCCGCTCGTCCGTGCCATCTTCCGACTGCCGATACCCGGTGTCGTGAAGACGCCGCGCACCCCCGTCACCGCCGCACGGAAGGCCGAGGTCAGCAAGTGAGCACCGTCGAATCCACCACGCACGGCGTGCCGTCGGCGGCGCCGATCGTCCTCGAGCGCGCGGCTGTCCGCAACTGGAAGCCGCCGATCGGGCTCGGCGCGTTCGCGATCATCGCCGTCCTGATCTTCGTGATCGGCGGGCGCGGCGGCACGACGACGTTCAAGCTGTCGACCGACAGCGACCTCATCCAGCTGCCGCCGATCTTCGCCCCCGTCACGGTCGTGACGACGGTCGTGATCGTGCTGCTGTTCCTGGGCGCGATCGCCTCGGCCTACCTGTCGTTCACGGCGCGCAAGACGCCGCTCTGGCTCACCGCGGTGTTCGCGCTGCTGTTCCTGGCGGCGTTCCTGACCTGGGCTGCGGCCGATGCCACGATCCCGATCCCGGGCCTGCTCGTCGGCACCGTCGGCCTGAGCGTGCCGCTCATCTTCGGCGCACTCGGCGGCGTGATCTCGGAGCGCGTGGGCGTCGTCAACGTCGCGATCGAGGGCCAGCTGCTCGCGGGGGCGTTCGCCTCGGCGGTCGTGGCATCCGTCACCCAGCAGCCCGTCGCCGGCCTGCTCGCGGCGACCATCGCCGGTGTCCTCGTGTCGTTCGTGCTCGCCGCCTTCTCGATCAAGTACATCGTCGACCAGGTCATCGTGGGGGTCGTGCTCAACGTGCTCGTCGTCGGCCTCACGAGCTTCCTGTTCTCCAAGGTGCTCGCGCCGAACGCCGCGGTGCTCAACAGCCCGCCCCGCTTCGAGCGGATCCCGATCCCGGTGCTGGGCGAGATCCCCATCCTCGGGCCGGTGCTGTTCCGGCAGACGATCATCGTCTACATCATGTACATCGCGGTCGCCGTGGTGTGGTTCGCGCTGTTCAAGACGAAGTGGGGCCTTCGCCTGCGCTCCGTCGGCGAGCACCCTCAGGCCGCGGACACCGTCGGCATCAACGTCAACCGCACGCGCTTCTGGAACGTCTCCCTCGCGGGTGCGATCGCCGGCTTCGGCGGTGCGTACTTCACCCTCGGCTCCGTGGGCGGGTTCAACAAGGAGATGACCGCGGGTGCGGGCTTCATCGCCCTGGCGGCTGTGATCTTCGGCCGTTGGGATCCGATCCGCGCGACGCTCGCCGCCCTACTGTTCGGCTTCGCGTCGAACCTGCAGAGCGTGCTGAGCATCATCGGCTCGCCGGTGCCGAGCGAGTTCATGCTCATGCTGCCGTACCTCGTGACGATCTTCGCGGTCGCGGGCCTCGTGGGACAGGTGCGCGGCCCAGCCGCGTCCGGAAAGCCGTATATAAAGTCATGAGCACCTCCATCGATTGGGACGCCCTCCGGGACGTCGCCAAGGATGCCCTCCGGCACGCCTACGTCCCGTACTCGAACTTCCCGGTGGGCGTCGCCGCCATCGTCGACGACGGCCGCGTGATCTCGGGAGCCAACGTCGAGAACGCGTCCTACGGGCTCACGCTGTGCGCCGAGTGCGCGCTCGTGTCGTCGCTGCACATGACCGGCGGCGGCAAGCTCGTCGCGTTCACGTGCGTCGACGGCCACGGCAACGCGCTCATGCCGTGCGGCCGCTGCCGGCAGCTCCTGTTCGAGCACTCGGCCGAGGGCATGCTGCTCGAGACCGTGTCGGGCATCAAGACGATCGACGAGGTGATCCCGGATGCCTTCGGGCCCAGGACTCTAGAGGAATACCGTGGTTGAGCAGTTCGACGTTGTAGACCTGATCCGCGCGAAGCGCGACAAGGGCGTGCTCAGCACCGCACAGATCAACTGGCTCATCGACGCCTACACCCGCGGCTACGTCGCCGACGAGCAGATGGCGGCCATGACCATGGCGATCTTCCTCAACGGCATGGAGCGCGAGGAGATCCGCGACCTGACCCTCGCGATGATCGCGTCCGGTGAGACCCTGTCGTTCGAGGGCCTCGGCAAGCCCACGACCGACAAGCACTCGACGGGCGGAGTGGGCGACAAGATCACGCTGCCCCTGGCGCCGCTCGTGGCATCCTTCGGGGTCGCCGTTCCCCAGCTCTCTGGCCGAGGCCTCGGCCACACCGGCGGCACGCTCGACAAGCTCGAGAGCATCCCCGGCTGGCGCGCGAACCTGAGCAATGAGGAGTTCATGGCGCAGCTCAAGTCGGTCGGCGCGGTCGTGTGCGCCGCGGGCTCGGGCCTCGCGCCCGCCGACGGCAAGCTCTACGCGCTGCGCGACATCACCGGCACCGTCGAGGCGATCCCGCTCATCGCCTCCTCGATCATGAGCAAGAAGATCGCGGAGGGCACCGCAGCGCTCGTGCTCGACGTGAAGTTCGGCTCGGGCGCCTTCATGCAGGACCCGGCGCGCAGCCGCGAGCTTGCCGAGACGATGGTGCGCATCGGCAAGGATGCCGGCGTCAAGACCGTCGCGCTCCTGAGCAACATGAACGTGCCGCTCGGGCTCGCCATCGGCAACGCGAACGAGGTCCGCGAGTCGGTCGAGGTGCTCGCCGGCGGCGGACCGGCCGACGTGGTCGAGCTCACCGTCGCCCTTGCGCGCGAGATGCTCGCGCTCGCCGGCCAGCCGGACGCCGACGTCGAAGCGGCCCTCAAGGACGGCCGCGCGATGGACTCGTGGCGCGCCATGATCTCGGCCCAGGGCGGCGAGCCGGATGCCCCGCTCCCCGTGGCCCGTGAGTCCCAGGTGGTCACGGCCGAACGCGACGGAGTGCTCACCACGCAGCACGCCCTCCCGTTCGGGGTCGCCGCCTGGCGCCTCGGAGCCGGTCGCGCCCGCAAGGAGGACCCGGTCGACCACGCCGCGGGCATCGACCTGCACGCGAAGCCCGGTGATACCGTCACCAAGGGGCAGCCGCTCTTCACCATGCGCACCTCGGATGCGGCACGGTTCGACCGCGCCGTCGAGGCCCTCGCCGGCAGCTACGCGATCGGCGACCCGGGCTCGCCGATCGACGACGGCGGGCCGCTCATCGCGGGCCGCGTCGACTGAGGCTCGTCCTACCCACCCTCTGCCAACTCAGGGGCCCGTGGGGCCGCCCTCTGCCAACTCAGGAGCCCGTGGGGCCAGTGGGCCTGTTGGGCAGTGGAGAGGTCCCGGCAGCAACTAAGTCACCATCCGCCCCACCGACTCCTGACTTGGGGCGGGCCGGCCGGGGGCAACGGGGCCAACCGGGGCCAACGGGGCCAACCGGGGCCAACTATCCCGGCCGGGGCCAACTGGGCCGGGCCGGGCTAGACCTCCGGGTCGCCGATCCGCTCCAGCGCGTCGACCACGAGCCCCCAGAACTTCGGGTGGTCGAGCTTGCGCGCCACCTGGGTCGTGCAGTCATCGGGTGCCGGCGCGCGGAAGTCGGCGACGGTCATCCCGAGCGTCAGGGTTCCGGTGAGCTCCACGTCGAGCGGCACCCGCACGGTCTCCATCACGGTCGGGTCGATGACGAACGCGACGGCGCACGGGTCGTGCACGGGCGGGTACTCGAACCCCTGCTGGTCGCGGTAGGTGTGCCCGAAGAACTCGAGCAGCTCGCCGACGAAGCGCGCGGGGCCGGTGCCGACAGCGGCGATCGCGGCAGCCACCGAGGGTGTCGCGAGCGCCTCGTGCGTGAGGTCGAGCCCGACCATGGTCAGGGGCCACGGCTCGTTGAAGACGATGTGCGCCGCCTCCGGGTCGATGACGATGTTGAACTCGCTCGTCGCGCTCCAGTTGCCGACGTTCACGCCGCCGCCCATGAGCACGACCTGCTTCACGCGCTCGACGATGCGCGGCTCCTTGCGCACGGCCATCGCGATGTTGGTGAGTGCGCCGGTCGGCACCAGGGTGATCGTGCCGGGATCGGCCCCCATCACGGTGTCGATGATGAAGTCGACGGCGTGCCGGGGGTCGAGTTCGATGGTCCCCGCGGGCAGCACGGGCCCGTCGAGCCCGCTCTCGCCGTGGATGGAGTCGGCCACTTCGACCTCGCGCACGAGCGGCCGGTGCGCGCCGCGGGCGAACGGCACGCCCGTGATCCCGGCGACGCGGGCCACGGAGAGCGCGTTGCGCGTGACCTTCTCGATCGTCTGGTTGCCCATCACGGTCGTCACCCCGACGAGCTCGATCTCCGGGCTGCCCCACGCGAGGAGCATCGCGATCGCGTCGTCGTGGCCGGGGTCGCAGTCGAGGATGATCTTCGTGGGCACCGTTCGAGGCTAGTACCCAGCAGCGGGAACGATAGATTTGACCCATGAACGCCGCTGCTGACGAATACATCATGCCCGGGGGTGGGGCGAGCATCACGGCGCTTCCCAAGGTCTCCCTTCACGACCACCTCGACGGTGGCCTCCGACCACAGACCATCATCGAGCTCGCCGAGGCGATCGGCATGGAGGTTCCTGCTCCGGATGCCGCGGCTCTCGGTGCCTGGTTCGCGAACCAGTCCGACTCGGGGTCGCTCGTCGAGTACCTCAAGACCTTCGACATCACCACCGGCGTCATGCAGACCCCGGAGGGCCTCACGCGCGTCGCCCGCGAGTTCGTACAGGACCTGGGTGCCGACGGTGTCGTCTACGGCGAGATCCGCTGGGCGCCCGAGCAGCACCTCACCCGCGGCCTCACGCTCGACCAGGTGGTCGAGGCCGTGCAAGAGGGGCTCGAGGCCGGCGTAGCCGATGTCGCGGCCACCGGGGCGAGCATCCGGGTCGGCCAGCTCGTCAGCGCCATGCGCCATGCGGACCGCGGCCTCGAGATCGCCGAGCTCGCCGTGCGCCATCGCAACAACGGCGTCGTGGGCTTCGACATCGCGGGCGCCGAGGCGGGCTTCCCGGCGGGCAACCTGCGCGAGGCCTTCGACTACCTCGCCCGCCACTATCTGCCCGCGACCGTGCACGCGGGGGAGGCGGACGGCATCGAGTCGATCCGCGGCGCCCTGTTCGACGGCCGTGCGCTGCGCCTCGGCCACGGCGTGCGCCTCGCCGAGGACATCACGACCGCTCGCGAGGACGACGAGAACACCTACGTCACCCTCGGGCCCGTGGCCCAGTGGGTCAAGGACCGCGAGATCGCGCTCGAGCTCAGCCCGAGCTCGAACCTGCAGACCGGCGCGATCGAGCAGTGGGGCCCCGACCTCGTCGACCACCCCTTCGACCTGCTGTACCAGCTCGGCTTCCGCGTGACCGTCAACACCGACAACCGCCTCATGAGCGCGACCTCGCTCAGCCGCGAGCTCTACCTGCTCGCCGAGGCCTTCGGGTACGACCTCACCGACCTCGCCGTGTTCCAGCTCAACGCCGCCGCCGCCACCTTCCTCCCGCTCGAGGACCGCGAGGAGCTCGCCGACACCATCACCTCCGGGTTCGAAGCGGCCTGACGGATGACCCTCCCCCCGCTCCCGCAGAGCGCCATCGTGATCGCCGCACAGGCGGCCGACTGGCGCGCAGCGGTGACCCTCGCGGGCGATGCGCTCGCGCGGTCGGGGGCCGCTCGTCCCGGATACTCGGGTGAGATGATCCGGATGATCGAGGAGCACGGCCCCTACGTCGTGATCGCCCCCGGCCTCGCGCTCGCCCATGCCCGCCCGGGCCCCGACGTGCTCGCGGAGGGCCTCTCGATCGTCACCCTCGCGACCCCGGTGAACTTCGGGCACCCGTACAACGACCCGGTGCGGGTCATCCTCGGGCTCGCCGTCACCTCGTCGTCGGAGCACCTCGCGGCCGTCGCCGCGGTCGCCAACGTGTTCAACGACTCGACAGCGATCAGCGATCTCGCCGCCGCGACGTCGGTCGAGGAAGTACTGGCCATCATGGGCGTCTCGTGAAGATCGTGACCATCTGCGGCGCGGGGATCGGCAGCTCGGGCATCCTCAAGGTCAACGCGGAGCGCGTCCTGCGCAAGCTCGACATCTCCGCGGAGGTCGTGGCCGCCGACATCGCCTCGGTGCGCGAGGTCGCCGCGGACGCGCAGGTGATCCTGACCTCGGCCGAGTTCGTCGACGCGATCGGCAAGACCAACGCCTCCGTGATCGTCATCGAGAACTACTTCGACACGGCGGAGCTCACGACCAAGCTCGAGACGGCGCTGGGCTCCTAGGCCAGCAGCTCGCGCATCCCCGCGTCCAGCTCCGCCACGACCGCCTCGGCGGCCGCGCGCCGCTCGGCAGCGGTGCCCGAGTCGCTCGACGCGTCGATGTAGACCTTGAGCTTGGGCTCCGTGCCGCTCGGCCGCACGATCACGCGCGCCCCGCCGACGAGGTGCAGTCGCAGGATGTCGCCCGCCGGGTACTGCGCGAAGCCCTCGATGAAGTCGTCGATCTGCTCGACCGCGATCGTGCCCACGTGCGCCGGCGGGTTCGCCCGCAGCCGGCCCATGGCCGCGCCGATGAGGGAGAGGTCGTCGAACCGCAGCGAGATCTGCCCGGAGGCGAAGGCGCCGAAGCGGTCGGCGAAGTCGTCGAGGTGGTCGTCGATCGTCTTGCCCTGCGCCTTGAGCTGCGAGGCGAGCGAGAGGAAGTCGACCGCGGCCGAGATCCCGTCTTTGTCGCGCACGATCTCGGGGTCCACGAGATAGCCCAGCGCCTCCTCGTAGCCGTACGCGAGGCCCGGCACGCGGGAGATCCACTTGAAGCCCGTGAGCGTGTCCTCGTACTGCAGCCGGTACTCCTGCGCGACCGCGCGAAGCGCCGGAGACGAGACGATGGATGCCGCGAGCACCCCGTCCGCGTCAGCGCGCTCGGCGGCGCGCCACCCGAGCAGGTACCCGGTCTCGTTGCCGGTGAGGCGGCGCCAGGTCCCGTCGCGGGAGGGCACCGCGACCGCGAGCCGGTCCGCGTCCGGGTCGTTCACGATGGCCAGGTCGGCGCCGACCTCGGCGGCGCGGGCGAACGTGAGGTCCATGGCGCCGGGCTCCTCGGGGTTGGGGAACGCGACAGTCGGGAACGCGGCATCCGGCTCGATCTGCTCGGTCACGACGTGCGGCTCGCCGAAGCCGGCCGCGGCGAACACCGCGCGAGCGGTCTCCCAGCCGACGCCGTGCATGGCGGAGTAGACGAAGTTCAGCGCTCCGCCGGTTGAGCCTGTCGAAACCTCCGCGAGCGCGGCCGTCGCGCGCACGTACTCGTGGAGCACCGAGTCGTCGGCGACGATGAAGTCGGTGGAGCGGGGCAGGTCGCTGATCGAGCCCGCCGCGATCTTCTCGATCGCGGCCGCAATGTGCCCGTCGGCGGGCGGCACGATCTGCGAGCCGTGGTCGTCCTTGCCGAGGTAGACCTTGTAGCCGTTGTCGTTGGCCGGGTTGTGGCTGGCCGTGACCATCACGCCCGCGCTCGTGTCGAGGTGGCGCACCGCGAAGGCGAGCACCGGGGTCGGCAGGTGGCGGGGGAGCAGCGTCGTTGTGACGCCCGCGCCGGCCATGATCGTGGCGGTGTCGCGCGCGAACACCTCCGAGTTGCGGCGGCCGTCGTAGCCGATCACGATGCTGGGGCTCGGGTCCTTCGAGAGCAGGTAGGCCGCGAGGCCGGCGGCGGCCTGGGTCACGAGCACGCGGTTCATCCGGGTCGGGCCGGCACCCAGCTCGCCGCGGAGCCCGGCGGTGCCGAACTGCAGGCGGGTGGCGAAGCGCTCCTCGAGGGGCTCGCCGCCGGCCGCGATCAGGGCTTCGAGCTCGGCGCGAGTCGCGGCATCCGGGTCCTGTTCGAGCCAGGCCCTGGCGGCATCGAGCGCCGTCACAGCTCCGCCACGATCTGCGCGAGGAGGCCGCCGAGGCGCACTTCGGCGTCCTTGCCCGCCTGGATCACCTCTTCGTGGCTCAGTGGCGTCTTCTGGATGCCCGCTGCGAGGTTCGTGATGAGCGACATCCCGAGGATCTCCATGCCGGCCTGCCGCGCGGCGATCGCTTCGAGCGCCGTGGACATGCCAACGATGTGGCCGCCGATCGCCTTCGCCATCTGCACCTCGGCGGGGGTCTCGTAGTGCGGCCCGCGGAACTGGCAGTACACGCCCTCGTCGAGTGAGCCGTCGACGGTCCGTGCGATGGCCCGGAGCCGCGAACTGTAGAGGTCGGTGAGGTCGATGAAGGTCGCGCCCTCGAGCGGGGAGTCTGCTGTGAGGTTGATGTGGTCGCTGATCAGCACGGGCGTGCCGGGCTTCCACGTCCCCTTGATGCCGCCCGCGCCGTTGGTGAGGATCATGGTCGTGGCACCGGTCGCGGCCGCCGTGCGCACCGAGTGCACGACCCGCCGCACCCCGTGGCCCTCGTAGTAGTGCGTGCGCGCGCCGATGACCAGGGCGCGCTTCCCGTTCGGCAGCAGGATCGAGCGCAGGGTGCCGACGTGGCCCTCCAGCGCGGGCTTGCCGAAGCCCACGATGTCCTGCGCGGTGATCGTCGCGGTGGTCTCGCCGATGAGGTCCGCGGCCTTCGCCCAGCCGCTGCCGAGCGTGAGCGCTAGGTCGTGGCGATCGACTCCGGTCTTCTCCGCGATCTGGGATGCGGCTTCGGCGGCGATGTCGAAGGGGTTGAGATCGGGATTGTCCAGAGGATTCAGCATCCCAACACTCTAGGACTCCACGACGGTCTTGAGCCCCTCCAGCACCTGCTGCCAGTTCTTCTCGCTGTGCTCCACGTCCTCGTAGCTGTGGTTGTTGTCCTGAGTGAGGGTCAACCGAGTGCCGTCGCCGTCCGGCTCGAGCTGCCAGGTGAGCGTGTGGTAGTTCTCGGGGACGTCCTCGCGCCCGCTCAACGGGCTGAAATGGGTATGGATGAGGCGCTCCCGCGGAACCACCTCGAGCACCGTGCCGTGGTCGCGGTACTCCTTGCCCTCGTACTCGCCCGACCAGGTGATCGGCCCGCCCGGCTGCCAGTCGGACTGCACCTTCGTGCCGAAGTAGTACTTCGCGACCAGGTCGGGGTCCGTGATCGCGCGCCAGACGTCCTCCGCGGAGGCATCGACGCTGACAGTGGCGGTGGCAACGAGATTGTCGTTCATCACTACGGTCTACGCTCGGGCCCGCTGGCGGGCAAGCCGGTTGCATTTAAGGGAGGATTGAGGCATGGCCTATGAATTCGAGCGGAAGCAGCGCATTGCGATTCTCGGCGGAGGCCCCGGCGGCTATGAGGCCGCCCTCGCGGGCGCCCAGCTCGGCGCCGATGTCACGCTCGTCGAGCGGGAGGGCGTCGGCGGCTCGGCGGTCCTGACCGACGTCGTGCCCTCCAAGTCGCTCATCGCCACCGCGGAGGCCACCAACGGCATCGGCGAGGCCGCCGACCTCGGCGTGCAGTTCTTCACCCGCTCCGACTCGGGCCGCGCCGTGCGCCCCGAGGTCACGGTCAACCTCGCCGCCGTCAACGCGCGCCTCATGCGCCTCGCGCGCCAGCAGTCGGAGGACATGAAGTCCCAGCTGATCAAGGCCGGGGTGCGCATCATCCACGGCGAGGGGCGCCTCGACGGTCCGCAGCGCATCGTCGTCTCCACCGGCAAGGGCAAAGCGGGAACGGATTTCGACGAGGTGGATGCCGACACGCTCGTCATCTCCGTGGGCGCGCGGCCGCGCATCCTGCCCACCGCGAAGCCCGACGGCGAGCGCATCTTCACCTGGACGCAGCTCTACACGCTCGAGGAGGTCCCCGAGCACCTCATCGTCGTCGGCTCCGGTGTGACCGGTGCCGAGTTCGCCTCCGCGTACGTCGCCCTGGGCTCGCAGGTCACGCTCATCTCCTCGCGCGACCAGGTGCTCCCGGGTGAGGACCAAGACGCGGCGCGCGTCATCGAAGACGTCTTCAAGCGCAACGGGATGACCGTGCTCTCCAAGTCGCGGGCCGACTCCGTGAAGCGCACTGCACATGGCGTCGTCGCGACCCTCTCTGACGGCCGCACCGTGGAAGGCACCCACTGCCTGCTCGCTGTCGGATCCAT
Source organism: Rhodoglobus sp. (assembly GCA_025463515.1). Classification (GTDB taxonomy): domain Bacteria; phylum Actinomycetota; class Actinomycetes; order Actinomycetales; family Microbacteriaceae; genus Rhodoglobus. The sequence continues at coordinate 22,125 of JAODAQ010000044.1, forward strand.
CCCCAACACCGAGGGCATCGGCCTCGCCGAGGCCGGCGTGCAGCTCACGGAGTCCGGGCACATCCGGGTCAACCGGGTCGCGCGCACCTCCGTGCCGTCGATCTATGCGGCGGGCGACTGCTCCGACTTCCTGCCGCTGGCCTCCGTCGCGTCGCAGCAGGGCCGCACGGCCGTGTTCCACGCGATGGGCGACGCGGTGAACCCCACCGAGCTGCGCAACATCACCTCGAACATCTTCACCCAGCCCGAGATCGCCACGGTCGGCTGGTCGCAGAAGCAGATCGAGGACGGCATCGCCCAGGGCGACATCTACAAGCTGCCGCTGGCCTCGAACCCCCGCGCGAAGATGATGGGCATCAAAGACGGCTTCGTGAAGCTGTTCGCCCGCACCGGCTCGGGCACTGTCATCGGCGGCGTGATCGTCGCGCCGCACGCCTCCGAGCTCATCCTCCCGATCGCGCTCGCCGTCGAGCACCGTCTCACCGTCGACCAGCTCGCGCGCGCGTTCTCCGTGTACCCGTCGCTCACGAGCAGCATCACGGATGCCGCGCGCGCGATGCACATCGTGAACTAGGGCCGCAGCGCCCGCGTGCCCGCTCCCTCGGCCCAGGTTCGGCGCGCGCGTTCCCGTGCCGCGCGCCCGCGCCGCGCGCCCGCGTCAAGTCAGGAGCCGCTGGGGCTCGAGTGGCTCATCAGCGGCCGTGGGATCACTCTGCGCGCAGGAGTCCCGTCCTCAACAGCAAGTCCTGAGTAGCGAAAGCTCCGGATGCTCTGCTCGGCTGCATCGGAGAGTTGAGTCCCGGCATCCTCGCACAGTGAGCATCGCCCGCGCCGCGGCCCTGTGGGGGCCGGCCTTCACCCGTGAGCAGCTGCTCGCCGTCGGAGTGTCACCCGAGGAGGTCATCGCGGCCGTGCGCCTTGGGCAGCTCCACCGGGTACGAAAGGGACGGTACGTGCTCCCGACGGCTCCGCCCGAGGTGGTTCTAGCTGTGACCCTGGGCGGCGCACTCGCGGGCCCGAGTGCCGCCCGCACCTACAAGATCTGGTCAGGGTTCGACCTGCGGACCCACGTGTCGGTGAGGCCCAACGCATCCCGGTTCGGCGAGGCGGCTCGCGCGGTCGTGCACTGGGATGGCAAGGTGCTGCGCCGCGAGTGCTGGCGAGTGGATGTCGGCGAATGCATTCGCCAGATCGTTCGATGGTCGGATTCCGAAACCGGTCTCGCTGCTGTGGAGACCGCGCTGGAGAAACGACTCGTCACACCGTCGAGCTTGCGGCTGCTTTTCGCCGGTGAAAATGCCGCTGCGCGCCTGCTCGTGGGCGCCGCGCGGCCAGGGTGCGGCTCCGGCACCGAGTCGATTGTGAGTCGGCGGCTCCGCGCCCTGGACATCGAGGTACGACGCCAGGTCCGCATCGATGGTGTCGGAGATGTCGACATGGGGGTCGTGGGAACACGGGTCGTCATCGAGGTTGACGGGCGCAGCTACCACGAAGACCCGGCGGCGTTCGAGAACGACCGTCGAAGGGATGCCGAGCTCGTTCGCCGCGGCTTCGTCGTGGTGCGACTCTCCTATGACGCCGTGGTCACCCGTTGGCCCTGGTGCGAGCGGATGGTGCTGGGCGCGCTCGCGGCGCACGGCCAATAGCCGCCACAACTCAGGAGCCAGCGTTACCCCTGGGGCTAAGGGGCGCGGCGTGGCCCCGCGACCGAACTCCTGACACTCCTGTCACGCGGCATCCTGAGTTGCCGCGTGGGGAGGGTCTAGTCCGTGATGTTCAGCAGCAGGTGCCCCGACGAGACCGTCGCGCCGACCGTGGCGTTGAGGCCCGAGACGGTGCCGTCCTTGTGGGCGGTGAGCGGCTGCTCCATCTTCATGGCCTCGAGCACGAGGATCAGGTCGCCCTTGACGACCTTGTCGCCGTCGGCCACCGCGAGCTTCACGACGGTGGCCTGCATGGGCGCCTTCACCGAGTCACCGGTGACGGTCGACACGGATGACGCGGCGCGCCGCTTGGGCGGTGCGGCCAGTGCCGTCCCGCCGCCGGTCGTGGGAACGAGCTTCGTGGGCAGTGACACCTCGACGCGCTTGCCCCCGACCTCGAGGACGACGTTGTGGCGCGCGACCGGAGCCGAGCCATCCGGCAGCGACCCGCTCCACGGCTCGATGTCGTTGTCGAACTCGGTCTCGATCCAGCGGGTGTAGATCGAGAACGGCGAGGAGGTGAAGGCGGGGTCGCGCACGATCTTGCGGTGGAAGGGGAGCACGGTCGGCAGGCCGGCGACCTCGAACTCGTCGAGGGCGCGGCGGGAGCGCTCGAGGGCGTCCTCGCGGGAGGAACCCGTGACGATGAGCTTGGCGAGGAGGGAGTCGAACGCTCCGCTGATCACGTCGCCGGTGGTGACGCCGGAGTCGACACGGACGCCGGGCCCCCCGGGCATCCGGAGCACGTTGACCGGGCCGGGCGACGGCATGAAGTTCAGGCCCGGGTCTTCGCCGTTGATGCGGAACTCGAAGGAGTGGCCGACCGGGGTGGGGTCGTCGTAGCCGATGGCCTCGCCCTCGGCGATGCGGAACTGCTCGCGCACGAGGTCGATGCCCGTGACCTCCTCGGAGACCGGGTGCTCGACCTGGAGGCGCGTGTTGACCTCGAGGAAGGAGATCGTGCCGTCCTTCGCGACGAGGAACTCGCACGTGCCGGCGCCCAGGTAGCCGACCTCCTTCAGGATGGCCTTCGACGAGGAGTAGAGCGCGGCGTTCTGCTCGTCGGTGAGGAACGGCGCGGGCGCCTCCTCCACGAGCTTCTGGTGCCGGCGCTGCAGCGAGCAGTCGCGCGTGGAGAAGACCACGACGTTGCCGAAACTGTCGGCGAGGCACTGGGTCTCGACGTGGCGCGGCTGGTCGAGGTACTTCTCGACGAAGCACTCGCCGCGGCCGAAGGCGGCGATCGCCTCTCGGGTCGCGGACTCGAACAGCTCCGGTATCTCTTCGCGCGTGCGGGCGACTTTGAGGCCGCGGCCGCCGCCGCCGAATGCCGCTTTGATCGCGACCGGAAGGCCGTGGATGTCGACGAAGTCGAGCACCTCCTGTGCCCCCGAGACCGGGTTGAGCGTTCCGGGCGCGAGGGGCGCGCCCACCTTCTCCGCGATGTGGCGCGCCGACACCTTGTCGCCGAGCTTCTCGATCGCGTCCGGAGACGGGCCGATCCAGATCAGGCCGGCATCGATCACGGCCTGGGCGAAGACGGCGTTCTCGGCGAGGAAGCCATAGCCCGGATGCACGGCGTCCGCCCCCGAGCGCCGCGCTACGGACAGCAGCTTCTCGATGACGAGGTACGTCTCGGCGGAGGTCGTGCCGTCGAGGGCGTAGGCCTCGTCCGCGAGCTTCACGTGCCGGGCATCCCGGTCCTGGTCGGCGTAGACCGCGACTGACGCGATGCCGCTGTCTTTGGCGGCGCGGATCACGCGTACTGCGATCTCTCCACGGTTGGCGATGAGGACCTTCGTGATGCGAGACATAATCCCCCCAGCCTATGGGGGTGGCGGCCCGCCGCATGAGGGGGTCCCCACAAAAAGGAGGCCTACAAGCGCCCGATATTCCACAACGAGGGCCACGCGACTCCGAACTCGAGCAGAAGGCCGCGCAAAGTCGACACCGAGAGCCCGACCACCGCGTGCGGGTCGCCCTCGACCCGCGTGATGAACGCGGAGCCGAGGCTGTCGATCGTGAACGCGCCCGCGACCTGCAGGGGCTCGCCGGTCGCGACGTACGCGTCGATCTCGGCGTCGGACACAGGGGCGAAGGTGACGGATGCCGACGACACCCCGCCCACGGCGCCATTCGCGGTGCCGCCCCGGTGGTCGATGAGCCAGTGGCCCGAGTGCAGGACCCCCGTGCGGCCCCGCTGGGCACGCCACCGCTCGCGCGCGACCTCAGGGCGGTGCGGCTTGCCGTACAGCTCGCCGTCGAGCTCGAAGGCGGAGTCGCCGCCCAGGATGAAGCCGTCCAGCGCGGGCCCGACTACGGCCTCGGCCTTGGCCCGGGCGAGCAGTGACACGAGTTCGGGCCCGTCGAGCGGGCCGGCGGCAGCGGCCACGGCCTCCTCGTCGACACCGGACGAGAGCAGCACGGGCTCGACCCCCGCCGCGCGCAGCGTCGCGAGCCTCGCGGGCGAGGTCGACGCGAGGTACAGGCGCACGGTGCTCCTATGCTCGGGGGATGGGTGAATGGGCCGGCAAGCCGATCGAGGTCGACGTTACCAATATCGCGCACGGGGGAGTCGCGGTGGCCCGCTACGAGGGCCGTGTCGTGTTCGTCGCGGACGCGATCCCCGGCGAGCGCGTGATCGCGCGGGTCAGCGACGACAGCAAGGCCAAGTTCTGGCGTGCCGAGACGCTCAGCGTCGTCACCCCAAGCCCGCACCGCAAGGAGCACGTCTGGTCGGCCGCCGCCCTCGACCGCGACCCCGCAGACCGCGCCGGCGGTGCAGAGTTCGGCCACATCGAGCTTGCCCACCAGCGCGAGCTCAAGCGCCAGGTGCTGATCGAGTCGCTCGCCCGAATGGCGAAAGTCGAGACGGATGCCGCGGTCGAGGCCCTCCCCGGAGACGACGAGCGCTCCGGCGCAGGCTGGCGCACGCGGGTACGGCTGCACGTGGGAGAGGACGGGCGGCCCGGGCCCTACGCCGCACGCTCCCACCGCGTCATCCCGGTCACGGACCTGCCGCTCGCCACCGACGAGCTCGCCGCCGCGGCCCCGCTGGCCCAGAACTTCGACGGCTTCGACCACGTCGACGTGCTCAGCCCCTCGACCGGCGGCACGCGCCTCGTGATCGGCGACCAGAAGCCCTCCGTCATCACCGAGGTCGTCGCGGGGCGCGAGTTCCGGCTCTCCGACCGCGGGTTCTGGCAGGTTCACCGCTCGGCGGCCGAGGCGCTCACCCAGGCGGTGCAGTCCGCGATCGACGGCGACCGCTTCGACCCGCTCGCGCACAACCTCGACCTGTACGGCGGAGTCGGGCTGCTCGCCGCAGCCGTCGGCGACCGCTTCGGCCCGGCGACGCGCATCACGAGCGTCGAGAGCGATCCGAAGGCCACCGACTTCGCCGCGGAGAACCTCTCCGAGTGGCTCGGCGCCCGCGCTGAGACCGGACGGGTCGAGCGCTGGGTGCGCGAGCTCGCGGCATCCGCCTCGTCCACCGAGCGCGCCCGCCTCGCCAAGGGGACCGTCGTCCTCGACCCGCCTCGCTCGGGTGCCGGCAAGGACGTCGTCGACACGATCGCGGGGCTTACCCCCCCGCAGGTCGTGTACGTAGCGTGCGACCCGGTCGCGTTCGCGCGGGACGTCGAGCTGTTCCAGCGGCACGGCTACGAGCTCACCGCGCTGCGTGCCTTCGACCTCTTCCCGAACACCCACCACGTCGAAGCGGTGGGCACTCTCACCCGGCCCTGAGTGTCTCCTGCCCCTTTGAGCAGCCGCGACACTACGATGGGGTACCACCCGCACCCGCGAGAACGGAACAGCATGGCCCAGCCAACGACGACGGAGACGGACGGCCCGACCCCCGCCTCCCTCGTGCGTGTCGCCGTCGTCGACGACCACGAGTCGGTCAGGCTCGGCCTGAAGGCCGCGTTCATCGACCAGGGCTACGAGTTCGTGACCGCAGCCGCCACCGTCGACGAGTTCGTCGCGAACCTCGACGGCCGCGAAGTGGATGTCGTCGTTCTCGACCTCTCCCTCGGCGACGGCTCGACCGTCACCGACAACGTCAAGCGCGTGCAGGCCACCGGCTCCGCCGTGCTCGTGCACTCCATCGCCGACAGGGTCGCGAGCGTTCGGGAAGCGCTCGCGGCCGGGGCGGCGGGGGTCATCCCGAAGTCGTCGGCGACGAGCACCGTCCTCGCGGCGGCGGCCACCGTCGCGCGCGGCGAGGTGCTCAACAACCTCGAGTGGGCAACCGCCATCGACGCCGACCGCGACTTCGCGAAGGCGCAGCTCGGCCGGCGCGAGCGCGAGATCCTGCACCTCTACGCCTCCGGCCTCCCGCTCAAGCTCGCGGCGCAGCAGCTGGGCATCGGGTACTCGACAGCCCGTGAATACCTCGATCGCATCCGGGTCAAGTACGTCGAGGTGGGCAGGCCGGCACCGACCAAGGTCGACCTGCTGAGACGTGCTGTGGAGGACGGCATCCTGCCAGGCCTCGACCCGGACGGCGGAGATGGCCGATAGCCTCGCGACCGTAAGGGCGCTGCCCCAGAACAAGCAGCCCCGCAATCCCATCAGCCGCAAGCAGGTCGAGAAGGTCATCTCCCGCAGCGTCGCGGTGTTCGGGATCGTGTTCGGCGCTCAGACCATCCCCTGGCTGCTCGGCCAGCTCGACGAGGCCGAGCCGATCTGGCTCTGGATAGTCGTCCCGGCCCTGTTCGGCACCCTCGTCGTCGCACTCGTGCTCTCGATCGCCCAGGTGTGGGTACGGCCGATCCAGGGCATCTTCGCGGTGCTGTACCTGGTCGCGCTCGTCACGTGGCCGTTCTTCGTGCTGCCGGGCGTGGAGGTCTTCAACGGCATCCACTGGCTCAACTACCTCATCACCGTCGCGACAGCCATGGCGGCGATCGCGTTCCCCACCCTCATCACCACGATCTACCTCTTCGTGTGCCCGATGATCTACGTGATCATCCGCATCACCCCCCTCGGCGGCGGGGCCACGTGGCAGCTCGCCCTGCTGGAGGGCGTCTACGCGCTCATCCTCGGCTCGGCCATCGTGATCATCGTCACGATGCTGCGCCAGGCGGCGAGCTCCGTGGACAACGCGCAGGCCACCGCCCTCGACCGGTACAGCCACGCGGTGCGCCAGCACGCGACCGAGGTCGAGCGCGTGCAGGTCGACTCGATCGTGCACGACAGCGTGCTCACGACCTTCATCTCCGCCGCGCGGGCGTTCACCCCGCAGGCCCAGGAGCTTGCGGCGACCATGGCGGGCAACGCGATCGGCTACCTGCGGGATGCCGCGGCCGCGAGCCCCGACGACGGCACGACAGTGCGCTTCACCTCGTTGGCGGAGCGCATCACGGATGCCGCGGCGGCACTGTCGAGCCCGTTCGAGCTGCGCATCCGCAGCGTGGGCACCCGCTCACTGCCCGTGCACGCCGCCGAGGCGATCTACTCGGCCTCGGTGCAGGCCATGGTCAACAGCCTCCAGCACGCGGGGGAGGAGGGCGTCTCGCGCTGGGTCGCCGTCCGGGGCGTGTCGCCCGGCGGCATCGAGGTCGTCATCGGCGACACCGGCGCCGGATTCGACATGTCGGAGCGCAGCGAGCGCCTCGGCGTGCGCGTCTCCATCCTCGAGCGCATCTCCAACGCAGGGGGACGGGCCACAGTCCAGTCCGCGCCGGGCGAGGGCACGATCGTGAGCATCCGGTGGCCCCACGCGGGCGCCCAGCCCACCCCGCCGTTCGGAGCGGCCTCGTGAACATCGGCGTCCCCCGCTACCTCATTGTCGGCATGGCCGGCCTGTTCTCCGCGTACCACCTCGTGCTCGCGACCTACACGCTCGACATCCCGCGGCACACAACGCCGATCTTCGTCGCCATGGGCCTGTACGCCGCGGCGACGATCATCAGCCTGCTGCCGTGGGGGCCGGTCCGGATGCCGATCTGGATGGCCGCGTTCAACTTCGCCATCGTGATCGCCATCACCCTGCTCGTCGCGAACGAGCTCGACTTCGGCCGCCCCGGCGGCACCGGGTACGCGAGCTGGTACGTCGCGGCGAGCGGCACGCTCATGACGATCACCTCGACGCGGGGCCGGCACACGTTCGCGTGGCTCGGCATCGGCTTCCTCGTGGTCCACACCGTCGTGGGCGTCGGCGCGGTCGGCCCGGCCGGGATCTTCTCCCTCGGGATCGTCGGCAGTGCATCCTGGGTCGCGGTATCGCACGTGCTGAGCACCGCACTGGCGAAGGCCTCCAAGGATGCCCAGCGCTTCGCCCTCGCCGAGCGCGAGGCCACGGACTGGCAGGCGGCCCAGGAGGCGCACGTCCACGAGCGGCAGTTCCGCCTCGGGCAGACCAGCGCCATGGCCCTCACGATGCTGCGCCAGATCCAGGAGAGCGGCGGGAACCTCACCGACGAGCAGCGCCGCGAGTGCGCGTACCTGGAGAGCGCCATCCGCGACGAGATCCGCGGTCGCAAGCTGCTCAACGACGCCGTGCGCGACGAGGTCATGAGCGCCCGCCGCCGTGGCGCGACGGTGACGCTGCTCGACGAGGGCGGCATCGACGACCTCTCCGACGACGAGCTCGAGCGCGTGCTCAACCGGCTGGCGCTCGCGATCCACGAGACCAACGCCGACAAGGTGATCGCGCGCACGGTGCCCGAGGGGTCGGACGTCGCGGTGACCGTGGTGGGGCTGCGCTCGGTCGCGGACGGCGAGTCGGTGGCCCTCGGCCAGGACTCCCTGGAGGACGACGAGGTCGACCTCTGGCTCGAGATCCCGCGGGTGCCGGTCACGCCGTAGGCCGTGGCTGAGGTGCGCGCCGCGTCCGGGTTGGGGTGCGCGCCGCGTCCGGGTTGGGGTGCGGGCTGCGTCCAGGCTGAGGTGTGCCGGGTCCTGGCTGAGGTGTGCCGGGTCCTGGCTGAGGTGCGCCGGGTCCTGGCTGAGGTGCGCCGGGTCCAGCGTAACTCAGGAGCGCGCGTTGCGCGTGGTGATAACGGGGCAGTTGGGGTCGCAGGAAGCCACTCCAGTCCCGTGCGCCACAGAGGCTCCTGAGGTAGGGGCGGGGGCGAGGGCGAGGCGTGCGGGGCGGGGCGCGCGGGCGGGGGCGGGGTGCGGGAGCTCGCGCTGCGGGACGCACGGCAGCGTGCCAGGAGCGGCCCGCCCCGCAGAGCGCGACGGGCCGCTGGACAAGCAGAAGGGCCGGGGGTGCAGTGCACCGCATCCGGCCCTTCGCTAAAACCCGGGTCAGGGCGATAACCCGAATATCGCCCTGACCCGCCCCCAATACATTGGCCCGCTTACCCTAGTCGGCCAATGAATGGTGATGTTCTCCAAGGGAGGAACATCTAGCAATAACAACTATGCGGTCGCGAAAGGGGTACGCAAAGTCGTCTCTTTGGGGGACTCTTGGGGGACATTTAGCCTTCACACAGTGAACGAGTACCCCGATATTCCGGTATTCCGGGGTTCGAACAGCGACGGCAATAGGGGTACATTTTTCGGAATCCGGGGCATATCGTCCGTCAGACGGGGGTAGAACGGTCTGTTTCAGTCGCGCAGGCTACGGATTTCGTTGTCCACGGAGGCCCAACCTAGGCGAACCGCAGGAAACCCCCGTTCGGGGGGTGCTTTTCTGCAATCCGAGGCTCAGCCGGAAAAACTGCGCCAGGCACCGGGGCCGGGCGTCAGCGGAGAGCGCAGCTGCCGCTGGCTCCGCTTCCATGCCGAGACCTCGGGACCGTCGGCGGCCCCGAGCTCCTCGGCGAGTTCGGCGAGGGCCTGGGAGACGACGACGGTGACCGCCGCGATGTCCTCCGGAGTCGCGGAGGGCGAGACGACTCGGATGTCGGGGGAGCTCACAGCGGGATGTTCCCGTGCTTCTTGGGCGGCAGCGAAGCCCGCTTGGTGCGAAGCGCGCGCAGCCCCTTGATGACGGCGACGCGGGTGGCCGCGGGCTCGATGATGCCGTCGAGCTCGCCGCGCTCAGCGGCGAGGAACGGGGATGCCACGTTGTAGGTGTACTCGTTCGCGAGCCGGGTGCGTACCGCCGCGACATCCTCGCCAGCGGCCTCTGCGGCCTTGATCTCGCCGCGGTACAGGATGTTGACGGCGCCCTGGCCGCCCATGACGGCGATCTCGGCGGTCGGCCAGGCGTAGTTGAGGTCGGCGCCCATCTGCTTGGATCCCATGACGATGTACGCGCCGCCGTACGCCTTGCGGGTGATGACGGTCACGAGCGGCACGGTCGCCTCGGCGTACGCGTAGAGCAGCTTCGCGCCGCGGCGGATCACGCCCGTCCACTCCTGGTCTGTGCCGGGGAGGTAGCCGGGCACGTCGACGAGGGTGAGGATCGGGATGTTGAACGCGTCGCAGAAGCGCAGGAAGCGCGCCGCCTTCTCACCGGCCTCGATGTTGAGCGTGCCGGCCATGGCCTGCGGCTGGTTGGCGATGACGCCGACCGTGCGGCCCTCGACGCGGCCGAAGCCCACGACGATGTTGGGCGCGTAGAGGGGCTGGGTCTCGAGGAAGTCGCCGTTGTCGACGATGTGCTCGATGACCGTCTTCACGTCGTACGGCTGGTTGGGGCTGTCGGGGACGAGGCTGTTGAGCTTGCGGTCCTCGTCCGTGATCTCGAGCTCGATCTCGCTCTCGTAGACGGGGAGCTCGGCCAGGTTGTTGTCGGGGAGGAACCCGATGAGGGTCCGCGCGTAGTCGAGCGCGTCATCCTCGTCGCTGGCCAGGTAGTGCGCGACACCGGAGATCTTGTTGTGGGTGAGCGCGCCGCCCAGCTCCTCCATGCCGACGTCCTCGCCGGTCACCGTCTTGATGACGTCGGGGCCGGTCACGAACATCTGCGAGGTCTTGTCGACCATGATCACGAAGTCGGTGAGCGCGGGGGAGTACACGGCGCCGCCGGCGGCCGGGCCCATCACGATCGAGATCTGCGGGATGACCCCGGAGGCCTGGGTGTTGCGGCGGAAGATCTCGCCGTACTTGCCGAGGGCGACAACGCCCTCCTGGATGCGCGCGCCGCCGGAGTCGAGCATGCCGATGATGGGCACCCCGGTCTTGAGGGCGTGGTCCATGACCTTGATGATCTTCTCGCCCGCGACCTCGCCGAGCGAGCCGCCGAAGATCGTGAAGTCCTGCGAGTACACGGCGACCTGCCGGCCGTGGATGGTCCCGAGGCCCGTGACCACCGCGTCGCCGTACGGGCGGTTCTTCTCCATGCCGAACGCGTGGGTGCGGTGCCGGACGAACTCGTCGAGCTCCACGAAGGAACCGTGGTCGAGCAGCTGCTCGATGCGCTCGCGGGCGGTCTTCTTGCCCTTCGCGTGCTGCTTCTCGATGGCGGCCTCGCCGCTCGCGGTCACGGCCTCGTGGTAGCGCACCTTGAGGTCGGCGATGCGACCGGCGGTCGTCGAGAGATCGGGGATGTGGGTTTCGTCAGTCACGCTGTCACTTTACCCACCCCGCCTCCCGCAGGACTTTGGGGGAAGGTACAAAGATAGGAGGATGCTCCTTCCCCTCAGCAGCGCCGTCGCCGAGACCCTCGACGTGCTCGACGAGGCCGGCTCCACGAACGCCGTGCTCGTGGAGCGCGCGCGAGCGGGCACGGAGCGCGAGTTCTCCGTCGTCGTCACGACCAACCAGACCGCGGGCCGCGGGCGGCTGGGCCGCACCTGGACGGCGCCGCCCGGCAAGACGATCGCGGTCTCGGTGCTTCTCATGCCCCCGACCTCGGAGAAGCTGGGCTGGCTGCCGCTGCTCGCCGGCCTCGCCATGACGCGGGCGGTGCGGTCTCTCGTGACCGGGCACGCCGTGACGCTCAAGTGGCCCAACGACGTGCAGGTCGAGGGCCTCAAGGTCTCCGGCCTGCTCGCCGAGCTCGTGCCCGGTGCGGGTGTGGTGATCGGCGCGGGCCTCAACCTCACGATGGACGAGTCGGAGCTGCCGACCCCGGTGTCCACGTCCCTGACCCTTGTGGGCGCCTCGGCCGACGACCTCGTGGACCGGGCGCTCGCCGCCTACCTCGGCGAGTTGAAGGGCCTTTATACCGGGATGCTCGCGGGCAGCGACATCCGGGCGCTCGTCGAAGCGGAGTGCAGCACGATCGGCCGCAGCGTGCGCGTCGAGCTGCCCGGCGGCGACAACCTGTACGGCACCGCGACCGGGATCGACGGCGAGGGCCGCTTGCTGGTCGACGGCCGCGCGATCGCGGCGGGCGACGTCACGCACTTGAGGTACGAGTGACCGAGGAGACCGTGGTCGCCCGTCTCCGCCCGCACGCGCGGGCGCTGTTCTGGCCGACTGTCCTGCTGCTGCTCGTGGCCGCGGGCGTGGGGTTCCTGTCGGGAACGTTCCGTGAACAGTGGCAGAACACCGTGCTGCTCTCGGTGGCCGGCGCGGTCGCCCTCGTAGGCTGGCTCGTGCCCCTGCTGCGGTGGGCGGCGCGCAACTACACGATCACGACGCGGCGGGTGGTGGTGGCATCCGGGATCCTCTCCCGCAGCCGCCAGGAGGTGCTGTTGAGCCGGATCTCTGACGTGGGCATCGAGCGCCGCGGCCTGCAGGCCGTGTTCCGCAGCGGCGACGTCGTCGTGAACGACGAGGTCGTACTTCGCGACGTGCCCTCAGCGGGGCTCGTGCTGGCCGCGATCCACGACCTCGTCGAGGGCACCGAACCGTCATTCGGGTCGGATAGGGTGCACGCGTGAAAATCTCCGTGATCGGGTGCGGCTACCTCGGTGCCGTGCACGCCGCCGCCATGGCGGATCTGGGCCACGAGGTGGTCGGTGTCGACGTCGATCCCGCGAAGATCGCGCAGCTCTCCTCGGGCGTCGCGCCGTTCTTCGAGCCCGGGCTCAGCGACATCCTCTCCTCCTCCCTCGCGACCGGGCGCCTGCGCTTCACCACCGACATCGCGGAGGTGCGCGGCTCGGCCGTGCACTTCGTCGCCGTCGGCACGCCCCAGCTCGGCGACAGCTACGCGGCAGATCTGACCTACGTGGATGCCGCGATCACCGCGCTGCTCCCGCACCTGCAGCCGGGCGACCTCGTCGCGGGCAAGAGCACGGTCCCGGTGGGGACCGCCGCGCGCCTCGCCGAGCTCGTCGAGGGAGCCGGTGCCCGCCTCGCCTGGAACCCCGAGTTCCTGCGCGAGGGATTCGCCGTGAAAGACACGCTCTCGCCCGACCGGCTCGTGTACGGCGTGCGCGCGGGGGATGAGGCATCCGTCGCCCTGCTGAACGAGCTGTACGCGGCGACGATCGCCCGCGGCACGCCGGTGGTAGTCACCGACTTCGCGACGGCGGAGCTCGTGAAGGTCGCGGCGAACGCCTTCCTCGCGACGAAGATCTCGTTCATCAACGCCATGGCCGAGGTCGCGGAGGCGACCGGCGCCGACGTCACCCAGCTGGCCGACGCGATCGGCTACGACGCCCGGATCGGCCGCCGGTTCCTCAACGCGGGCCTCGGGTTCGGCGGCGGCTGCCTCCCGAAGGACATCCGCGGGTTCATGGCGCGCGCCGAGGAGCTCGGCGTGGACCAGGCCCTCGGCTTCCTGCGGGAGGTCGACTCCATCAACCTGCGCCGCCGCGAGCGCATGGTCGACCTCGCGCGCGAGGTGCTCGGCGGCGACCTCACGGGCAAGCGCATCGCGGTGCTCGGCCTCGCGTTCAAGCCGGACTCGGACGACGTCCGCGACTCCCCGGCCCTCGACGTGGCGGCCCGGCTGGCCGAGCTCGGCGCGATCGTGCGCGCGACGGACCCGGAGGCTATCGAGACATCCCGCCGCCTTCGCCCGACGCTCGACTACGTCGCGACCCCGGAAGAAGCTGCAGAGGGGGCGGATGCCGTGCTCCTGCTCACCGAGTGGACCCAGTACCGCGAACTGGACCCGGTACAGCTCGGGTCAGTCGTGGGCACCCGCGCGATTGTCGACGGCAGGAACTGCCTCGACCCCGTCGCCTGGCGCGGCGCTGGCTGGCAGTACCGCGCCCTCGGCAGGCCGTAGCGGCATCGACCGGCTGGGGTGGAACACCCACGACCGGTAGAAGGCAAAGCGGAACACCGTGCCGAGCGCCAGCCCGACCACATTGCCCGAGATGTTGTCGGCGAGCACCGAGGTGAAGCCGAGCGCGTAGTGCGAGATCCACAGGCAGGCGAGAGTGAGGAGCGTGCCCCCCACGCTCACGATCACGAACTCGACGCCCTCGCGCACGACCTGCTCGCGCTTGGTGGCCCCGAAGGTCCAGTACCGGTTGCCCACGTAGTTTGCCGCGATCGCGAGGCAGGTCGAGATGACCTTCGCGATGAACGGGCCCTCGTGAATGACGGAGGGCTCGAGGATCGTCGCGCGCAGCAGGTTGAACACGCCAACGTCGATCACGAAGCCGATGAGCCCGACGACGCCGAAGCGCGCGAGTTGGGCGATCAGCAGGCGCATGGCAGTTCCCCGAGGTGCGACAGAATGGAGTGGTCGGTGCAGTGTAACTGAGGAGAACTGAGTGTCCCTGACAGTAGGTGTCATCGGCGGCGGCCAGCTCGCGCGGATGATGATCCCCCCGGCCATCGAGCTCGGCATCGACATCCGGGTGCTCGCCGAGAACGCAGGAGAATCTGCCGGAATCGCCGTGACGCAGCTCGGGGACTACCGCAGCGTCGAGGATGTCCTGCGTTTTGCGCAGGGGGTGGACGTCGTGACGTTCGACCACGAGCACGTCCCGCAGGAGGTGCTGCGGGCGCTCGTCGCCTCGGGGGCTGCCGTGCATCCGGGGCCCGACGCGCTGCTGTACGCACAGGACAAGCTGCGCATGCGCGAGCGGCTCACCGCGCTCGGCCTGCCGGTGCCGGAGTGGGGCGCCGTGTCGTCGATCGCCGACCTCGATGTCTTCATCAAGGCCCACGGCGGCCGCGCGGTCGTCAAGACCGCGCGCGGCGGCTACGACGGCAAGGGGGTCCGCGTCGTCTCGTCGGGCGCCGAGGTCGCCGACTGGTTCGACGACGACGACGACCCGCTGCTCGTCGAGGAGCTCGTCGAGTTCCGCCGGGAGCTCTCGCAGATGCTCGCGCGGCGCCCGAGCGGCGAGATCGCGCTCTGGCCGCTCGTCGAGTCCGTCCAGCGCGGGGGAGTCTGCGTCGAGGTCATCGCGCCCGCGCCCGGCACCTCCGACCGGCTGCGCGAGGTCGCCGCGGAGGTCGCGACGACGATCGCCGCCGAGCTCGGTGTGACGGGCGCGCTCGCGGTCGAGCTGTTTGAGACCACGGATGACCGGCTCCTCGTCAACGAACTTGCCATGCGCCCCCACAACAGCGGGCACTGGAGCATCGACGGCGCCGCCACGAGCCAGTTCGAGCAGCACCTGCGCGCGGTGCTGGACCTGCCGCTGGGGCCCACGGCCGCTCGCGAGCCGTGGAGCGTCATGGTCAATGTGCTCGGCGGCACGAGCAAGAACCGCTACCCGGCCGCCCTCGCCGACCAGCCCGGCGCGAAGTACCACTTCTACGGCAAGGAGCCCCGCCCGGGCCGCAAGGTCGGGCACGTCACGGCGGGGGGTGACGAGCTCGAGGAGGTCGTATTCCGGGCGCGCGCCGCAGCGGCATTCTTTGAGGATTGACACCTACGCTTGTCGGGTGACTGAACCCTTGGTAGCCGTCGTGATGGGCTCCGACTCCGACTGGAGCGTGATGGCCGACGCTGCCGCCGCCCTCACGGAGTTCGGGATCGCGCACGAGGTGCAGGTGGTCTCCGCGCACCGCACGCCCGAGCGGATGATCGCGTTCGGCAAGGAGGCGGCGGGCCGCGGCATCCGGGTCATCATCGCCGGCGCCGGCGGTGCAGCGCACCTGCCGGGCATGCTCGCCTCCGTGACCACGCTCCCCGTCATCGGCGTGCCCGTGCCCCTCGCCAAGCTCGACGGGCTCGACTCACTGCTCTCGATCGTGCAGATGCCCGCGGGCATCCCGGTCGCCACCGTCTCGATCGGCGGCGCGCGCAACGCCGGGCTGCTGGCGGTGCGCATCCTGGCTTCCGGGGATGCCGCCCTGACGGAGAGGCTCGCGGAGTTCGCGGCCTCCCTCGCGGCGCTGGTCGACGAGAAGAACACGGCCCTGCGCAACTCGCTATGACGTCCACAAGTCCCGTCCGCCACCCGGACCTGCGCAACCCGGCCGTCATGACGCGGCGGGCGTGGGTGCTCGTGCTGCTGAACGTGCTCATCCCTGGCTCTCCGCAGCTCATCGCGGGCAACCGCAAGCTCGGCAGGTTCGCGGTCACGACCACCTTCATCCTGTGGGCGCTCGTGATCGCCGCCGTGCTCCTGTACTTCCTGGTGCGGCCGACCTTCATCACCCTCGCGACCAACTACTTCGTGCTGTGGATCGCACAGGCGGCGATCGTCTTCTACGCGGTGCTGTGGATCGTCCTGACGATCGACACGATCCGACTCATCAAGCTCGTCCGGGTCGGCCCGCGGGCGCGCGCCGCCGTCGCGGGGCTCGCCATCGCCGCCCTCGTCGTCGTGGGCGGCACCGCCGCGTACGGGGTCATGATCGCGGGCACGACGCGGGAGACCGTGGGGGACGTCTTCGCCGGCCAGACCGTCGTGCCGCCCGTCGACGGGCGCTACAACTTCATGCTGCTCGGCGGCGACGCCGGCCCCGACCGCGACGGCCTTCGGCCGGACAGCATCTCCGTCGTGAGCGTCGAGGCCGCGACCGGCAAGGCGACGATCATCGGCATCCCGCGCAACATGGAGTACGTGCCGTTCGTCGCGGGCTCGCCCATGCTCGACGAGTACCCGAACGGCTACGGCACCGACGGCTGCGACGTCGACGTGTGCCTCATCAACTCGATCTACACCGAGGTCGAGCTCGACCACCCGGAGCTCTACCCCGACGCCGTCGCGAACGGCAGCAACCCCGGCATCGAGGGCATGCGGGATGCCGTCGAGGGCCTGTTGGGCATCCAGATCCAGTACTACGTGCTCATCGACATGCAGGGGTTCGCCGACCTGATCGACGCCCTCGGCGGCGTCGTCATCGACGTGGCGGACCGCCTGCCCGTGACCGACGAGGTCGACGAGAACGGCCAGCCCTACGATCCGGATGCCTCGTGGATCGAGCCGGGCGTGCAGCTCATGAACGGCGACGTCGCCCTCGCCTACGCGCGCATCCGCGCCGGCACCACGGACTACGCGCGCATGGAGCGCCAGCGGCAGGTGCAGGAGGCGATCCTGCAGCAGTTCGAGCCCGCCAACATCCTGACCAAGTTCCAGGCGGTGGCCCAGGCCGGCGCGCAGGTCGTGAGCACGGACATCCCGCAGGCCGTGCTCGGCCAGTTCGTGGAGCTCGCGAGCAAGTCGCGCAGCCAGGAGGTGGCGACCCTCGAGCTCGTCCCGCCGAACGTGGACCCCGAGGATCCGGACTTCGCCTACGTCCTGCAGCTCGTGTCGAGCGCACTTGTCATCACGACGCCGGAGCCCAAGGGCTAGTAGGCGCAGGCAACCCGCTACAGGTCGGCGTGCAGCTGCCAGACCTTCTCGGCCGAGCTGCGCCAGCTGAACGCCTTCGCGCGGTCCGAGCCGGAGTAGGCGAGGCGCTCGGCGAGAGCCGGATCGGCCAGGACGGAGTTAATGCCGTCCGCGAGGCGCGCGGGGTAGCCCTCGTCGTCACCGCGCTCGACGATCACTCCCGCGTCGACGGCGAGCTCGAGCAGGGCCGGGGCGTCGGAGTGGACCACGGGGGTGCCGAGCGTGAACGCCTCGAGCACGGGCATCCCGAAGCCCTCTTCGAGGTTCGGGTAGGCGAACACGGCTGCCCGGTCCACCGCGACGGCGAGGTCGGCGTCGGTGAGGGTGCCGAGGCCGCGCGCGCGCGAGGGGTCGAGCCCGGCGGCAGCGATCGCCGCTGCGAGGTCGGCGTCGTCGGGGGCGGGGCCGACGATCAGCAGCGGGATCCCGCCGGAGACGCGCGGCATGCCCGCGACCAGCTGGTCGATGCCCTTGCGCGGCTCGAGGCCGCCGACCGCGAGCACGTACTCGTCGGGGAGGCCGAGGCGCTCGGCGCGCTCCTGCGCGTCGACGGGCACGTCGAGCGCCGTGCTCGCGGCACCGCTGATGACGCGCACCCGGTCGCCCAGGTCGATGATCTCGCCGAGCTGGTCGGCCACCGCGTGGCTCGGAACGACGATAGCGTCGGCATAGCGCTGGGCGCGCTTGAGCATCGCCCTGTTCCACGAGACGGTGCGGGCGCTCAGCGAGTCCGGGCGCGACCACGCGACGGTGTCGTGCACCGTGACGGCGATCTGGTCGCCGTCGTTGAGGCGGTCGTGCCGGGCGAGCGGGGCGAGCAGGCTCGTCGCGTGCACCATCCCCTTGCCGGGCAGTCGCGTGAACCCGTGCTGCCAGGCCGCCTGCAGCTCGCGGCGCGCGAGGGTGCTCTTGTGCAGGGCGCGCAGGCCGGGCAGGCGCTCCTCGATGGCGATGTAGTCGGCCTCCGGGGATGCCGCGACCACGGCCTCGACGTAGCAGCCGCGCGGCGCCGTGGCGATGAGCTCGCGCACGAGCTCCTCCGTGTACCGCCCGACGCTTCCGGGCGCGGACGCGAGCATCTCGTCCATGATGACGCGGAGGGTGGTCATTGTGCTCCCAGGGCTCCCGTGCTGAATGCCGCTGCGAGCGCTTCACGCCAGCCCCGCATGGGTTCGACTCCCGCCGCGAGCCACGCATCGTGGCCGAGGACGGAGTAGGACGGGCGCGGAGCCGGGCGGACGAAACGTGCGCTCTCGGTCGGCTTGACCCTATCAGGATCGTGTCCCCCGAGCTCGAACACTGCGCGGGCGAACTCGTACCAGCTCGCCTGTCCGGAGTTCGTGCCGTGGTAGATGCCGGCCGGGGCGCCGGCGTCGAGCATCCGGACGATCTGCTCCGCGAGGTCCATGGTCCAGGTCGGCTGGCCCACCTGGTCGGTCACGACGTCCACGGTGTCGCGCTCCGCGGCGAGGCGCAGCATGGTCTTCGCGAAGTTGCCGCCGTGCTGGCCGTAGAGCCAGGCGGTGCGCAGGATGCGCGTGCCGGAGGGGTCTGCCTCGAGCGCGAGCCGCTCGCCCTCCGCCTTGGTGCGGCCGTACGCGGACCGGGGGTCGCGCGGCGCGCTCTCGGGGTACGGAGTCGTTGCCGCGCCGTCGAACACGTAGTCCGTGGAGAGCTGCACGAGGGTCGCGCCGTGCGCCGCGGTGGCCAGGGCGAGGTTCTGGGCGCCGAGGGCATTCACGGCGTAGGCGGCGGGCTCGTCGGCCTCGGCGTCGTCCACCCGGGTGTAGGCGGAGGCGTTGACGACGACGTCGAAGCCCTCGACGGCGGCTCGTGCCGCGTCGCGGTCGGTCACGTCGAGCTCCGCGCGGGTGAGGCCCGTGGCATCCCTGTCGGCCAGGACCGCCAGCAGGTCGGTGCCGAGCATGCCGCCCGCACCCGTCACGAGGTATCTCGTGGGCACCGTGCGCGTCACAGGGCCGCGCGCGCCTTGAGGGGCTCCCACCAGGCGCGGTTGTCGCGGTACCACTGCACCACGTCCGCGAGGCCCTGCTCGAACGGGACGAGGGGCTCGTACCCGAGCTCGGCCCGGATCTTCGAGATGTCGACGCTGTAGCGCAGGTCGTGGCCCAGCCGATCCTGCACGCGGTCGACGTACGACCAGTCCTTGCCGGTCGCGTCCAGCAGCAGCTGGGTGAGCTCCTTGTTGGTGAGCTCGGTGCCGCCGCCGATGTTGTAGATCTCGCCGGCGCGGCCGTTCACGAGCACCATCGCGATGCCGCGGGTGTGGTCGTCGACGTGCAGCCAGTCGCGGATGTTGTCGCCCTCGCCGTACAGCGGCACGTGCTGGTCGTCGATGAGATTGGTCACGAAGAGCGGGATGACCTTCTCGGGGAAGTGGTACGGGCCGTAGTTGTTCGAGCAGCGCGTGATGGAGAGGTTGAGCCCGTGGGTGCGGAAGTAGCTGCGTGCGAGCAGGTCGCTGCCGGCCTTGCTCGCCGAGTACGGCGAGTTCGGCTCGAGCGGCCGCGACTCGTCCCACGAGCCCTCGGCGATCGAGCCGTAGACCTCGTCGGTCGAGACGTGCACGAAGCGCTCGAGGTTGTGGCGGAGAGCGGCGTCGAGCAGGCGCTGGGTGCCGAGCACGTTGGTCTCGACGAAGATCCCGGAGTCGCGCACCGACCGGTCGACGTGCGACTCCGCGGCGAAGTGCACCACAGCGTCGACGTTCGGCAGCAGGGTGTCGAGCAGCTCGGCGTCGCGGATGTCGCCCTGCACGAACGAGTAGCGGGGCGAGTCGGCGACGGGCGCGAGGTTCTCCAGGTTGCCGGAGTAGGTGAGGGCGTCGAGCACGACGACCTCGGCGCCCTCCAGGCCCGGGTACGCGTCCTCGAGGGTGCGCCGCACGAAGTTCGAGCCGATGAACCCGGCTCCGCCGGTCACGAGGATTCTCATTGCTTCCTTCACCACACGCCAATCGCGATCAAAAGTCCAATTATCCTCCGGTCGCGGGGCCGGCGCCGCATCTGGCCCGAGCGACGGGCGAGTGCCCAGCGATTGCGGATGCCGCGGCCCTCGAGCAGCGCGAGCATGCCCTCGATGCCCTCCCGCTGCCCTGCGGGGGCCACCTGCAGCGCCGAGCGGGCGTGGATCACCGCCTGCTGCCGGTGCCAGTGCTCCCGGATGAGCCTCAGCCGCGCGAACGCGGACCCCACGCCTGTGTTCGAGCCCATGACGTTGTCGTCGTGCTGCCGGTAGTCGAGTGTCGGCTGCCCGTCGATGTGCCAGGAGTACCCGGCGCCGCGGGCGAGCGCATAGATGAGGGAGTCGTGGAAGTCGGCAGTGCGGGCCGGCGACGACTCGTCGGCGAGCTGCGCGGCCACGAGGGCCGCGAGCCGCGGAGTGAGCACGAAGGTGGAGCCGGGCCCGGGGCTCTCGGTGAGGTAGTCGAACCGGCGCTGCGGGTAGTCCTTCTTGATGAGGGTGCGCTGGCCGTCGGGGGCGAATGACGTGATGCTGCCCGAGATGCCGTCGTGCCCGCCCTCGCGCAGCAGCCGGACGTGCCGCTCGAGCTTGCCCGGCAGCCACACGTCGTCCTGGTCGCTGAAGGCGAGGTAGCCGTCGGCGGGGGCGGGCACGAGCCCCACCAGCCGGTAGAAGTTGGGGGCTGAGCCGCCTGAGGACCCCATCGAGGGCAGCACCGTGATGCGCGGGTCGGCCGCAGCCTGCTCGACGAGCCAGTCCCGCGTGCCGTCGGTCGACTCGTCGTCGAGCGCCACGACCCGCACCCGCACGCCGTCCTGCTCGAGGATGCTCGCGAGCTGCTCGGGAAGCCAGCGCCGGCCGTTGTACGTGGCGAGGAGCACGACGACCTCGGGCAGCGGGTCGGCGGGGGGCATGGGTAGCAATTGTAGCCTTGGGGCATGACCACCCCCACGATCTCCGTTGCGCTCTGCACGCACAACGGCGCCCGGTACGTGCGGGAGCAGGTCGAGAGCATCCTGC
The DNA here is from genome assembly GCA_025463515.1 of Rhodoglobus sp. Lineage (GTDB taxonomy): Bacteria > Actinomycetota > Actinomycetes > Actinomycetales > Microbacteriaceae > Rhodoglobus. Next base: position 43,378 of record JAODAQ010000044.1, read on the forward strand.
GCCAGTCGCGGCCCGCCGACGAGATCGTGCTGTCGGACGACGCGTCGACGGATGGCACGGTCGAGATCGTCATCGCCGCTGTCGAGTCCTGGCCGGCTCCCCGCCCGGTGCTCACCGTGCTCCGTAACTCCCCGCCGCTCGGCGTGGTGGCCAACTTCGAGCAGGCCACGGCCGCGTGCACCGGCGACCTCATCGCGCTGTGCGACCAGGACGACGTGTGGCACGACGACAAGCTCGTGCGGTTCGACGAGCTGTTCGCGGCGCAGCCCGCCCTCCCGCTCGCGCACAGCGACGCCGCGCTCGTGACCGGCGACCTCGTGCCCCTGCCCGACTCCCTCCTCGTGAGCCTCGAGGCCACCGCGCGCGAGCGCAGCGAGCTCGTCGACGGGCGCAGCTACGCGGCCTTCCTCCGCCGCAACCTGGTGACCGGCGCGACCGCGGTCTTCCGAGCGAGCCTGCTCGGCCCGGCCCGCCCCTTCCCGGCCGAGTGGGTGCACGACGAGTGGCTCGCGGTCATCGCGGCCGCCCTGGACCGCACCCACCTGATCGCCGACGAGCTCGTCGACTACCGCCAGCACGGCGGCAACCAGATCGGCGCGGTCAAGCCGACCCTGCGCTACAAGATCGGCAAGCTGCTCGAGCCGCGCACCGACCGCAACGAGCGGCTCGTCGAGCGCGCCCGCGTGCTCGTCGACCGGCTCGAGGCCCTCCCGGTCGCGCCCGAGCGCCTCGAGCTGGCCCGCCGCAAGCTCGCGCACGAGCGGTTCCGCAACGGCCTGCCGCGGGTGCGCGTGCTGCGCCTGCCCGGTGTCGCGGCGGCGGTGCTGGCGGGGCGCTACGGGCGCTACAGCCGGGGCATCCCGGATGCCGTGCGCGACCTCGTACAGCCTGCCCGCTGAGGGCGCACGTTAGGATCGTGCCCGTGCAGATTCGAGAACTCTCCGTGCCCGATGCGTGGGAGATCACCCCGGTGACGTGGCGGGACGACCGCGGCGTCTTCCTCGAATCCTTCCGGCACGACACCCTCGAGGCGGCCACCGGGCGCCGCTTCTCGCTGCGCCAGGGGAACACGTCGGTGTCGCGCCGGGGAGTGGTGCGCGGCATCCATTTCGCCGACACGCCTCCCGGCCAGGCGAAGTACGTCTCGGTCGCCCACGGAGCGGGCATCGACTTCGTCGTCGACATCAGGGTCGGCTCGCCGACGTTCGGCACGTGGGACTCCGTGGCGCTCGACACCGAGACCCGCCGCTCGGTATTCCTCTCGGAGGGCCTCGGCCACGCCTTCGTCGCGACGACGGACGACGCGACCCTCACCTACCTCGTCAGCTCGACCTACAACCCCGCCGCGGAGCACGACCTCAACGTGCTCGACCCGGAGATCGGCCTCGTCTTCCCCGCCGAGCTGGGCGAGCCCGTGCTCTCCGCGAAGGACCTCGCGGCCCCGACCCTCGCCGAGCTCCTCGCGGCCGGCGCCCTGCCCGACTTCGCCGAGCTCAAGGCGCACTACACGAAGGGCGCGGCCTGACATGCGCGGAATCATCCTGGCCGGCGGTAGCGGCACGCGGCTCTGGCCCATCACCAAGGGCATCTCGAAGCAGCTCATGCCCATCTACGACAAGCCGATGATCTACTACCCGCTGTCGACCCTCATGATGGCCGGGATCAGCGAGATCCTCATCATCACGACGCCGGACGACCAGCCGCAGTTCCAGCGGCTCCTCGGCGACGGCAGCGACCTCGGCATCTCGCTCAGCTACGCGGCACAGCCCTCCCCGGACGGCCTCGCCCAGGCGTTCATCATCGGCGAGGAGTTCATCGGCGACGAGAAGGTCGCCCTCGTGCTGGGCGACAACATCTTCCACGGCATCGACCTGGGCACCAACCTGCGCAACAGCACCGATATCGACGGCGCGCTCATCTTCGCGTACCAGGTGCGCAACCCGCGCGCGTACGGCGTCGTCGAGTTCGACGAGAACCTCAAGGCGGTCTCCATCGAGGAGAAGCCGGAGAAGCCGAAGAGCAACTTCGCCGTGCCCGGCCTCTACTTCTACGACAACAGCGTGATCGAGATCGCGAAGTCGATAAGCCCGAGCGCGCGCGGCGAGCTCGAGATCTCCACGGTCAACGAGCACTACCTCGACCGCGGCGCGCTGCAGGTCAACGTGCTCGACCGCGGGACGGCCTGGCTCGACACCGGCACGTTCGAGTCGATGATCCAGGCCACCGAGTTCGTGCGGGTCATCGAGGACCGCCAGGGCTTCAAGATCGGCTGCCTCGAGGAGATCGCCTGGCGCGCCGGGTGGATCACGGATGCCCAGCTCGCCGCTCTCGCCGCGCCGCTCACCAAGAGCGGCTACGGCACGTACCTGACCGGGCTGCTCGAGGGCGCCTAGTGGGTGCCGCAACCAATGCGTGGCTGATCCTGCGCCAGAAGGGTCCGCTCGCCTTCGCGGGCAAGGTCGTCGAGCACCTGCAGGGGCCGGGCTCCTCGGCCTCGCTCGTGGCGTACGACGATGCGCGCTCGGTCGACTGGAGCATCGCGCATCCGGCCGTCGCGAACCCGGTGGCGCTGCCCGACGGGCCGCTGACCGTCGCCTGGATCATGTCGCCCCCCGGCGAGGGCAGCGGCGGGCACCAGAACATCTTCCGGTTCATCCGGTACCTCGAGGGCGCCGGCCATCGCGTGAAGATCTACCTGTACAGCACGGGCGACCCGTACACGCTGCCTCAGATCCGCGCTCGCGTCTCGTCGGGGTCGTACCCGCAGGTCGCCGCGAGCATCGAGGCCTACCCCGAGGACGGGGTCTCGGCCGACGTCGACGTGCTCGTCGCGACCGGGTGGGAGACCGCGTACCCGGCCTGGCGCGACGCGTCGCCGGCCCGTCGCCTCTACTTCGTGCAGGACTACGAGCCGTACTTCTACGGTGTCGGCACCGACTCCGTGCTCGCCGAGAACACCTACCGGTTCGGCTTCTCGGGCATCACGGCGGGCAACTGGCTCAAGTCGAAGCTCGCCGACGAGTACGGCATGCCCACGCGCTCGTACGAGTTCAGCGCCGACCGCAACGACTACAGCCTCGTCAACACCGGCCGTCGCAAGGAGATCTTCTTCTACGCGCGCCCCGGCACCACCCGCCGCGGTTACGAGCTCGGGATCATGACCCTGGACAACTTCGCGCGCGAGCGGCCCGACTACGTCATCAACCTCGCGGGGTGGGACGTGAGCCGGTACTCGATCCCGTTCGCGTACAACAACCTCGGCACGCTTCCCGTCGGCGAGCTCAACGCGCTCTACAACCGCTGCGCCGCGGGGCTCGTGCTCTCGCTCACCAACATGTCCCTGCTCCCGCTCGAGCTGCTCGCGGCCGGGGTCATCCCGGTCGTCAACGACGCCCTCAACAACACGATGGTGTCGTCGAACCCGTTCATCGAGTACACGCCGGCCTCGCCGCGCGCCCTCGCCGACCGGCTCATCGCCGTCGTCGACCGCGCCGACCTCCCCGAGCACTCCCGGCTCGCCGCCGAGAGCATCGGCACGGAGGGCTGGGACGGCTCCGGCCGCCAGTTCATCGCCGCCTTCGAGGACGTCGTGCGTGGCTGACTGCATAGTGATCGGGGCGAACGGATTCCTCGGCTCGAGCCTCACGGATGAGCTCGTCGCCCGGGGCCACGAGGTGACGGCCTTCGACCGCTTCTCCGGATCCGGGCGGCGCTTCACGAGCGACGTGCGCACCGTCGCGGGCGACTTCCTCGATCGCGATGCCGTCGCGGCCGCCGTCGACGGCCACGAGTTCGTGTTCCACTTCCTCTCCACGACCACGCCCGCAACCGCCGACGACGAGCCCGCGCGCGACGTGCGCGACAACCTCGCGCCGAGCATCGACCTGTTCTCCGCCTGCGTGGCGGGCGGGGTCCGGCGGGTGGTCTTCGCCTCCACCGGCGGCGCGATCTACGGCGAGAAGTCCGTCGACGTGCTAACCGAGGAGACGGCCCCGGAGCCGATCTCGCCCTACGCGATCGGCAAGCTCGCGATCGAGGGCTACCTCGCCTACTTCCGCCGCAAGCACGGGCTCGAGTCCACGTCGTTCCGCATCTCCAACCCCTACGGGCCGCGCCAGCGCTCCAACCGCGCGCAGGGCGTGATCCCGACCTTCCTCGCGAAGGCGGCGGCCGGCGAGGCCGTGCCGGTGTGGGGCGACGGCTCGTCGGTGCGCGACTACGTGTACGTCGACGATGCGATCCGGATGATCGTGGACACGGTCGACGCACAGCCGCAGCACCCCGTGTACAACATCGGGAGCGGGGTCGGCACGAGCCTCACTGAGCTGCTCGCCGTGATCGGGGAGGTGACGGGCGCGCATCCGGAGATCGACTACCGCCCGGAGCCCGCGACCTTCGTGCACCGCTCCGTTCTCGACACCGGCCGGTACCGTGGGGAGTTCGGACCCTCGGCAGCCCGCAGCCTGCGCGAGGGGATCGGCCAGACCTGGGCGGAAGGGCGGGGAGCATGAGTGTGACGGCGACCGTCGCAATCCTCACCTTCAACGGCGAGGACTACCTCCGCGAGATCCTCACGGCCCTGCGCACCCAGAAGAACGTCTCGGGCGAGGTCGAGGTGCTCGTGATCGACTCGGGCTCGACCGACTCGACGCTCGCGATCGTCGCGGAGTTCCCCGAGGTGCGGCTGCACCAGATCCCGAACAGCGAGTTCGGCCACGGCAGGACCCGCAACCTCGCGGCCCGGCTCGCGGCCGGCGAATACGTCGTGTACCTCACGCACGACGCGGTGCCCGCGGACGACTACTGGCTCGAGGGGATGCTCGCCCCGTTCGCACTGGTTCCGGGGGTCGTGGGGGTCGTGGGCCGCCAGATCCCGCGCGCGGACTGCTTCCCGCTGCTCAAGTACGAGATCCGCCGCTTCTTCGAGACCCAGGGCGCGGAGTTCGGCACGACGATCTCGTACGAGGCTCCGGCGTTCGACAGGCATCCGGAGTATCGTGCCGCCGCCCAGCTGTACTCGGACGTCAACTCCGCCACGCGCCGCCGCTATCTGCTCGACGAGGTGCAGTACCAGGACGTGTCGTACGCCGAGGACCAGCTCTTCGCCCAGGACTTCCTGCGCGCGGGTGGCATCAAGGCCTACGCGCCGTGGGGCGCCGTCGTGCACTCGAACGACCTTACCTACGCGCAGTACAAGCGGCGGCAGTGGGACGAGATCATCGGGCTGCGCCTCGCGGGGGCCGCCGTGCCGCCGCCCTCGCACGGCTTCCGCGCCTTCGTGCGCGCTGTCGTGCTCGACCCGGTCGACATCCTGCAGGACCGGGAGTACTCGGCGGGGCGCAAGCTGTACTGGCTCGTCGTCAACCCGTTCTTCCATCTGGCCAAGTACCGAGTGGGCCGTCGGGCGCGGCGGATCGACCTGGGGCACCCGAGCGTCGCCGCGCTCTCGCTCGAGGCACAGCGCAAGGCCGGTTGAACCGCCGTTACACTGTCCTGACACTGGAAATTGAACTGAGCGGATAGCGGCATGCCCGAAAACACCGGCACGAAGCGTGCGATGATCACCGGAATCACCGGGCAGGACGGCTCGTACCTCGCGGAGCTCCTCCTCGCGAAGGGCTACGAGGTGCACGGCCTCATCCGTCGCGCATCGACCTTCAACACCGTGCGGATCGACCACCTCTACCGCGACCCGCACGAGTCGGGAAACCGCCTGTTCCTGCACTACGCGGATCTCGCCGACGGCTCGCGCCTCTCCGCCCTGATGAGCGAGATCGTCCCTGACGAGGTCTACCACCTCGGCGCCCAGTCGCACGTGCGCGTCTCCTTCGACGAGCCCGAGTACACCGGCGACGTCACGGGCCTCGGCACCATCCGCCTCCTCGAGGCGATCCGCCAGACCGAGGTGCCCGCCCGCTTCTACCAGGCGTCCAGCTCCGAGATGTTCGGCGCGACCCCGCCGCCGCAGGGCGAGGACACCCCTTTCTACCCGCGCTCGCCGTACGGCGCCGCCAAGGTCTACGCCTACTGGATCGCGCGCAACTACCGCGAGGCCTACGGGCTGTTCGCCGTCAACGGCATCCTCTTCAACCACGAGAGCCCGCGGCGCGGCCAGACCTTCGTGACGCACAAGATCACCCAGGCGGTCGCGCGCATCAAGTCGGGCCTGCAGAAGGACCTCTACCTCGGCAATCTCGACGCGCGCCGCGACTGGGGCTACGCGCCGGAGTACGTGCACGCGATGTGGCAGATGCTGCAGCAGGACGTGGCCACCGACTACGTCGTGGGCACCGGCACCGACTACAGCGTCGAGGACTTCGTGCGCTTCTCCTTCGAGCACGCCGGGCTGGACTGGAAGGACTTCGTCAGGACCGACGAGCGCTACCTCCGCCCCACCGAGGTCGACTCGCTCGTGGGCGACGCGTCGAAGGCGTTCAACGACTTCGGCTGGAAGGCCACCGTGCACCCGCAGCAGCTCGCGCAGATCATGGTCGAGCACGACCTCGCGGAGATCGAGAACAACGGCCATGTCGTCGACGTCCCGCAGGTCGCGCCCTGGATCTCCTAGCGTGGCTTCAGAACCCCGCACGGCAGTAGTCGTCCCGACGCTGGGGCAGCGGCCCGAGTACCTCGGCCAGTCGCTCGCCTCGATCCGCGCGGCGGGGGAGGCGCACATCCTCATCGTCGCACCCGCGTCATTCGACGCTACCGGCCTGATCGCCGACGGCCTCGCCGACCAGAAGGTCGACGAGACGGGGCGGTCGCTGCCCGCGGCGATCGAGCAGGGGTTCGCCGCGCTGCCCGAGAGCGTCCAGTACATGTCGTGGCTGGGCGACGACGACGTGCTCTCGCCTGGCTCGCTGACCGCGACGAGCGAGTTCCTGGCCGGGCATCCGCGCACCTCCGCCGTCTACGGGCGGTGCGACTACATCGACGAGAAGAACCGACTGGTGTGGTCGAACAAGTCGGGGGCGTGGGCGGCGCCGCTGCTGCGCATCGGACCGGACCTCATCCCGCAGCCGGGCTCGCTGTTCCGCCGCTCGTCGTACCTGAAGACGAAGGGGCTGCGCACCGACCTCGGCTGGGCGTTCGACCTCGACATCTTCCTGCAGCTCGCCGGTGTCGGCCGGCTCTCGTACCTCAGGCGCACCCTCGCCTCGTTCCGCTGGCACGCCGACTCGCTGTCCGTCGGTCAGCGCCGCGACTCGGTGCGCGAGGCCAGCCAGGTGCGCAAGGAATATCTGCCGGCCTGGCTGCGTCCTATCTCAGGGCTGTGGGAACGGCCCGTGCAGTGGGCGACGTACCGCGCCGGTGACGTCGTGATCAGGGAGGCAAGAGATTGAGCAAGCCACTCGTCTACGTCGCGGGGCACCGCGGACTCGTCGGCTCCGCCATCGCGCGCGGCATCGAGGCCAGGGGAGACCAGGAGTGGGTCGGCCAGACCCGCGCCGAGCTCGACCTGCTCGACCGGGCGGCGGTGTTCGACTTCGTGAAGGCGACCAAGCCCGACGCGATAGTCGTCGCGGCCGCGAAGGTCGGCGGCATCAAGGCCAACTCGACGTACCCCGTCGAGTTCCTCACCGAGAACGTGCAGCTGCAGTCGAACCTCATGGATGCCGCGCACGCCGCCGACGTCCCGAGGCTGCTGTTCCTCGGCTCCTCGTGCATCTACCCCAAGTTCGCCGAGCAGCCGATCCGCGAGGACTCGCTGCTCACCGGGCCGCTCGAGCCGACCAACGACGCCTATGCGATAGCGAAGATCGCGGGCATCCGCCTCGCCGACGGCTACCGCAGCCAGTACGGCCGCGACTGGATCTCGGCGATGCCCACCAACATCTACGGCCCCGGCGACAACTTCGACCTCGAGACCTCGCACGTCATGCCGGCGCTCATCCACCGCTTCCACGACGCGAAGACGGCCGGAGCCGACTCGATCACCCTGTGGGGCACCGGCAGCGCGCTGCGCGAGTTCCTGCACTCCGACGACCTTGCCGCCGCGACGCTGCACCTGCTCGACAGCTACCACGAGCCCGGCCCGATCAACGTCGGCTTCGGCGAGGAGATCTCGATCCGCGATCTCGCGGGCGTCATCGCGGAGGTCGTCGGCTTCGAGGGCGCCATCGAGTGGGACCCGAGCAAGCCGGACGGCACCCCCCGCAAGATCCTGGACTCCAGCCGTATCCGCGGGCTCGGGTGGACGCCGGAGGTGCATCTGACGGAGGGCATCAGGCACGCCTACGAGTGGTTCCTCGAGAACCAGTAGTCTGTTGGCTATGTATGTCGAGGCTCGGAACCGCGTGAGTAGGGCGTGCTGGTGAAGACCCTCATCGCCATCCCCGCGTACAACGAGGAGGCCTCCATCGGCGCGGTGATCGCGGACCTCGCGGGCCACCATCCGCTCGACCAGGTGATCGTCATCGACGACGGGTCGCGGGACGCGACGGCCCGCATCGCCCGGGAGGCCGGGGTGCGCGTCATCCGGCACGCCGTCAACCTCGGCGTCGGCGCCGCGATGGGGACCGCGTTCAAGTTCGCCGCGCGCCACGAGTACGAGGCGATGGTCCAGCTGGATGCCGACGGGCAGCACCGCCCCGAGTTCCTGGCCGCCCTCCTCGAGGGCATGGGCAGCGCCGATATCGTCGTGGGCAGCCGGTTCGCCGGCGGCGGCAACTTCCGCTCCACCTGGGCCCGCAGGAACATCCAGCGGGTGATCGCCTGGACGGTCTCCGCCTACGCGCGCACCCGCCTCACCGACGTGACCTCGGGATTCCGCGTGAGCGGCCCGCGGGCGATCGAGCTGTTCTCCCAGCACTACCCGGTCGAGTTCCTCGGCGACACCGTCGAGTCGATCGTGCTCGCGGCGCGGCACGGCCTGACCGTCCGCGAGATCCCGGTCGTGATGAACGAGCGCGCGGGCGGCCTGCCCTCCCAGTCGATCTTCCGCGCGACCCTCTACACGGGCCGCATCCTGCTCATCCTCGTGCTCGCCGGCTTCCGCAGCTCGCCGCCGAGCATCGCCGCCGCTCGCAAACGTGCGAAGAAAGTGGGGACCGCATGAACCCGCAAGTGCTCGCGATCATCCTCTCGGTCGCCATGCTCGTGGTCGTCCTCGTGCTCCTGAGGTTCTACTTCCTGCCCGAGAAGTACGCCGTGATCTGGCTCGTCGCGGCGGTCGTGTCCATCGTGCTCTCGGTGTTCCCCAAGATTCTCGATGCCGTCGCGCACTTCTTCGGAATCTCGCAGCCCATCAACCTGCTGTTCGTCGCCGGGTTCTTCATCGTGCTGCTGCTGCTCATGCAGCTGAGCCTCGAGCTGGCCCGCACCCGGGACGAGCTGCGCAAGGTCGTGCAGAGCCTCGCGGTCGAGCTGGAAGAGACCAAGCGCAGCGATGAGTGAGGTCGAGACGCCGGCACGGACGTGGCGCTCCCGATTCCGCCTCATCCACCTCGCGCCGCTTCTCGCGCTGATCGCGCTCTCCGCCTGGATCTTCGCGTCGCCCATCGGCTCCTCGCCGGACGACGACTTCCACCTCACGAGCACCTGGTGCGCCAACGGGCTGCGCACCGACCTGTGCGAGTCGGGCCCGACCGACGCCGAGCGCGTAGTCGCCCCCGTGCTGCTTCACGCCAGTTGCTACGCGTACCAGCCCGAGATCTCCGCAGCGTGCCAGGACGAGTACCTCGCGCTCAACCCCGAGCCGAGTGTGGTCACCGACCGCGGCAGCTTCGAGAACAACTACCCGCCGGTCTACTACTTCGTCATGAACACGTTCGCGAGCCACGACCTGCAGGTCTCGGCGCTGGTCATGCGGTTCGTGAACGTCCTGCTGTTCCTGGGGATCGTCACCGCGCTCTACCTCCTCCTGCCGGTCTCGAGGCGCGGGAGCCTGCTGTGGGGCTGGATCATCACGATGGTGCCGCTCGGCATGTTCCTGGTCGCCTCGAACAATCCGAGCTCGTGGGCGATCATCGGAGTCGGCTCGTCCTGGCTCGCGGTCGTCGGCTACTTCGAGACCTCGGGCAGGCGCCGCATCGCCCTCGGGGCGATCGCCGCCGTCGGGGTGGTCATGGCCGCGGGCGCGAGGGGCGATGCCGCCCTGTACTCGGTGATCGGGATGGCCGTCGCGTGCATCCTCACCCTCCGCCGCGAGCGGGCGTGGCTGCTGCAGGCGATCCTGCCTGTCGCACTCTCGATCGTGGCCATCGCCTTCTACTTCTCCTCGCGCCAGGCCACCGTCGCAATCTCGGGGCTGAACAACGACGCCGCAACGGATGTACCGCTCGACTCGTTCGGCCGCGTCGCGTACAACCTCCTCAACATGCCGTCCCTGTGGTCGGGCATCTTCGGCAGCTGGGGGCTGGGCTGGCTCGACGTCACCCTGCCCGCGGTCGTGTACCTGGGCGGGCTCGCGGCGTTCGTCGCGATCGCCTTCGCGGGCATCCGGGAGCGCTCCTGGCGCAAGACCGGCATCATCGCCGGCCTGACGCTCGTGCTCTGGCTGCTGCCCGCCTACGTGCTGTTCCGCGGCAACAACGTCGTGGGCGAGAACGTGCAGCCGCGGTACCTGCTGCCGCTCATCATCATCGTCGCGGGCGTGGCGGTATTCACACTGGTCGGCAGGGGGCTCGCCCTCGGCGGGGTGCAGCAGTTCTTCATCGTGATCGCCCTCGGCATGGCGCAGTCGGTTGCGCTGCACCTCAACCTGCGCCGCTACATCACCGGCATCAACGAGCAGGGGTGGAACCTCGACGCCGGCACGACGTGGTGGTGGGCGGGGCTGCCGATCTCGCCGATGGGCGTGTGGCTCCTCGGCTCAGCGGCATTCACCGTGCTGCTCTTCGTACTCGTCCGGCAGCTTGGAAGGCGCCATGAACTCTCCCAGTGACCTGATCGCATTCAACGACCTCTCGCGCACGCCGCGCGAGGTCATGGCCGACATCGAGGCGGCGGTTGCCCGCGTGCTCGCGAGCGGCTGGTACGTCATGGGCCCCGAGCACGACGCCTTCGAGGCGGAGCTCGGCGCCTACCTCGGCGCCGCGCACGTGGTCGGCCTCGGCAACGGCACCGACGCCATCGAACTCGCACTCGCCGCCGTCGGCGTCGTGCAGGGCGACACGGTCGTGACCGTCGCCAACGCCGGCGCCTACTCCACGGTGGCCATGCGCCTGCTCGGCGCCCGCCCGGCCTTCGCGGACGTCGACGCCGCCACACTCCAGATGTCCCCTGCCACGTTCCAGGCCGCGCTCGACCGACTCGGCGAGCCGCCCCGCGCGGTCGTCGTCACCCACCTGTACGGCGCCATGGCCGACGTGGCGGGCATCGTCGCGATCGCCCGCGCGCACGGCATCGCGGTCGTCGAGGACTGCGCCCAGGCCCTCGGCGCGGCGAGCGGCGGCATCAAAGCCGGCATGTTCGGGGATGTCGCCACCACGAGCTTCTACCCGACGAAGAACCTCGGCGCCCTGGGCGACGGCGGCGCCGTGTACACGAACAGCGCGGACATCGCCACCGCGGTGCGCCGCATGCGCCAGTACGGCTGGGTGTCGAAGTACAGCATCGGCCTCGACCACGGCCGCAACAGCCGCCTCGACGAGCTGCAGGCGGCGATCCTGCGCGTGAAGCTGCCGCTGCTCGACGGTCTGAACGACCGCCGCCGCGAGATCCACAGCGCGTACGAGGCGGCGTCGCCGCGAATGGTCAACCGGGCGTCCGAGAGCTTCATCGGCCACCTCGCGGTCGCCACCTCCGACCACCGGGACGAGACGCGGGCGGCCCTGCGCGCTGCGGGCGTCGCCACCGACGTGCACTACCCCGTCCCGGACCACCACCAGCAGTTCCCGAGCGACCGGCCCGAGCCGGTCTCGCTGCCGGCCACCGAGGCCGCCTCCGCGGCCGTGTACTCGGTGCCGATGTTCCCGGAGCTCACCGACTCAGAGGTGGAGCGCGTGAGCGCCGCCCTCGCGTCCCTCGACGACGACCGTGGCTGAGCGCAGCGCGGTCCGCGGAGTCGCCCTGGTCGAGCTCAACGAGATCACCGGCGACAACGGCTCGCTCGTCGTCGGGGAGCGCCCGGCGCAGCTGCCCTTCGCCGTCGAGCGCATCTTCACCCTGTTCGACATCCCCGAGGGGGAGGTCCGCGGCACCCACGCCCACCGCCACTGCGAGCAGTTCCTCATCTGCCAGCGGGGGTCGGTCACGGCCGTGGTCGACGACGGGGTCACCCGCGAGGAGATCCGGCTTGACCGGCCGTCACTCGGCCTCTACATGCCCGCTCTCACCTGGGGTACGCAGTACGAGTACTCGCCGGATGCCGTACTGCTCGTCCTCGCCTCGGACCCGTACGACGCCGATGACTACATCCACGACTACGACGAGTTCAAGCTCTTGTCCGCGACGGCCTTTCCGGGAGATGCTGGGTAGGCAGGAACAACCGCCTCAACGACGGGAAACCATGTCAGTCACCTCGCGCCTCTTGGCGTTCGCCTCGCAGTCCCTCCCGCGAGTGTCGAGCCGCGTGCTCGCCTCCGCCGGGTACACCTTCGACCTCGACAGCTTCGGCCCCGGCGCGTTCCGCGTGTGGGACGACGCGACCGCGCGACGGCAGGACCGGGCGTGGACGCCGCTCGTCGCGCAGGCTCTGGCCGGAAACCCCAGGGAGGACATCGTCGCCCTCTACGGGGCGCTCGACACCACGGGGACGACGGCCGGTACGATCCTCGAGGTCGGCTGCGGCGGCGGCTACAACTCCGAGCTCATCGCGCACCATGCGCCCGGCCTCCGGTACACGGGAGTCGACCTCTCCGAGGCGATGGTGGAGGTGTCGCGGGAGAAGTACCCCGGCCGCGACTTCCAGGTCGCGAGCGCCCTCGAGCTGCCCTTCGACGACGGCTCGTTCGACGTCGTGGTCGACGGCGTCGCCCTGCTGCACATCCCCGACTGGCAGGGTGCGATCCGCGAGTACGCCCGGGTGGCATCGCGGTTCGTCGTGCTCCACGGCCTCACCCTCTCCGACGGCGAGACGGTGACCTTCGGGAAGTACGCCTACGGGCAGCCCTCGCGCGAGCTCATCTTCAAACGGTCCGAGATCCTTGCGGCGTGCGAGTCGCTCGGGCTCCGGCTCGTGGCGTCGCATCCGGCGGACGACTACGACCTCACGGAGTACTTGGGCGTCTCCACGACGTCCGAGAGCTGGGTGCTCGCCCTCTAGGCGGCGCGCACCGCGGTGCGCGTGACGATCGCCAGCCGGTTGATGGCGCCGCGCTGCGCGCGGAACAGGAGGCCGCGCAGGCCGGTGCCGCGGGAGGCGACCGCGGTGTGCGGGATGAGCGGGCTCGCCTCGACGATCGCGGTGGTGCGCTCGAGCTCGCGCACGTACGGCTCATAGACGCCAGAGCGCAGGACCGCGCCCATGAGCGTGCGGTAGACGAGCTGGCTCGTGATCCACCACCGGCCGACCTTCTTGAGGCCGTGGAAGTGGAAGAACACGAGCGGGTCGCCGTCGACCGTCACCGCGCCGCCGTCCGCCGCGATGGCGGAGCCGGCAGTGTTCCAGGGCGCGAGGTTGAGCCCGTGCGGGCCGAGGACGGAGACGCCCTCGAAGTCCTTCGGGAACCAGTCGAGGTAGCCCTGGTCCGCGTAGCGGCCGGCATCCGGGGTGTCTCGGCACCACTCGAGCGTGCTGCGGCCCCACCAGTCGAGGCAGGCCGTGCCGCGCTGGTCGTTGCGAAAGCCCACCCAGCCCACGTTGAAGCGGCCGTACTTGGCGAGCGACTTGGCGAGCGAGGGCTGGTAGCGGTGCTCGATGATGCCCACGGAGCCGTCGCCCATGGCGTCGAACACGAGCTCGGGGTCGTCGAAGAAGTAGAGGTCGGCGTCGAGGTAGACGACGGAGGTCGGCTCCGCGTACTGGTCCATCACCCAGCGCACGAGCAGGGGCGTGGTCGTGAAGTACCCCTCCATGCGCGAGCGCTGCGCCCGGATGCCCGCCAGTTCGGGCACGGCGGCCTCGAGGTCCACGACCGTGAGCACGTGCACTCCGGGGACGGCGGCGTCGGCGAGGTACGCGCGCGCTGCCTCGTCGAGCGCCATGACCCACACCGGGGAGTCGTCCCCGTGGCGGCGCAGCGACTCGATGAGCGCGAGCCCGCGCGACAGGTACCCGCTGTCGAAGTAGGTGCAGTAGGCGTGCGGCTGTTTGTTCACTGGTCCTCGAATGACATGAGCTTGACGTACTCGGCGACCATCGGCACGCTCTTGCGCAGCGCGCTGAACTTGCCGGAGGCGGTGATCCGCCCGGCTTCGACGACGTGCACCGCGTCGGAGTGCTGCACTGTCGACAGGCGGTGCGCGATGATGATGACGGTCACGCCAGCGCCCAGCCTGTCCAGGCTGGCCGTCACGAGGGCCTCTGATCCCGCGTCCAGCGCGCTCGTGGCCTCATCGAGGATGAGCAGGCGCGGGCGGGTGTAGAGGGCGCGTGCGAGCCCGAGGCGCTGCATCTGGCCCCCGCTGAGCGCATCGGCCTGCTTGCCGACCGAGGTGGCGAGACCGTCGGGGAGCGTTGCGATGAAGTCGGTGAGGTGCGCGGCCTCGATGACCTCGGCCACGCGCTCGACATCGATGTCCTCCGGCTCGACACCGAGGGCGACGTTCTCGGCGATCGTGCCCGATACCAGTCCGGGCTTCTGCGGTACGTAGGAGATGAGCCCCGGATGCACGAGCCGCAGCAGGCCCGGCTCGACCCCCCCGATCGTCACGCTGCCGGTGTCCGGGGTGACGAGGCCGAGGAGCAGGTCGACGAGGGTCGTCTTGCCCGCACCGGACGGCCCGATGAAGGCGACGTGAGCACCGCCCGGGATGGCGAGCGAGATGTCGCTCAACGTGGTCTGGTCGTTGCCGGGATGCGTGAAGTCGACCGAGTCGAGCACGACGCCGAGTGCTCCGTCCGCCGTGAACCCGACCTCGGGCGCGGGGGCTGCCTTGGCGCTCGCCTCGATGCGCGCGGCCTCTCGCGCCGCGATGAGGAACTGCTGGGCTGAGGCCGCCTGCTCCACGTTGTTCTTGGCCTGGGCGACCGCGTTCTGGAGCGGGAGCAGGGAGCCCATGATCCGCACACCCCCGGTGAGGAATACGCCGATCGTCACCAGTCCCGTGGCGAGCTGGCCGCTGAGGAAGAGCACGCCCACGAACAGGACCACGCCGAGAATCAGCGAGGTCTCCACAACGTACCGGGGCATGCCGCCGAGGAAGGTCATCGTGCCGTCGCTCTGGGCAAGGCGCTCGCGCGTCGCGGCGAAGCGCCGGATGAACGTCTTCTGCTTGGAGAGCACCGAGATCTCGCGGAAGGTGTCGATCGTGTCGTTGATCGTGCCCGTCGCGCCGATCGTGCCGGAGACCGCGTCGCGGCCCGCCTTCTTGAGCTGACGCCCGATCACGAACTGGATGAGCGCGATGACACCGGCGAAGTAGGCCGTGACGACGATCGCCGCGACCGGGTTCACCACGATGAAGGTGCCGCCGAGCAGGACGAGCAGGAAGCCCTCCGTCACGAGCGTCGCGAGATTGTTGAGCAGGCCGGTGAAGGCGTAGACGGAGGAGGTCGTCACGGCGAACTGCACGTCGGCCTTGGAGAACCGCTGCACCTCGCCGAGTGAGCCGTTCAGGATGTAGCTCGCGATCTTCGTCGCGTTCTCGCTCTCGGCGCGCGCGATGAAGCGCGTCATGACGCGCGACAGCACGATCGCGATGACCGCCTTCAGGGCGAAGACCACGAGGACGAACAGGACGAGCACGACGAGCCCCTGCTCGTCGAGCTTGGGAAGCTGGAACCCCGCGATGGTGATCGGAGGGGCGTTCAGGTCGCCGAGCTGGCTTGAGGCGATGCCTGCCAGAAGCCCGATGAGGAGGATGCCGAACACGTCGAGCACGCCGGTGAGTGCGCGCACGGCGAGAAGTGCGAAGTAGGTGATCCGTTCGCGGCTGGTCAGAAAACCCAGCGACAGCCGGACGGAAGCAAGCATGCGTACAAGGATACCGTCGGGCTAGTTGTCATCGAATGACATGAGCTTGACGTACTCAGCAACCATGGGGACCGTCTTGCGCAGGGCGCTGAACTTGCCGGATGCCGTGATCGCGCCGTTCTCGACGACGAACACCTCGTCGGAGTGCTGGACGGTCGAGAGCCGGTGCGCGATGACCACGACCGTCACACCGGGGCCGAGCTTGGTGAGGCTGGAGGAGATGAACGCCTCGGAGCTGGCATCGAGAGCGCTCGTGGCCTCGTCGAGGATGATGAGCTTGGGCTGCGAGTACAGCGCGCGAGCGAGCCCCAGCCGCTGGATCTGGCCGCCGCTCAGGGCGTCCGCCTGCTTGCCGACCGAGGTCGCGAGGCCATCCGGCAGGCCGGCGATGAAGTCGGTGAGGTAGGCGGACTCGACCACTGTGTCGACGCGCGCGTAGTCGATGTCGGCGGGGGCGACGCCGAGCGCGATGTTCTCGGCGATGGTGCCCGAGACGAGCCCGGGATTCTGGGGTACGTAGGAGACGAGGCCGGGAGCCTCGCGTCGCAGTAGGGCGGGCTCGACGCCGCCGATCGTGACCGTGCCGGAGTCAGGGACGATGAGCCCCAGCAGGAGGTCGACGAGCGTGGTCTTGCCCGCGCCGGAGGGCCCGATGAAGGCGACGTGGCTGCCGCCCTTGATCGTGAGCGAGATGTCGTTAAGCGTTGTGTCGTCGTTGCCCGGGTGGGTGAAGTCGACGGTATCCACGACGACCTCGAGGCCGCCGTTCTTGGCGTACCGGATCGTGGCGTCGGGCTGCTCCTGCTGCCCTGCGCGCTCCGCCTGCTGGGCGCGGGCGAGACCGAGCAGTTCGAGCGACTGGCGGCCCTGGGTCACGTGCAGCCCCGCCTGGGCAACCGCGTTCTGGAGGGGGAGGAGCGATGCCATGATCCGGACGCCGCCGGTGAGGAAGATGCCGATGATGACGAGGCCGGAGGCGAGCTGCCCGGTGAGGAAGAGCCAGCCGACGAAGAGCACGACGCCGAGCATGAGGGAGGTCTCGACCACATAGCGCGGCATGCCGCCCAGGAACGTCATCGTGCCGCTCGAACGGGCGAGTCTCAGTCGGGAGAGTGAGAACCGGTTGATGAAGAGATCCTGCTTGGAGAGGACGGAGATCTCGCGGAAGGTGTCGAGGGTGTCGTTTACGGCGCCCGTCGTGTCGACCGTGCCCTCCGTGGCATCCACGCCCGCCTTCTTGATGCTCTTGCCGATGACGAACTGGATGAGGATGATCACACCCGCGAAGTACGCGGTGATCACTAGCGCCGAGAGCGGGCTGACGGCGATGAAGGTCGCGCCGATGAGGATGAGGAGCAGCCCCTCGGCCAGAAGGATGGCGAGGTCGTTGAGGAGGCCCGTGAACGCCGCGCTCGTAGAACCGGTGACAGCCCACTGGACGTCGGCCTTCGAGTACTTCTGCACATCCCCGAGGGAGCTGCGCAGGATGTAGTTGGCGATCTTCGTGGCGCTCGCAGCCTCGACGCGGGCGACGAACGAGGTGAGGACCCGGGACAGCGTGATCGCGATGAGTGCCTTGAGCGCGAAGATCACGAGGACGAAGACGACGAGCAGCAGTAGCGCCTGCTCGTCGAGCTTCGGAAGCGCGAAGCCCAGGATCGTCACCGGGGCTGCGCTCGGGTCGCCGATCGACGTGCCGGCCACGGCCGCCAGGACGCCGATGAGCACGACGCCGAACACGTCGAGGAGCCCGGCCAGCGCGCGCACGGCGACGAGGATGACGTAGGTCGCCCGTTCGCGCTTGGTCATGAAACTGAGCGTGAGGCGAAGGGACTTCAGCATTAAAGCCGCTCGACCTTCGCGCCGGAGAACTTCCCGGTTGCATCCAGGATCGCGGCGGGCGCACCGCCGATCGCCTCTGCGGCACCGAGGTATTCGCTGTGCGCCTGGACGATGATCGCGGCGTCCGCCTCGAGCAGGGCGGCCTCCAGGTCGGTGACCCGCTCGACGGGCAGCCCATCGACCGTCCAGTCGGCGACGTAGGGGTCGTGGTACTTGAGGATGCAGCCCATGTCGAGGAGTCGCTTCGCGAGCGGGACTGCTGGGGACTCCCTGCGGTCCGAGATGTTCGCCTTGTAGGTCACGCCCATGAGTACGACGGTCGAGCCGCGCACGGCCTTCGAGTGGTTGTTCAGCAGGTCTTGCAGGCGCCGCGACACGTAGGGCGGCATGCCGTTGTTGATCTCCTCGGCCAGCTCCACGAAGCGGAACGGCCGGTCGAGCTCCGCCCGCACCTTGTAGGCGAGGTAGTTGGGGTCGATGGGGATGCAGTGGCCGCCGACCCCGGCGCTGGGACTGAACGACTGGAAGCCGAAGGGCTTGGTCTTGGCGAGCTTGATGACGTCCCAGATGTCGATTCCCATGGCGAAGCAGAACTGCGCCATCTCGTTGACCAGCGCGATGTTGACGTGCCGGTAGGTGTTCTCGAGGAGCTTGGCGGTCTCCGCCTCGCGCGTGCCCTTGGCCTCGACGACCTGCTCGATGAACTGGGAGTAGAACGCGACGGCCTTCGCCGTCGACTCGGGGGTCACGCCGCCGACGACCTTGGGGGTGTTGATGATCGTGTACTTCTCGTTGCCGGGGTCGATGCGCTCCGGGGAGAACGCGAGGTGGAAGTCCTCGCCGCACACCCGCGTGCCGTTCTCGAGCAGCGGCTTGAGGATCTCCTCGGTGGTGCCGGGGTACGTGGTCGACTCGAGCACCACGGTCAGGCCGGGGCGCATGTTCGCCTCGATGGCCTTCGTCGCGCCGATGACGGCGGCCAGGTCGGGAGCCCCCGACTCGTCGAGCGGGGTCGGAACGCAGATCACGACGATGTCGGCCTCCGAGATCACCGAGGCGTCGCTCGTCGCGCTGAAGCCGTTGGCGAGCATCCCCGCGATGTCGTCCCCGGACAGGTCGTCGATGTGGCTTCGGCCGGAGTTGAGGCCGTCCACGATGCGGGTGCTGAGGTCGAGGCCCGTTACCGAGACTCCGGCTGCCGAGGCGGCTTTGGCGAGGGGGAGGCCGACGTATCCAAGCCCGACGATAACCGCTTTCACTGTCTATCCTTAGAGTCGTATCAGCTGCTGCGAGACGGCCCTGAGTCAACGTCTTGCCCAACAAGCCTACCCACCAGAGGGATTCTCCATGCGCACGACGCCTTTGCTGCTCCTTGCCTACAACAGGCCGGACAAGGTGCGGCGGCTCATCGACCGCCTGCGCGAGCAGCGCCCGACGACGATCATGGTGGCCGTCGACGGGCCCAAGCCGGGCAGCCCCGCCGACGAGGCGAAGGTGCAGGCGGTGCGCGACGCCGTGTCCGAGATCGACTGGACGGATGACGTCGAGACGCTGTTCCGCCCGGTGAACCTCGGACTGCGCAAGGCCGTCGCCGGCGCGGTCTCGTGGGCCGTCGAGAAGCACGGCGAGGTGATCGTGCTCGAGGAGGACGTGCTGCCCGGGGACCTGTTCGTGCCGTATGCCACGCGCATGCTCGAGAGGTTCCGCGACGATGAGCGGATCGCGCACATCTCCGGCTACAACATCGTGCCGCCGGACCAGCTCTCCGGCACTGCGGGCAGCCGCCTCACCCGCTACCCGGAGTCGATCGCGTGGGCTACCTGGGCGCGCTCGTGGAAGCACTTCGACGACAGCCTCGAGTGGGGCTCGCACGCCCCCATCGCCGAGCTCGCCCGAATCACCGGCAGCCGGATCTCGGCCCTGCGCTGGAAGCAGAGCTTTGACGACGCGGCCAAGAACCGGATCGGCACCTGGGCGTACCGCTGGATCGCGAGCATGTGGTCGCGGGGCGACCTGATCCTCTCGCCGAACCACAACCTGGTCACCTACGCCGGGTACGACGAGGGCACCAACAGCGTGCTCAAGGCGCCGTGGGAGGAGCTGCCGCTCTTCGCGGGCGCGCTCGCCGAGCTGGACGACGCCGAGATCGTCGTCGACCCCAAGGCGGAGTCGTGGATCAGCCGGGTCGTGTTCGGCGCCACCGCGCTGGGCGTGGCCAAGGGGTTCGTCGTGTCGCGGCTCCTCGACGTGCGCAAGTACATGCGCGCGCGAGCCCGCTAGCGCGAGGCGGAGAAGGCCCTGATCTTGCCGGTGAGGGAGTCGGGAGTGTCGATCTTCTCCCACAGCGTTGACGCGAGCCCGTCGAGGTAGCCCGCGAGCAGTGCGGTCTCCTCCGTGGGCGCCGAGATGACGGGCGGCCACAGGGCCGATTCCGCGAGGTTGTTCCTGTCGTTCTCGAAGACGTCGAGGAAGAGCTGCTGACTGCTCACGGCGAAGGCGCGATTGCGCAGCGCGAGCCGCTCACGGATCAGAGGGCCGAACTGGATGAACACGTACACGGCCTTGCGCCAGAGCCACAACCGGAAGCCCGGCTTCTTCGGCCGTATCGTGATCGGCCTCTCCTGCACTGAGTCGGAGAAGTCCACGGCGATCCGCGTGAAGAGGAACGAGAACCAGCGGAACGACCTGCGCGTATTCTCGAGCGACCAGCCGGCGGCGATCGCGGAGTCGATCTTGTCGGCGTAGTCCGCCTCATCCGCCCCCACCAGGTTGATCTCCTCGGGATAGGTGAAGAAGTCCGCGTTGGCCGGCACGACGACGGGGATGCCGAACGCCGCCAGCTCGGCGCCCACCGAGGAGCGGAAGCTCAGCACAACGTCGACGATCTGCATGAGGTCGTACAGGCTCACCTCGTCGCTCGGCAGGTTGAGGCTCACGTTCGCCGGGCGGGCCTCGAGCAGGGCCATGAGCTGCTCGACGATGGGAGAGAGCACGTTCTCGCGCTTGTTCGGGAACATCCTCGGGTGGAGGCGGATGATGAGGTGCCGGTCCGGCCTCTCCCGCGCGTAGCCGAGGAGGAACGAGATCCACTCCAGCTGCCCGGGGAAGACAGACACCTGGCCGCTCGACTGCGGGAGCGCGTCGGCGAGGCGCGCGGCGTTGATCTCGTCCTCGCTCGACATCGGGACGAGGAGGACGGGCGCGCCCTCCGGCACGCCGAACTTCTTGCGGAGCTCGGCGGGGTCGCTGGCCTCGAACGCGCTCGAGTAGGCGAACGCGCTGCTGCCCTCGAGCAGGCCGCTGAAGTGCTCGCCCACCAGGGCCACCTCGGCCGCGCCGATCGGCCGCGTGCGGTAGTCCTGCCAGGCAGCGGTCTGGAATACGTCGGCGAGCGACTTCGCGTCGCGGTACATCGTCATGGTCTCGGCGCGCCGCGAGACGTGGCCGCCGCCCTGGAGCGTGTAGGTGGGGATCCCGGCCTTCTCAGCGGCGGCGCAGAACGCGTGGTTCGCGGAGTACAGCCGGTTGAAGACGACGACGTGGTCGGGCCGGTGCGCCGCGATCATGCGCTTCGAGGCGAAGTAGACCGTCACGGTCATCCGGAGCTGGTCGAGGTAGAGGTCGAACAGGTCGTCGGGGATGTGCGTGCCCACGAGCTTGTGGTTGAGGAGGAACTCGTACGCGGCGTAGCGCCCCAGCGGTACGTCGTCGACCATGAGCTCAGACCAGGTGGACGTCGTCGCGGCGGCGACGGCGGCGGCGGCCGCAGCCCGGTCGGACGCCTCGACGTGGTCGTCCATGACCTCCGTGGGGAAGGGCATCGTCGAGCCGAGGAGGTCGCGGCGTTTGATGCACGCTCGGCAGACCTGCTTCTTCGTGGCCATGCTGTCGCGGGGCCCGACACCGGACGCGGACATCGCGACGCAGTGCAGATCGAGCATCCCGCCGCAGCGGATGACGCTCACATCCACGCCCTGCTTGACGAGCCCCTCGGCGATGAGCGCCTCGGGGAAGGAGTGCGCCCAGATGTTCGAGAACGGGGAGAAGAAGAGGACCTTCACGATGTCTGAAGTTAGCACGGGCTCGTCGCGTAGCCTGTCGGGATGATCTCATTGCGCGACGCGGCACCGGATGACTCGGCCGTCGTCTTCGAGTGGCGCAACGATGAGGCAACCCGTGCGGCGTCGGTCTCCCGAGAGCCGGTGGCCCGGGAAGACCACGAGCGCTGGTACGCGGGAGTGCTCGCGAACCCCTCGCGCCGCCTCTACATCGCACTGGAGGACGGTGAGCGGGTCGGCCTCTGCCGGTTCGACATCGACGGGCCTGATGCCGAGGTGAGCATCAACCTCAATCCGGAGTTCCGGGGCAAGGGGTACGCAGGGCGCATCCTCGGCGGCGCGATCGAGAGGTTCCGCGCGGGGGAGGGTGCCGGCATCCGGCTCACCGCCACCATTCGGCCTGAGAACGCCGCGAGTATGAGGATCTTCGCCGCCCACGGATTCACCGCCACGGGCTCGGAGCCCGGGCTCGAGCACTTCGAGCTTCGGGACTAGCCCAGGAGCTCCCAGCTCACGGGGGTGCCGAGCGCGGCGTCGGCGGCGAACGTGCGGCCGATGACCCGGTCGATCTCGACCGGGGGCAGGCCGCCGGACGGGCGCACGGAGCGCACGTTCTCGTGGGATGCCACGTCGCCGGCCTTCACGTCGGCCGAGATGTAGAGCGACGGGCGCAGGCGCAGCGACTCGTTCTCGGCGCTCGAGGCCCACTCGCTCGCCGAGCCCAGCGCGCGCACGGCGGCGTCGCACTCGTCGACGAGCTGCTTGAGCTCCTCGGGCTCGAGGGAGAAGGCGCTATCGACGCCGCCGTCCGCGCGACGCAGGGTGACGTGCTTCTCGATCACCGTGGCACCGAGGGCGGCCGCCGCGACGGAGACGCCGATGCCCATGGTGTGGTCGGAGAGGCCGACCTTGACGTCGAACATCGCCTTCATCGTGGGCATGCGCAGCAGATTGGCGTCGTCGGGCAGCGCCGGGTAGGAGCTCGTGCAGGCGAGGAGCGTGATATCCGTCGCCCCGCCCGCGCGCGCCGCCTCGACGGCGTCCGCGACCTCGGAGATGGAGCCGGTGCCGACCGAGAGGATCATCGGCTTCCCCGTCTCGGCGACCTGCTTGATGAGCGGCAGGTCGACGATCTCGAGGGAGGCGATCTTGTAGAGGGGCACCTCGAGCGACTCCAGGAAGTCGACGGCGGTCTCGTCGAACGGGGTGCTGAAGGCCAGCAGGCCCAGCTCCTTCGCAAGGTCGAAGATGGGCTTGTGCCACTCCCACGGCGTGTAGGCCTCTGAGTAGAGGTCGTGCAGCGTGCGGTTGCCCCACAGCTCGTGGCCGTCGCTCACGCGGAAGGCGGGGCTGTCGACGTCGAGAGTGATCGTGTCGGCGGTGTAGGTCTGGATCTTCACGGCGTGCGCACCGGCGGCCGCGACCGCCCGGACGATCTCGAGCGCACGCTCCAGCGATCCGTTGTGATTGCCGGAGATCTCGGCGACGATCATGGGGCCGGTGCGGGTGGTGGCGGTCATGGGAATTCCTGTCAGGTCAGGCGAGCGCGGCGCGAAGCACGTCGATAACTCGCGATTGGTCGTCGTCGCTGAGTGCCGCGAACATCGGCAGCGAGATCTCCTCCGCGTAGAACTGCTCCGCGACCGGGCACATTCCCCGCTGGTAGCCCAGGTCCTCGAAGACCGGGTGCCAGTACGCGGGGATGTAGTTGACCTGCACCAGCACGCCGTTCGCGCGCATGTAGTCGAAGACCTCGCGGCGTCGGCCGTCCTTCACCCGGACGGGGAACAGGTGCCACATCGGGTCCACGTAGTCGCGGCGCACGGGCAGGCCCAGGCCGTCGAGGTCGGCGAGCTCGGCCTGGTAGCGCTCGAAGATCGCCGTGCGGCGGGCCTTGAACGCGTCGAGGCGCGTGAGCTGGCTGAGCCCCAGCGCGGCCAGCACGTCGGGGAGGCGGTAGTTGATGCCGAACTCGTGGACCTCCTGGTGCCAGGCCCCCTCGTCCGGGTAGCGCAGGCGCGCGGGGTCGCGGACCAGGCCCTGCTTGCTGAACTCGCGGGCGCCGCGGAGCAGGGCGTCGTCGGTGGCGACAATGGCGCCGCCCTCGGCCGTCGTGAGGTTCTTGGTCGGGAAGAACGAGAACGTCGTGATGTCGGCGATACTGCCCACCGGCCGGCCGCGGTAGGTGGAGGCGATCGAGTGCGCTGCGTCCTCGAGCAGCACCGCGCCCGCAGAGCGCGCGATGACGGCGAGCTCATCCAGGTCGACCGGATGCCCGGCGTAGTCGACTCCCGCAATGACCCTGGTGCTCGCCGAGACGAGCGCCTCGACAGCGGCCGGGTCGATGTTGGCGGTGTCGGGCTGCACGTCAGCGAACCGGATCGTGGCGCCCTGCAGCGCAGCGGTCGCCGCTGTGGCGACGAAGGTCATCGGGGAGGTGATGACCTCGTCGCCCTTGCCGACTCCGATGCCCGCGTAGGCGGCGTGCAGGGCGGCCGTGCCCGAGCTGACGGCCGCGGCATCCGTCGTGCCCGCGCGCTGCGCAATGGCGGCCTCGAACTCCGTCACCTTCGGGCCCATGGTGAGCCAGTCGGTCGACAGCGTCTCGACTACCGCGGCGATGTCCTCGTCGCTGATCGACTGGCGGCCGTACGGGATCGCCACTTTAGTCGAGGTCCTCGAGGATGCGCTTGATGTCGTCCGACGACAGCCAGAGGTCGTTCGTGTTCGAGCGGTAGGCGAACCCGTCGGGCAGCGACTCGCCCTGGGGCGCCACGAAGTCGCCCCAGTTCGCGATGGTCGGGAGGACCACGTAGCGGTTGTCGAGGAGGAGGGTGCGGCGGCTGTCGTCCTCGGAGATCATCTCCTCGTGCAGCTTCTCACCGGGCCGGATGTCGACCGGCACGGTCTTCGACCCGGGGGCCACCGCCTCGACGAGGTCCATGATCTTCATGCTCGGGATGCGCGGCACGTAGAGCTCGCCGCCCACCATGAGGTCGAAGGAGTCGACGACGAACTGCACGGCTTGGGGGAGCGTGATCCAGAACCGCGTCATGCGCTCGTCGGTGATCGGCAGGGGCTTGCCCTCGGCGGCGAGCGCCTTGAAGAAGGGGATGACCGAGCCGCGGCTTCCCATCACGTTGCCGTAGCGCACGACGCTGAAGCGCGTGACGTACCCGGCCGCGTAGTGGTTGGCGGACTGGAAGAGCTTGTCGGCGGCGAGCTTGGTCGCGCCGTACAGGTTGAGCGGGCTCGAGGCCTTGTCGGTCGACAGCGCGACGACCTTCTTGATGCCGGCGTCGATGGCCGCCTCGACGACGTTCTGCGAGCCGATGATGTTGGTCTGCACGTACTCGAACGGGTTGTACTCAGCCGTGTCGACCTGCTTGAGCGCAGCTGCGTGCACGACATAGTCGACGTCGTGCATGGCGCGCTTGAGGCGGTGCTGGTCGCGGATGTCGCCGATGAAGAAACGCAGGCGCGAGTCGTTGTTGAAAGCCAGGCGCATCTCGTACTGCTTGAGTTCGTCGCGCGAGAAGATCACGATGCGCTTGGGGTTGAAGTTGTCGAGCACGTGGCGGATGAACGCCTTGCCGAAGGAACCCGTGCCACCCGTCACGAGAATTGACGAGCCCTCTAGAATTGACATGCCGAAACGAACCTCCCGCTGGAGCCCGCGCGCGCCGAATGCGCCGCGAGCCTACCAAGGATACCGAAGTATGCGTCCGGGCCGGCATCCGAGGGCTGCGCGACGCTGAAGGGAGTGGCTGGGGAGATGACCCAACTCATTCTCGGAACTGCCCAGTTCGGAACCGCCTACGGGGTGACCAACGCCCAGGGCAGGATCGGTGACGCCGACGTGCAGACCATGCTCGAGCTCGCGGCGGCCGGCGGAGTCTCCACATTCGACACCGCGCCGGACTACGGCGACGCGCAGTCGAGGCTCGGCGCGCTCGCCGCCCCGGTCAACCGGTACGTCACGAAGTTCCACTTGCCGCGCGACGGATCCGTGCCGAGCGCCGAGCGGCTCTACGGGCGTTCGATGAAGCAGCTCGGGGTGTCATCGCTCGCGGGCCTCATGTTCCACCACCTCGACGACCTGCGCGACGGTGCGCGGCTGGATGCCACGCTCGCTGTGCTCGAGGAGGCCCGCGCCGAGGGCACGATCGACCGTGTCGGCGTGAGCATCTACGACATCGACAACCTCGAGCTCGCGCTCGCCGCGTTCCCGACGCTCGACCTGCTCCAGTTTCCCGCCAACATCCTCGACGGCCGCCTGCTCGAGAGCGAGCGGCTCAGGGAGCTGCACGACAGCGGGGTGGAGCTGCACGTGCGGAGCGCCTTCCTCCAGGGCCTCATGCTCGTCGAGCCCGACGGCCTGCCGGAACGGTTCGCCGGCCTGCGCCCCGCCCTCGAGGCGCTGCGCGCCACGGCTGCCGAGCACGACTCGACGGTGCTCGGCATCGCCCTGCGGTACCTGCGCGACCACCCCCTCGTCGACGGGGTCGTCGTGGGGGCCACGCGACCGTGGGAGGTGACGGCGATCCTCGCCGAATGGCAGTCGGAGGGGCCGGTCCCGCCCGACCTCCGCGGCATGGTCCCGGCGGCACTGCTCGACCCGAGGAACTGGGCGTCGGAGTAACCGGTCGCGTGAGGTACTCTCGGAACCACTGCCTATGACGGGCCAGCAGATCCCTAGTTGAGAGCGACATGATTCTCGGAATCCTTCAGGGTCGCGTGAGTTCGGCGCGGCTGCCCGGCAAGGTGTTGGCCCCCCTTCTCGGCGAACCCATGATCGTGCGCCAACTCGAGCGTCTCGCGCGCAGCCAGCAGCTCGACAGGATCGTCGTCGCCACCTCGGTGGATCCCTCGGACGATCCTCTCGTCGAGGCTCTCGAGCCCAGGGGATTCACGGTTCGCCGTGGTGCGCTCGACGATGTCGTGGCGCGATTCGACGTCATCGTCAGGGAGTTCGCGCCGACGACGATCGTGCGGCTGACCGCTGACTGCCCCTTGACCGACGTGGCGGTGATCGACCGGGTCATCGGCGCGCACCTCGGCACCGGCAGCGACTACACCTCGAACGTGATCGAGCCCACCTACCCCGACGGCCTCGACGTCGAGGCGATCTCGGCCGACGCCTGGCGGCGGCTCATGGCGCTTCCGCTCACCGCCCGGGAGCGGGAGCACGTCACGCTGGGCCTGTACGGGCGGCCCGACTCGTTCTTCCTCACGTCGATCACGCAGCAGCCGGACCGGTCGGCGCTGCGGTGGACAGTCGACATCCCCGACGACCTCGACTTCGTGCGCACGGTCTACGACGCGCTGTACGATCGCGATCCCGCGTTCGACCAG
Source organism: Rhodoglobus sp. (assembly GCA_025463515.1). GTDB lineage: Bacteria > Actinomycetota > Actinomycetes > Actinomycetales > Microbacteriaceae > Rhodoglobus. The sequence continues at coordinate 70,652 of JAODAQ010000044.1, forward strand.
GCGGCGGTGCTCGCGTTCCTCGAGGCCCACGCGGGGGTGGGCCGCACCAACGAGGACCTCGCGAGAAACGCCGGTTCTGCACTGAGTGGAGAAGAGATCTGATGGGCACCGAGCGCTACACACGGTCACTCGAATACCTCGCCACTGCCGAGAAGGTGATCCCGCTCGGCACGCAGACGTACAGCAAGTCGCGCAAGACGTTCCCGCCGGGCCTCGCGCCGCTCTACGCGACGAAGGCCAGGGGCAGCCACATCTGGGATGTCGACGGCAACGAGTACGTCGACCTCATGAGCGCCCTCGCGTCGGTGAACCTCGGCTACGCCGACCCCGAGATCAACGCCGCCGTTGCCGCCCAGCTGGAGAACGGCACGACGATCTCGCTCACCCATCCCATCGAGGCAGAGGTCGCCCAGCTCATCATCGACCTCGTGCCGAGCGCTGAGAAGGTGCGATTCGGCAAGAACGGCAGCGACGCCACGACCGCCGCGATCCGTATCGCCCGCGGCTTCACCGGTCACGACGACGTCATCACCTGCGGCTACCACGGCTGGCAGGACTGGTACATCGGCGTCTTCCCGTCGCGCAATCTCGGCGTGCCGCGGGCGTACAGCGACCTCATCCACCCCGTGCCGTTCAACGACCTCGCCGCCATGGAGGCCGAGCTCAAGGCGCGGCCGACGGCGGCGGTCATCCTCGAGCCGATGACCACCGACTGGCCGGCCGAGGGCTACCTCGAGGGCGTTCGCGAGCTCGCCACCAAGTACGGCGCGGTGCTCGTGTTCGACGAGATGGTGACCGGGTTCCGTTTCGCCAACGGCGGGGCGCAGGAGTACTTCGGCGTCACGCCCGACCTCTCGACGTTCGGCAAGGGAGTGGCCAACGGCTACCCGCTCTCCGCCATCGTCGGCAGGGCAGACCTCATGACCGTGCTCGAGACCGCGTTCTTCTCCGGCACCTTCGGCGGCGAACTGCTGTCTCTCACCGCGGCGAGGGTCGTGCTGGAGCGCATCAAGTCGACAGACGTCATCCAGCAGCTCGCCGTGAAGGGCGAGGCGCTGCGCGGTCGCGTGCAGGCCGAGATCGTGAAGGCGGGGGTGGAAGACCTTCTCACCCTCCCCGGCCACCCGGCCTGGGTTTTCACCATCTGGAACGCCGGGGCTCCCGGCATCGCCGAGATCAAGCAGCTGTTCATGCAGGAGATGAGCCGCAACGGCGTGCTCATGATCGCGTCGCACAACGTCATGGCCGCGCACACGGAGGCCGACCTCGACGCGGTGGTTGCCGCCTACGCGACGGTGCTGCCGATCATCCGGGAGGCCGCGGACAAGGGCGACGCAGCGTCGAGGCTCGACGCCGAGGTCACGGGCCTGGGGCAGAGCGTCCGCTAGCCGCTGTACCCCGTACTGGGGTTGGCTGTACCCCGCGTGTGGGCTGGTGACCGCTGTACCCCTGTGCGACGATGATTGAGGTCATACCAGGGGGAAGGGGCGACATGCGAACGATCGCGGCCCAAACGCGGGCATCCCGTGCTGTGCGGATGCTCGTGGGGACGATCGTCGCGCTCACGCTCGTCGCGGGCTCCATCGTCGGCGCCTCCCTGATCGCACCCCCCGCGAACGCCGTCTCCGGCACGCAGTTCAACCCGGGCATGATCATCTCGGACGCGGACTTCTACAACTCGCGCACGATGTCGACCGCCCAGATCCAGGCGTTCCTCGACTCGAAGTACCAGGGCTGCCGCGCCGGCTACACGTGTTTGAAGGACTACCGGGAGACCACGACCACCCGCGCCGCCACCAACCACTGCGACACCTACGCGGGCGTGGCGAACCAGACCGCGGCGAACATCATCTACTCCGTGGCGATCGCCTGCGGCATCAACCCGCAGGTCCTGCTGGTGATGCTCCAGAAGGAGCAGGGGCTCATCACGGACACCTGGCCGACCACCGGCCAGTACAACATCGCCATGGGGTTCGGATGCCCGGACACCGCCCCCTGCAATACCGAGTACTACGGCTTCTACAACCAGGTCTACCGGGCGGCCCGCCAGTTCAAGTCGTACCGGGCCTATCCGGAGGACTGGGCCTATCGCGCCGGGCAGTTCAACACGATCCTCTGGAACCCGAACACCGGCTGCGGATCGTCCAACGTCTTCATCGAGAACCAGGCCACCGCCGGCCTCTACAACTACACCCCGTACCGCCCGAACGACGCAGCTCTCGCCAACATGTACGGGACGGGCGACGGTTGCTCGTCGTACGGCAACCGCAACTTCTGGGCGTACTACAACGACTGGTTCGGACCGTACGCGGGCCCGCCGCCCACGCTCACCTCGAACGCCACGATCGGCGAGCCCTCGACCTACCTCGTCGGCCAGGACATCGCGGGAACGCAGTGGATCTACCCGATCGCGTCCGACGGCACGCTCCTCGCCCGTGGGCAGAGCGGTACCGGCTGGACCTCGATGAGCCCCACGATCGCGGTGGGCGACTTCAACGTCGACGGCAAGCAGGACTTCTTCGCGCGCGACGGCGACACCCTGCTCTGGCGCTACTCGCGCGACAACGCGGGAGGCTGGACGACGCGCGTGCAGGTGGGCAGCGGCTGGCACACCTTCTCGGCGATCTTCGGCGTGGGGGACTTCGACGGCGACGGCAAGCCCGACGTGATGGCACGGGACACCTCGGGCGCAGTCTGGCTGTACCGTGGCGGCGGTGCCGCAGGGAACTGGCTCACCAAGACGAGCATGGGCAACGGGTTCAACCAGTACACGCACATCTTCGGCGCCGGCGACTTCGACGGCGACGGCAAGCAGGACGTGATGGCCCGCGACACTGCCGGCCTTCTCTGGCTCTGGCCAGGGAACGGCGCCGGCGGCTGGCTCGCCAAGCGCCAGATCGGCTCGGGCTGGAACTTCACCGCCATCCTCGGCGCGGGCGACGCCGACGGCGACGGCAAGCAGGACGTGTTCGCGCGCGACGGCGACGGAACCCTCTGGCTGTACTCCGGCAACGGAGCGGCCGGCAACTGGCTCGGCAAGAAGCAGGTCGCGACCGGCCTGCAGGTGCTCACCACGATGACTGTGGTCAAGCGCTCGTCGACGACCCCGCCGACGTCGACTCCGACTCCTACGCCCACTCCGACTCCTACCCCCACGCCCACGCCCACTCCCACTCCTACTCCGACGCCCACCCCGGGCTCCGGCCCCGCGATCCTCGGGCAGGACTCGTCCGGCCAGTGGGCCTACCCGAGCGATGGCACGGGCTCACTGCTGGCGCGCACCGCACTTGACGCACCCTGGAAGGCCATGGCCTTCGCGTTCGCAGTGGGTGACTTCAACAAGGACGGTACGCAGGACGTCTTCGCGCGCGACACCTCGAACAGGCTCTGGCGCTATTCCGTGGACTCCGCGGGCACCTGGGCGGCGCCCGTGCAGATCGGCTCGGGCTGGCAGTTCGACTCGATCTTCGCAGTGGGTGACTTCGATGGCGACGGCAACAACGACGTCATGGCCCGCGACCTGTCGGGGCGCCTGTGGCTCTACTCCGGCGGCGGTGCCACGGCCAACTGGCTGTCATCGCGCCAGATCGGTTCGGGCTGGAACGTGTTCACGTCGCTCAGCGGCGTCGGCGACTTCGACGGCAACGGCAAGCCCGACGTGATCGCCGGGGACGCGACCGGCCGACTTCTCCTCTACACGGGAACGGGCGCGGGCGGATGGCAGTCCGCTCGCCAGATCGGCAGCGGGTGGACGTTCACGTACATCGCCGGGGCCGGCGACTTCGACGGTGACGGCAAGCAGGATGTGATCGCCCGCGATTCATCCGGCGTGCTGTGGCTGTACCCGGGCAACGGAAGCTCCGGAAACTGGCTGCCGAAGAAGCAGCTCGCGACTGCCTTCCCGAATTTCAAGCAGGTGTTCGTGCTCCCGACCGGTTCGGCCGGCGGGCCCGCAGCGCCGGCTCCCACGCCGACACCCACCCCCACCCCCACGCCGACACCCACCCCTACCCCCACGCCATCGGGCAGCGCGCCGTCGATCGTCGGCCAGGACAGCTCGGGACAGTGGACCTACCCCTCCGACGGCGCAGGCACGTTGCTCGCGCGCACCGCGCTGGACGCCCCGTGGAAGACGATGAGCACGGTCTTCTCGGTCGGCGACATCAACAAGGACGGCACCGAGGACGTGTACGCGCGTGATTCGGACTACCGGCTCTGGCGCTACTCGAAGGACTCCAGCGGTACCTGGCTGGCCCCCGTGCAGATCGGCTCCGGCTGGCAGTTCGACCAGATCTTCGCTGCGGGCGACTTCGACGGCGACGGCAACAGCGACGTGATGGCCCGTGACTCCGCTGGACGCCTCTGGCTGTATCCGGGTGGCGGGTCCAGCAGCAACTGGCTGTCGGCCAAGCAGATCGGGGCGGGCTGGAACATCTTCACCTCGATCAGCGGTGTCGGCGACTTCGATGGCGACGGCAAGACCGACGTGATCGCCGCCAATGCGTCGGGCCGCCTCCTGCTCTACCCGGGCAACGGGTCGGGCGGTTGGAAGGCGTCAGTCCAGATCGGCAACGGGTGGACCTTCCCCTACGTTGCCGGGGCCGGCGACTTCGACGGCGACGGCAAGCAGGACGTCATCGCGAGAACCTCCGACGGCATCCTCTGGCTCTACCCCGGAAACGGCACCGGCGGCTGGCTCGCCCGTGAGCAGCTCGCTACCGGATTCCCGGCCTTCGACCAGCTCTTCGCGCTGCGGAACTCGTAGCTCAGCGCTTGCGCAGGCTCGCGCGGTTGGCCGCGAAGCTCCTGTGGCGGTACACGTCCAGGAGCGAGCGGACGGCCTCGCTGCGGTAGGGGATCCCCCCGGCCGCGAGCGCGGCGGCGACCTTCGCTCCAAAGGGCGGTGACGATGGATTCCACGGCAGCCAGGGAGTGGCATCCTCCGCCATCTGCTCGTCGCGCTCGACGAGGTACGCGATGAACTTCTTGGCGGCGTGGGAGTCGACCTCCCAGGGCGCGATGCCGACGCGATCGACGTCGTCGGGGCCGAGCAGCTCGCGCACATCGGCGACGAGGCCGTACCGGCTCGTGGCGACGGTCCAGACGGGGATGCCCCGCGCGCTCGCCTCGAGCCCGACTGTCGAGTCCCAGACGACGACGGCGTCGGTCACGTCGAGAAGCGAGTAGGTGCTCGCCGCGTCGTCATGCCAGATGATCTGCAGGTCGGGGTGCCGCTTGGCCAGCCAGCGGATGCCCGCCCGCTCCCGCACGAAGCAGTCTTCAGCCTTCGTGGCGAGGTTGGGGTGAACGCGCACGTAGCAGGCGTAGCCCGCGGCCTCGAACTGCTCGAGCACGATGTCGAACGCCTCGAACTGGGAGTGCCATTCGTGAAGCTGCCACTCCGGCCCGAGAAACTGGAACTCGTCCTGCGACGAGGTGAAGAAGCCGGCGAGCTTCCGCTCTGATCCGGCGACCGCCGCGATCGCGGGGGGAAGGCTCGTGCTCCACAGCGCGGCGAACTCGTTGCTCGAGTCGCGGGAGGGCGCGCGCCTCGAGAGCCAGCGCTCGGCGATGGCGTCCACTTCGGCATCGGTGTAGCGCTCCAGCACGGGTGCCACCGCGGACTGCGAGGCGATCCGGTCCTGTGGCGCGTAGCTCTGGAGGTAGCTGCCGTTGGGGGTCTCGCCCTTTTCGAAGTGGAGCACGGCGACGCCGGCATCGCGGGCGGCGATCGTCGCCATCTTCTGGTGCGGGAAGCGCCCGTTGGGCAGGTACACGAGGTCGATGCTCGGGTCGGCAGCGAGGATCTCGGTGACACCGCGGTAGATCGCACGGCCCTCGCGCGCGAGCGCGTCGGCCGTGCGCGCGACGCGACGCTGGCGGCGGTTCGGCTTGTCGGTGCGGAAGTAGGTGATGAGCGCCGACTGCACGGCTATGGCGAGCGTCTCCTCGAGCTCGGGTGACAGCGGCTCGCGGTCGCGGACAACGGCGCTCGCGCTCACGGGAACCACCCGCGCCCCCAGGCCTGCCATGCGGGCGGCGAAGTCGGCACCCGGTTCCGGAAGCCTGAACAGGCGCAGCGCCGTCCGGTCATAGGACGACGTTCCGCCGGCGGCGACGGACGAGCCGTCGAGTACGAGGGGGACCCGGCCCTGGGCGACCTCGCGACGGACGTGGTGCTCGCTGATCCGCAGGTAGGCGGGGTCGTAGCCCGCGAGCATGATCGCCGCGCGGCCGGTGCCGGCGGGCACGGCCGCGGGTGCCTCGGGCACCGCCTCGGGGGTCGATCGAGTGGCGCGTCGACGGGCGAGGTGGCGCAGGTTGGCGCGCAGCCCGCGATGGCGGTAGGTGTCGGCGATCGACTTGAGCGCCTCCACCGTTCCGGGCGCCCCTCCGGCGACGAGGGTGCTGGCGATCCGTGCGCCGAGCGGCGGGTGCGCCGGATCCCACGGGAGCCAGGTGCGCACGCTGCTCATGAGGTGCTCGTCCCGCTGGAGGAGGTACGCGATGAAGCGCTTCGCCCCGGTGGTGTCGACCGTCCACGGCCCGGTCACGAGCTCGTCGAGGTCGCTCTCGGAGAGCACCTCGCGCACGTCGGCGACGAGTCCGTAGCGGCTCGCGGCAGTCGTCCACACCGGCAGTCCCAGTGCGCTCGCCTCGAGCCCGACAGTCGAATACCACACGACGACGGCCTCGCTCGCCTCGAGGAGGGAGTAGGTGTTGGCGGGGTCGTCGTGCCAGATGACGACTAGGTCGGGGTGGCGCTCGGCGAGCCAGCGCACGCCGGCGCGCTCGCGCAGGAAGCAGTCGTGCGACTTGGTGGCGAGGTTCGGGTGCACGCGCAGGTAGCAGCGCACGCCCTGTGACTCGAGACGCGTCATCACACGGTCGAAGGCGTGGAACTGGTTCGTCCACTCCTGCACCTTCCACTCCGGGCCGAGGAACTCGAACTCGTCCTGCGAGGAGGTGAAGAAGCCGACGAGGCGCTGGCCGTCGCTCGCGAGCGCCGCGATGCGCTCGGGCAGGCCCTGCGTCCACAGGCCGGAGAACTGGTTGTCCGAGCTGCGCGAGGGCACGCGGCCGTCGAGCCAGCGGTCGGCGATCGCCGTGACCTCCGTGTCGCTCATGCCCGCGAGCACGGTGTCTACCGCGCCCTGCGACTGGAACCGGTCCTGCGGGGCGTAGGGCTGCAGGTACACGCCGTCGGAGCTCGCGCCCTTCTCGTAGTGCAGCACGTCGATGTTGCGCGCGAGGGCGGCCAGCTGCGCCATTTTCTGCAGCGGGAACCGGCCGTTGGGAACGTACACGGTACTGACATCGGGATGCTCGGCGAGCAGCGCCCCGATGGTGCGGTACGCCCGCCGGCCCTCACTGGCGAGGTCGTGCGCGGCGCGCCCCACGCTCCGCCGTGAACGAAGCGGGCGGTCGGTGCGGAAGTAGGTGATGAGCGCGCCCTGCACGGCGATCTCGAGAGCCTCCTCGAGATCCTCGGAGAGAAGGTCGTCGGATGCCGTGTCGGTCTGCACCGCGATGACTTCGGCGCCCAGGGCGGTGAGCCGCTCGGCGAGGTCCTGGCCGGGGTAGGGGAGGCGGAAGAGGCGCAGCGCGCGCCGGTGGTATGAATCGGTGGTGGTGGTCGTTACGCGCGTGGCGTCGAGAACGAGCGGATGGCGGCCCGCTGCCGCCTCGAGACGCACGAAGTGCTCGATGATGCGGAGGTACTCGGGGTCGTATCCCGGAACGATAATCATGCTGCGTGTCAAGAGAACTCCCAAGCCATGATCACCAAGGCTATCCGTTTATGCACGCGACCCAGCCGGGGGCCGCATACGCTGGTACCTGCCCACCACGGCCGCACGGGCCGAGAGGAGAGTAACAGGTGCCGCGACTAGTCCGACTCGCACGCACACCGGTGCCCCTCTGGGGCTCGGCGATAGCACTCATCGGCCTCCCGATCCTCGTGAGCGTGCTGGCGATCCCGCTGCGCGTCACGGTCGACGGCATCATGTACGTCTCGAGCGCCAAGTCGTTCTTCACCGACGATTTCGCGAAGACCTACGCGTGGTTCCGCGAACCGGGCTACCCGTTCTTCCTCTCGGTGGTGCATGCCGTGAGCGACCAGGGCTTCCTGCTCATCATCGTGCAGGCCTTCATGCTCGGCGCCGCGGTCTTCATCGGCCTGTACTGCGCGGTGCGCGCGCTCGGCCGCTCGCGGCCCTCGCTGGGCCTTGTCGCCATCCTCACCCTCCTCATCCTCAATCCGATGTACCTCATCTACAGCGCCCTCGTGCTGCAGCAGGCCCAGTTCGCGTTCCAGCTCTCCCTCATCGCGCTCTCGCTGTCGTGGGTCATCCGCACGCCGCCGTGGCTGTCGCGGTGGGTGCTCCTGGCCGGCGTGCTCGTGAACTACGCCCTCTCCGTCTGGACCTCGATCGGCTGGATCTACCTCTCCCTCGTGCCTGTCGCGGCGGTCATCGTGATCACCCTGTGGAAGGCCTTCAGGCGATGGACGCCCCTGCAGCGCCGCCGCGTCGCGATCCCGGCCCTGGCCGTGCTGTCGGTGGTCACGCTCATCGGCGTGTACCGGCTCGGCCTCCTCACCTACGGGGGGTGGACGAGCATCCGCGACACGTACTCGGTCGCCGCCGAGGGCATCCCGACACAGGTGATCGCGCCGCTCAGCAAGCTGCCGGGCATCCCGACGCCGTGGCTCTTCGGGCAGCGGGCGCTCGCGATCATGCACGTCGGCACCGTGCACATCTACACCTATGAGAACGACCTGTTCCTCAACGCCCAGCTCATCCGGGGCTATGCCCACGCGGAATGGGATGTCGCGTTCCAGCGGCCCCCCTACAGCGACTTCGCGCTCGGCTACTTCCGCCTCACCGACCCGGTGCCCTTCCTGTTCCGGCCGCTCAGCATCCTCGCGCGCATCGCGTCGCCGCTGTACTCGGCCGTCTACCTCGCGGCTCTCGTGCCCCCGGTCATCGCGCTCGTGCGCAAGCGGTGGGAGCTGCTGGTCATCCTCATGGTGCCGTTCTACTTCATCGGGGTGTACGCGGCGTCGAACTCCCCGATCGACAGGTACGGCATCCCCGCCTACGGGCTCGCCTCGATCGGCGTCGCCGTCGTGATCGCGGCAGTCGTCGACCGCATCGCGCGCCGACGGGAGCGCCGCCGGCCCGTGCCCGCGGAGAGTTAGGTGCGCGACTTCCGGCCCGAGATCCAGGTGCTGCGGGCGGTCGCCGTGATGCTCGTCGTCGTCTTCCACCTGTGGCCGAAGGCGCTGAGCGGCGGATACGTCGGAGTCGACGTCTTCTTCGTCATCTCCGGGTACCTCATCACCGCCCACCTCCTGCGCGAGCTCGAGAGCACGGGACGGCTGGATCTGCGCGCGTTCTGGGCGCGGCGCATCCGGAGGCTCCTGCCCGCCGCCGCACTCGTGCTCGCGGTGACGCTCGTCGGCACGCTCCTGTTCGCGCCCGGTCGAGCGATCGAGGAGGCGACGCGGCAGATCGGAGCGAGCGCGATCGGCCTGCAGAACTGGCTCCTGGCGACGAGCGCCGTCGACTACTTCGGCCAGAACAACGTGCCCACGGCGGTGCAGCACTACTGGTCGCTCTCGCTCGAGGAGCAGTTCTACGTCGTCTGGCCGGTGCTACTGCTGGTGGTGGCACTGGTGGTCCGCCGGCGCTGGGCGATACCGGTGATCATGGGCGCGGTTGTCGTCGGGTCGCTCGCCTGGTCGGTGTACGCCACGGCGACGAGCCCGGCCTCCGCCTACTTCTCGACCTTCACGCACGGCTGGGAGTTCGCGCTCGGCGGCCTGCTCGCCCGGTTCGCGCCCGCCCTCTCGGCGAGCGGGTGGATGCGCCGGCCGCGGCTCAGGTCCGTCGTCATGTGGCTCGGGCTCGCGGCGATCGGAGCCTCCGCGGCGCTGTACACGGGCTCCACACCCTTCCCCGGGTGGACGGCCCTTCTCCCCGTCGGCGGCACGCTCGCCGTGATTGCAGCGGGGAGCACGGGCTCGCGCATCCAGGCCGCTCGCGTGCTGTTCTCCCGACCGGTCCAGTTCGTCGGCGGAGTCTCGTACTCGACGTACCTGTGGCACTGGCCGCTCATCGTCATCATTCCGCAGGCGCTCGGCTACGAGGTCGGCATCGTGACTCGGCTGATGATCCTGGTCGCCTCGGTGGCGCTGGGGTGGCTCACGAAGAAGTTCATCGAGGATCCGGCTCGAACGTCGCGACTGCTGAACGGCCGCAGGGTCGTCACCTACGGGGCGGCAGTGCTCGTCGCCGGCTCGCTCGTGGTGGCGTCCGCGGTCGCCTGGAACGTGGGGGCTGCCCGGGCCGCAGACGAGCGCGCAGCGGCCTCGGCCCTGATCGACCAGGCGCTCGACGACGGCAACCCGTGCTTCGGTGCGGCCGCCGCTACCGCCCCCTGCCCTGACTCGCACCGGGTCGACCCGCGCTTCGGCCCAGACTTCGCCGCCGACGACTGGGGCGCGGTGGCGGGCGTCAACAAGGACGGCACCCTGCCCGACCTCTCGCTGTGCGTCGATTTCTCGGGCACCGGAGCGGGCTACCTCGACTGCAAGGCAGGTCCGCAGGAGTCGGGCACCGTGCTTGCCATCGTCGGCGACTCGCACGCGCTCGCCCTCACCGAGCCGCTGCTGCACATCGCGGACGCGGAGGGCTGGTCGGTGCGGGTGTTCCTCCACAACTCCTGCACGGCGAGCCTGCCGATGGACTACTCCACGAGTGCGAAGGCCAGCTGCAACGACTGGCGGCACGCACTGTCCGAGCGCATCGCGGCCGATCCCGACATCGACCTCGTCGTCACGACCGGATTCACGCGCGGCGAGCCCGAGCCCACCTACGCGGGTACCCGGGCGGACCTCGTCCAGGGCTACGCGGGCCTGTGGACCGGATGGGCCGACCGCGGCAAGCGCGTCTTCGTCATCGAGGATGTGCCGCTCACCACCGGCGAGAGCGTCCCCGAGTGCGTGGGCGCCCACGAGGCCGAGGACGACCCGTGCTCGGTCCCGCGCGGGCAGGCGCTCGCCTGGGACCCTGTGGTCGACGCCGTCTCGGCGGCGGCGGACCCGGACGTCTCCCTCATCGACGTGACCGACGCGTTCTGCGACACGACGACCTGCCACTCGGTCATCGGCGGGCTCATCGCCTACCGCGACCCGCACCACCTCTCGGCGACCTTCGCGCTCACCCTCGTCCCGCGGATCCGCGAGGCGCTCGACGCGCGCTAGTCCGGAACGTCGGAGTTCGCGAACGCCCCGCGCCAGCTCAGCTCCTGCGCGGCCTTGACCGTGCACACCACGAACAGCAGCCAGCCGTACTCGACGAGCAGCGAGCTCTCGGTGAGCGAGGTGACGAGCAGTGCCACGAGCATGAGGGCCGGCCACGCGAACACGGTGCTGCGCCGACGCCCGGCGAGCAGCCACGACCGGGTGAAGGTCAGCAGCACGAGGCCGAGGAAGATCACGAGCCCGACGAAGCCCAGCTGGAACCACACGTCGAGGTAGGCGTTGACCGCCGAGGTCGGCTCGCGCTCGCCCGAGATCGCGAAGATCGGGAAGGGCATGATGTCGGGCCGCCAGTACCCGACCCAGCCCCAGCCCTCGAGCGGGTTCTGGGTGATGAGGTTGAGGATGCCGCGCCACAGCGTGAGGCGGTAGCTCAGCTCGCTGTTGGCGCTGAACAGGGCGATGAGGGGCGCCCGCACGATCCACGCGGCGATCGCGAGCACCGCCGCCGCGGCGAGGAGCGCGAGCTGCCAGATCGTGCGCCGCTCGGGGGTGAGGCGGCGCAGGAGGTACAGGGCGACTACGGCGAGGGCAACCACGAGGAACACCGCGCTGATCACGGGGGAGCGGGAGAGCAGCACACCGGCGATGCCCAGTACGAGTGATCCGATGCCGACGCCCCGGCTGACCGAGCGCGTCCGGAACTCGGTGCCGAAGGTGATGACGGCCAGCAGCGCGAGCAGCCCGAGCTGGTTGCGGCTGCCCATGATGCCCTGGATGGGCCCGAGGGTGTCGAGGTCGCCCTGCACCTCGAGGAACGGGATCGGGCTGTCGATGAGCAGTCCCGCGAAGATCTCGAGCGCGATCGAGACGACGAGCACGGCCCGGAAGACATCGCCGAACGCGCGCACGATCTGGATCGTGTCGCGCACGAGGGCGATCCCGATGCCGAGCGCCGTGAACGCCAGTAGGTAGGCCAGCCCGCCCGCGGTCGCGGAGCGGTACGGGCTCCACAGGATCGACAGGCAGGTCCACCCGACGAAGACGAGCAGGGAGACGGGCAGCAGGCTGAGCCACCGGATCTCCGACCTGCGCACGAACGCCATTCCTGCCATCAGCACGACGAGGGCGGTGAGCATCCCGACGAGCCCGGCCCAGCCGATCAGCCGCACGAGGAACTGCGATCCGACGGCGACGCCGATCGCCGCCACGGTCGTGGCATGGGCGAACCGCGGCGACTCGAGTACGGCCCGCGCGATGGCCATTGCGGCACCGCTGGCCGGGAGGGAGGTCACGGACGGGCCAGCTCGTCGCGGTCGCCCATCTTGGTCTTGATGGCCGCGAGGGCGAGCAGGAACATCCCGTACTCGACGAGGAGCCGGCTCTCGGCGACGCTCTGGACGAGCAGGGCCACGACGACGAGCAGGGGGAGCAGCGTCGCCGAGGTGAGCGCTCCGGGCCTGCCCGGCAGCGACTGAGGGCGGTCGACCGCGTAGGCCCACGACCGGGCGAGGGTCGAGAGCACGAGCGCCCCGAGGACGACGATGCCGAGGATGCCCAGCTGCAGCCACACGTCGAGCCACGCGTTGTGCGCGTGCAGTTGGCGAACGCCGTTGTTCTCGGCGAGGTGGTCGAACGGCGCGACCCACGGCACCCAGTAGCTCACCCAGCCCCAGCCGAACACCGGCCGCTGCTGGGCGAGCCCGATGACGCTGTTCCAGATCTCGGCGCGGTTCGTGAGGTCGGGGGTCTTGCCGAGCAGCTGCAGCAGCTGCTGCGAGAACGCGAGGGCGGCGCCGGCCCCCGCGAGCACGACGACGACGATCCCCCCGTAGGTGAGCCCCCGGCCGCGCGCCGTGGCAGCCCGACGCACGAGCAGCACCGCCGCGACGACGACGAGAACAGCGACCAGCCCGATGATGTTGGTCGCCGCCCGCGTCAGCACGAAGCACAGCACCGCGACCGCGAGCCACAGCACGCTCCAGCGCTTGCGGAACGACTTGTCGAAGAGCTGGATCCCGAACACGATGATGCCCAGCAGCGCGACGAACGAGAGAAGTGCGGAGTTCCCCACGATGCCCTGGATCTTGCCGCCGTCGAACAGCTCGTTGCGCGACCAGTAGAGCATGAGCGGGATCTTGTCCGGCAGGTGGGCGTAGTCGATGCCGGGCTGGGCGATGGGCGGCAGCACCGGATGCCGGATGAAGAACGACACGACGAGCTCGAACAGCACCGACAGGCCGAGCACGAGCCGCAGTGCGAGCCCGAGGCCGCGCAGGATCTCCGTCCAGGAGTAAGTGACGGCGACGGCAGCCGCTCCGGCCACCGTCAGCCAGGTCGAGAGCACGCCGAGCGCCGAGGCGCCCGGGTAGAACGACCACGCGATGGAGAGCGCGGCGAGCACCAGGAACGCGAGCAGCGGGTACGGCAGCGAGTTCAGCCGCCAGCGCGAGCGCTGCACGACGAGCAGGGCCACGGATGCCGCGGCGATGAGCCCCGCGATGATGCCGAAGCCGAGCCATCCCAGCGTGTACCGCCACGCGTCACCCGCGAGCAGGGTGAACAGTACGACCACCAGGAAGACTGTGCGCGCGCGGCGGTTCTCGATCAGTCGCATGTGGCAAGGGTAGACGGTGATCGAGGGCAGCGGAGTCGAGGCCGATTCAGACGAACGCTGCCTTGCCCGTGATCGCGCGGCCGACGATGAGGGTGTTCATCTCGCGGGTTCCCTCGTAGGAGTAGATGGCCTCGGCGTCGGCGAAGAACTTGATGACGCCGTAGTCCATGACGATGCCGTTGCCGCCGAACAGCTCGCGGCACCAGGCGACGGTCTCGCGCATCCGGCTGGTCGTGTACTCCTTCGCGAGAGCGGAGTGCTCGTCCTTCTGGACGCCCTCGTCGAGCATCTCGGAGACGCGGGTGACGAGGCCGATCGAGGAGGTGATGTTGCCGAGGCTCTTCGCGAGCAGCTCCTGCACGAGCTGGTGGCTGCCGATGGGCTTGCCGAACTGCACGCGCTCCTTGGCGTAGGCGACGGCCGCATCGTAGGCGCCGATCGAGTTGCCGACCGCGGCCCAGGCGACCTCGGCGCGGGTGAGGCGCAGCACCGCCGCGGTCTCGCGGAAGCTCTGCGACTTCTGCAGGCGGTTGGCCTCGGGGACGACGACGTTCTCGAGCACGATGTCGGCGTTCTGCACGATGCGCAGAGCCTGCTTGTTCTCGATGCGCTTGGCCGAGTAGCCGGGGGTCGACGTCGGGACGATGAATCCCTTGACCTGGTTGTCGTCCTCGTCGCGGGCCCAGATGATCGTGACGTCGCTGATGGAGCCGTTGCCGATCCAGCGCTTCGCGCCGTTGATCACCCAGTTGTCGCCGTCGCGCTTGGCGACCGTCTGCAGGCCCTGGGCGGTATCGGAGCCGGAGAGCGGCTCTGTGAGGCCGAACGCCCCGAGGAGCTCGCCCGAAGCGAACTTCGGCAGCCACTCCGCGCGCTGCTCGGGCGACCCGGCGACGGCGATGGAGCCCATCACGAGGCCGTTCTGCATCCCGACGAGGGTGGCGACTGAGGCGTCGACGCGGGCGAGCTCGAGAGCGACCCAGCCGCGGAACACGGCGCTGTTGGGGAACTGCTGCGTCTCCTCCCACGGCTGGCCGAACAGGCCGAGCTCGGCGAGGCCCTTGACCACGATGTCGCGGTCGAAGAACTCGGCCTTGGCCCACAGGTCGTTGGCGACGGGGCGAACGTGCTCGTCGAGGAAGGCCCGCAGGCGCACGATCAGGTCTTTCTCCTGGTCGGTGAGCTTGTTCTCGAATCCATAGAAGTCGGCGCTGATCGTCTCGAAAGTCATGCTGGAACTGTACGGGGCCCCAACGGGGCGCGGGCTGGGCATTGGAGCAAGTCTTCAACGCCGGTCGAGAGCACGGCGCGGGTGTTTGTAGGGCGTCTCTTATAGTCTGGAAATGATGCGCGTCCTCTTCCGCCCCGATCTCAGCCCGTCGATCGGCGCCGGGCACGCTATGCGCGATCTCGCTCTCGCCGAGGAGCTTGTCGCACGCGGCCACGACGTGGAGTTCGCGTGCTCGACCGCCGGCCTTGCGTGGGTCGAGCAGGCGATCGTGTCGCGCGGGTGCTCGATCGGGGCGCCGGGGGACTCCCTCGTCGCACTCGCCCGGGAACGGGATGCCGACATCGTGGTCGTCGACAGCTACACGTTGCCCAAGACCGAGTACCTGGCCCTGCTCGAGGCGGGCATCCCCCTCGTGTCGATAGTCGACCACAAGCGGGAGGACGCGATCGGCGACCTCGTCGTGAACCCGGGCCCCGCCCTGCCCGGCGACGATCATGGGGCAGTTCGACGGGTGCTCGCGGGCCTGCAGTACGCGCTCGTCCGCCGCGAGTTCCGTGCCGGCCGCGAGCAGGGAGCCGAGGGCTCCCCGTTGCGCGTGCTCGTGACCTTCGGGGGCACTGATGCGTTCGGCGCCTCGGCGATGACGGCCGGCCGGCTGCTCCGGCTCGGGCTGCCTCTGGACCTCAGCGTCGTCACGAGGCACGATCTCGTCGCGGAGATCGAGAGCTTCCCGCTCGCCGACGGGCAGTCGCTCACGATCCTGTCCCCGGGGGCCGGGTTCGTCGACCTCGCGCTGTCGCACGACGTCGTGGTCAGCGCCGCCGGCTCAACGTCGCTGGAGCTTCTCGCGCTCGGCGCGGCTGTCGGCCTGGTGTGCGTCGCCGACAACCAGGAGCGCTACTACGACGCTCTGGCGACGGCGGGGGCCGCGGTGCCCGTCGCGACCCTCGAGCAACTGCGCAAGGGCGATGCCACGACCGACTCGGCGCTGCGCGAGCTGCTGGGAAGCGCTGAGCTCCGGGCCGACCTGCGGGCCGCCGCGACCCGCGCGGTGGACGGACTCGGCCCCGTTCGCGTCGTCGACGCGATGCTCAGCGGACTCGGTCCGTCCCGCCCCTGAGCACGGTGAACATGAGCTCGGCGCGAACCCAGTCTTCGGGGGTGTCGATGTCCTGCACTCGGTGCGCGGGGAGGATGACCGGGGTCGACGTTGCGGAGTGGATCTCGCGCGCCTCGAGCCAGGCGTCGACGCTGCCCCAGTAGAACTGCCCCGCGTCGTGGAACGCCGTCTCGAGATCCTGAGAGCGCACGCCGGTGTTGTCGGGCCAGAACGGCTCGAGGATGCCGTCGGGGCGGATCCGCAGCGCCCGCTGGATGGGTGCCGGATACTCGGCGATGGAGAACGCGAAGGGGGTGCCGCTGGCCTTGATCGTCGCGAGGCCCTCCCGCAGAAGTTCGCCGGTGACGAAGGGCGCGGTCGCGTAGATGCAGCACGCGTAGTCGATGTCGGTGCCCTCGTCCACGAGGAACTGCACAGCGTGCTGCACGACCGCCGTCGTGGTCGCGTGGTCGTCGGCGAGGGCCGACGGTCGCCGGAACGGCACCTCGGCGCCGTGCGCCAGTGCCACGTCGGTGATCTCCTGGTCATCGGTCGAGACGATGATCCTGTCGAACGATCCGCTGTCCTGTGCAGCGAGGATCGAGTGGGCGATCATGGGCATTCCAGCGAAGTCCCGCACGTTCTTGCGAGGGATGCGCTTCGATCCCCCCCGCGCCGGGATTATCGCTACGGTGGCCACGCTCCCAGCCTACTGGCTCGACAGTACGGCTCGTCTTGCTAGCGTTGTGATGTGATTCTCGGCATCTCAAATACCCCTCGTGACTACGCGTGGGGGGCGCGGGGCAAGATCTCCGCCCTGCTCGGGTGGGCGGCATCCGACGCTCCTGAAGCCGAACTGTGGCTCGGTGACCACCCCGGTTCGCCGGCGCGGGTGGTCGAGTCGACCCAGACGCTCGCCGACGTGGAAGTGGGGCGACTGCCGTTCCTGCTCAAGGTGCTCGCTGCGGGATCCCCGCTGTCGCTGCAGGCGCACCCCACGATGGCGCAGGCCCAGGCCGGGTTCGGGCGCGAGAATGCGCTGGGCATCCCGCTGGACGCTGCGAACCGAAACTACAAGGACGCGTATTACAAGCCCGAGCTCATCTACGCGGTGAGTGAGGCGTTCGAGGCGCTGTGCGGCTTCCGATCGGCGGCGCAGGCGAAGGCCAGCTTCGACCTGCTCGGTGTCGACGTGCCGCTGCTCACTGACGACGCGTCGCTGCGCACTGTCTTCGAGTGGCTCATCACGCGCGGCGAGGGGGTGGACGCGCTCATCGCCGACGTGGTCGCCGCGGCCGACGGCAGCACCCCTGCGCTCGCCACCGTGCTCGAGCTCGCCGAGGCGTACCCGGGCGACCCCGGCATCGTGATCTCCCTCATGCTCAACCGCGTCACGCTCGAGAAGGGCGAGGTGCTGTACCTGCCGGCCGGCAACATCCACGCCTACCTGCGCGGGGTGGGGATCGAGCTCATGGCGAGCTCGGACAACGTGCTGCGCGGGGGACTGACCCCGAAGCACATCGACGTGCCCGAGCTGCTCTCCGTGCTCGACTTCACCCCGGTGCCCGTGCCGTACCTCGCGGCGGAGCATCCCTCTCCCGGTGTGGAGGTCTTCCGGCCGGACGTGCCCGACTTCGTGCTCGTGACCATCGAGGACGAGGGGTCCTACGCGATCACCGGCCCCGCGATCGCGCTGTGCACCGACGGCGACCTCGAGATCGTCGGCAGCGGGTCCGCGTACAACCTCTCGCGCGGCGATGCGGTCTACATCACTCCGGATGAGGGCGCGCTCTCCTTCGCCGGACTCGGAACGGTCTTCCTGGCCACGACCGGCGGCTAGAGGCCCTTCTTCTCCGCCGCGAGGTCGGACTCGACCATCATGGCCACGAGCTCCTCGAACGAGACCGTCGGCGCCCAGCCGAGCACCTCGCGCGCCTTCGTCGTGTCGCCGACCAGCTGCTCGCCCTCGGTGGGCCGCAGGAAGCGCGGGTCGACGTGCACGTAGCGCCCCCAGTCGTCGATGCCGACGGCGGCGAACGCGAGGTCGAGGAAGTCGCGCACGGCGTGGGTCTGCCCGGTCGCGATGATGTAGTCGTCGGCCACCGGCTGCTGGAGGATGAGCCACATGGCGCGCACGAAGTCGCCGGCGAACCCCCAGTCGCGGCGGGCGTCCAAGTTGCCCATCGACAGCGAGTCCTCCAGGCCGAGCGAGATGCGCGCGACGGCCCTCGAGATCTTGCGCGTAACGAACTCCGGCCCGCGGCGGGGCGACTCGTGGTTGAACAGGATGCCCGAGGACGCGTAGAGCCCGTACGACTCCCGGTAGTTGATCGTCATGAAGTGCCCGAAGGTCTTCGAGACGCCGTAGGGGGAGCGCGGCCAGAACGCCGTGCGCTCGTGCTGCGGCACCTCCTGCGCCTTGCCGAACATCTCCGAGCTGGACGCCTGGTAGAACCGGATGCGCTCCATGTCGTCACCCACGTGCAGCCGGATCGCGTCGAGGAGGTTGAGCGCGCCCTTCCCGGTCACGTCCGCGATGGCGCTCGCGTGCTCCCAGGACGAGCCCACGAAGGAGATGCCGCCGAGGTTGTAGACCTCGTCGGGCTGCGCGGTGTCCAGGGAGCGCAGGAGGCTCATCGGGTCGGTGAGGTCGGCGACGTGCAGGGTGGCCGAGGGCACCGCGTCCACGACCGCGTCGTAGCGCTCGCCGCTCGCGCTGCGCACGAGGCCGTGCACCTCGTAGCCCTTCTCGGCCAGCAGCTCGCCGAGGTACAGCCCGTCCTGGCCCGTGATGCCGGTGATGAGCGCGCGTTTCATAGTGCTCACACGCTATCAGCGGCGCTCAGCCCGCCAGTCGCGCCCCGAACGCCCTGCGGTACGCCTGCGGCGAGGTCTGCAGCACCTTGACGAAGTGGTGGCGCATGACGGCGGCGGTGCCGAAGCCCGTGTCCTGCGCGATGGTCTCGAGGCCGTAGTCGGTCTGCTCGAGCAGCTGCTGGGCGCGGATGAGGCGCTGGCGGTTGAGCCAGGCCGCGGGCGTCGTCCCCATGTCGGCGCGGAACCGCCGTGCGAAGGTGCGGCCCGACATGAGCGCCTTGCGCGCGAGCTGGTCGACGGTGAGGTCCTCCGCCAGGTTCTCGAGCATCCATTCGGCGACCGCGGCGAACGAGTCGGCGCACTCCGCCTTGACGGGCTGCTCGATGTACTGCGACTGGCCGCCGTCGCGCTGAGGGGGCACGACCATGCGCCGGGCGATGACGTTCGTGGCTGCCGCGCCGTGCTCCTTGCGAACGATGTGCAGCGCGGCGTCGATGCCGGCGGCGGTGCCCGCGCTCGTGACCACCTTGCGGTCCTCGACGAACAGCACGTCCGGGTCCACCTGGGTGCCGGGGTACTGGGCCGCGAGCCGGTCGGTGTGCATCCAGTGGGTGGTGGCCCTGCGGCCCTCGAGGATGCCCGCCTGGGCGAGCGCGAAGGCGCCGCTGCACACGCTCAGAACCCACGCTCCGCGGGCCTCCGCCGCGCGGATGACGTCGAGGTAGCGCTCGTCGATGTTCTCGATTCGGTGGGCGGGTACGGCGATGAGGTCGGCGTCGGCGGCTGCCTCGAGGCCGTCGGCGATCATCATGTCGAAGCCCAGGCTCGTCGCGACCGGGCCGGGGGCGGCCGTGGCGATGGTGAAGTCGAAGGTCGGGCCGCCCGTGTCCCTGCGGTCGATGCCGAACACCTCGCACACCACGCCGAACTCGAACGGGGCGACCCCGGGAATGGCGAGCAGCACGACTTTCTGCAGCACAGTGACTCCTTGGCAGTAATTGATCGAACGGTGGCCAGCCTGCCACTAGTGGCGCTATCTTGCAAGTCGTAGCGTTACTGCCATGACCATTTTCATCGCACTCATCGCCCTTGCCGCGGTAGGGATCGCCGTGACGGTCCGCGACCTGTTGACCGACGGATACCGGCGAGCCAGGAGCCGCTAGCGTTGTCGGCATGACTTGGCTCGTGACCGGCGGCGCCGGCTATATCGGATCGCACGTGGTGCGCGCACTGCTCGACGCTGACCTTCGGACGGTCGTGCTGGACGACCTCTCCACCGGGCACACCGACTTCGTGCCGCCCGAGGTCCCGTTCGTGCGCGGCTCGATCCTCGACGGGGCCCTGCTGCTCGACACGATCGCCGACCACGACGTGAGCGGCGTCATCCATGTCGCGGGCTTCAAGTACGCCGGCGTCTCGGTGAAGGAGCCGCTGCACACGTACCAGCAGAACGTCACGGGCACCGCGACGCTGCTCGCCGCGATGGAGTCGAAGGGCGTCGACCGCATCGTGTTCTCGTCGAGCGCCGCCGTCTACGGCACTCCGCACACCGACCTCGTGACCGAGGCGACCCCCAAGGCCCCCGCCTCGCCGTACGGGGAGTCCAAGCTCATCGGGGAGTGGCTGCTTGCCGACCAGGGTGTCGCCCGCGGGCTGCGGCACACCTCCCTGCGCTACTTCAACGTCGTCGGCTCGGGCGACCCGGCGCTGTACGACTCGAGCCCGCACAACCTGTTCCCGCTCGTATTCACCGCGCTGCTCGAGGGCCGTACGCCCCGCATCAACGGCGACGACTACAGCACGCCGGACGGCACCAACGTGCGCGACTACATCCACGTGGCCGACCTCGCGGCGTCGCACGTGGCCGCGGCGAGGCGCCTGGACGCGGGGGAGCCGGTCGAGTCGGCGTATAACCTCGGCAGTGGCTCCGGCAGTTCCGTCGGCGAGATCATGCGCGCGATCGCCGATGCCACGGGCATCGATTTCACACCCGAGATCGGGCCGCGCCGCCCCGGCGACCCCGACCGGATCGTGGCCAGCGGAGAGCTCGCGGCGCGCGATCTCGACTGGCGCATGCGGCACACACTGCGCGAGATGGTCGAGAGCCAGTGGATTGCAACACGCCGGGCCGGAGAACCCTCTGTCGCTGATTGAGCCAATTATCATCACGCGACTTGACGTGAGGGTAACTACAACGGTGTAATTACCTAACGCGCGTCGGTGATTCAGCTCGAGTGCGGAGGGGAGATGGACATGGCGAACAACGGGTACCGCGGTACTGGTTTCGGGCCCGGCGTCCCTGACGACTGGTTCGTCGATCCGGTCAGGCTCGGTGTACCCGGTGTGCGCCAGCAGGTTCCCGAAGAGGATGAGAATCCTCTCGCCTGGCAGTCCGACTCCCTGTGCGCGCAGACCGACCCCGAGGCCTTCTTCCCGGAGAAGGGCGGCTCGACCCGCGACGCGAAGAAGATCTGCGCTTCCTGCGAGGTGCGCACGCGCTGCCTCGAGTACGCGCTCGAGAACGACGAGCGCTTCGGCATCTGGGGCGGCCTCTCCGAGCGCGAGCGCCGCAAGCTGCGCAAGCGAGCCTGAGCTAGAAGGCCGGCTCAGCGTTCTCATAGACTCGCGCCTCCCCAGCGAGTCACCCCGCACGGTCCCATGCACGCGCATAGTCTCGTGGGGTCATGCAGCCCAGAGTCATCGCGGTACTCATCGCCAGGAACGGCGCGCAGTACCTGCCCCGCACGCTTGCCGCGCTGGCGGCGCAGACCCGGCGACCCGACGCGGTGCTCCTCGTCGACGCCAGTTCGTCCGATGAGTCGCCCACCCTCCTGAACTCTGCTTCTCCCGGCGGCGTGGTGACCACTCCGGGCCGCCGCACGTTCGGCGGCGCGGTCGCGCACGCGCTCCAGTCAGTCCCGCCCCAGGCTGCCGAGAACGAGTGGCTGTGGCTGCTCGGGCATGACAACGCCCCGGATGCCTCGGCCCTCTCCGCCCTGCTCGGCGCCGTCGAGGTCGCCCCCTCGGTCGCCATCGCGGGCCCCAAGCTCATGCGCTGGGACGAGCCGCACGTCATCGCGAGCTTCGGCGAGACGGTCACCGCCTACGGCCGGTCGGTCGACCTCGTCTCCGGCGAGCTCGACCAGGCCCAGCACGACCTGAACAGCGACCTGCTCGCGGTGGCGGCGGGCGGCATGCTCGTGCGCCGCTCGGTCTGGACGGCGCTCGGCGGCTTCGACCCCGGACTGCCCAGCGTGGATGCCGCGCTCGACTTCGCCGTCCGCGCCCGCCTGGCGGGCCACCGCGTCGTGGGGGTGCCGTCGGCGCGCGTCGCGTCAGCGGGCCCGCCCGAGCTGTTCGGCCGGCGCTCGGTCGCGGCCGGCGCCCAGAACCGCATCCGGCGTGCCGCTCAGCTGCACCGCCGACTGGTCTACGCGCCGCCCCTCGCGGTGCCCCTGCACTGGCTCACCCTCGTGCCGCTGGGCGTGCTGCGCTCCCTCGTGCAGCTCGTGGCGAAGCGCCCCAACTTCGTCGGCGGCGAGCTCGCCGCGGCGATCGGCGCGGCATTCGACGGCAGTGTGCCGCGCGCCCGCGGAGTGCTCCGCCGCAATCGGCGCATGGGCTGGGCGGCGATCGGCGCCCTGCGCATCACGGGCGGGGAGCTGCGCGAGCGGCGCTCCGGCGAGCGGGCTATGGCCGCGGCGTCTGTCGCAGCGGCGCGCGAGCGGCCGGGCTTCTTCGCGGGCGGCGGCGCCTGGGTCGTGCTGCTCGCCGTGGTCATCGGCGTCGTGGCGTTCGGCGGCATCGCGGCGGCTTCGGCGCTCGCGGGCGGCGGCCTCGTCCCGCTCAGTGCCACGGTGGGCGAGCTGTGGTCGCACGTCGGGTACGCCTGGCACGACCTGGGGACCGGGTTCTCGGGGGCATCCGATCCGTTCAGCTACGTCCTCGCCGTTCTCGGCAGCCTCACCTTCTGGTCGCCGTCGCTGAGCATCGTGCTGCTGTACCTCATCGCGATCCCGCTCTCTGCGCTCACCGCGTGGTGGTGCGCCGCCCGGTTCGCGACGCGCGGGTGGGGGCCTGCGGTGGCGGCGCTCGCCTGGGCGGTCGCACCGCCGCTCCTCGCCGCACTCGGCGGGGGGCATCCGGGCGCCATCGTCGCGCACATCCTGCTGCCGACCCTCGTGCTCACCGTCGTGAACGCGGCCCGCAGCTGGTCGATGGCGGGCATCGCCGCCATTGTCTTCGCGGTGGTCGCGGCTTCGGCGCCCATGATCGTGCCCGCACTGCTCGTCGGACTCGTCGGATGGGCGGCGGCGAACCCGCGCGGCATCGTGCGCGTGCTGGGAATCCCGCTGCCGGCCGCGGTGCTCTTCGCGCCCCTGATCTTCGACCAGGTCGTGCGCGGGACGCCGCTCGCCCTGTTCGCCGAGCCCGGCGTCGCCCTGCGCACCGCGACGCCCGCCGTTCACGAGCTCGTGGTCGGGTCTCCCGGTGCGGGGCTGAACGGCTGGGGCGAGTTCCTGGCGTCGCTCGGGCTCGCGGCGGAGGCCGCGCCCATCGTGGTGATCGTGCTGCTCGCCCCGCTCGGCATCCTCGCCCTGCTGTCGCCGCTCCTGCCCGGCGCGATGCGGGGCATCCCGGCCATGGTCCTGGGCCTGCTCGGCTTCATCACCGCCGTGGCCTGCCTGCACCTGCAGGTCACTCTCGTCGGCTCGACCGCGGTCTCGGTCTGGCCCGGCGCCGCCCTGAGCCTGTACTGGCTCGGGCTCGTGGGCGCGCTCGCGATCTCGCTCGACGGCATGCGTCGTGCTGCCCGGATCCCGGCCCTCGTGGCCGCCGTGTTCCTGGTCGTGCTCGCCGTCCCGTCGCTCGTGGCCTCGGCCAGCGGCTCCATCGCGGTGACGGCCAGCAACGGGCGCCTGCTGCCCGCGTTCGCGTCGGCAGAGGCCGTCTCCGACCCGACGCTCGGCACTCTCGAGTTGGAGTCCCAGCCCGATGGCGGCGTAGCGGTGACCGTGCACCGCGGCATCGGCACCACCCTCGACGAGCAGTCCACGCTCGAGGCGACGGATGCCACGTCAACGCCGGCCGACGAGCGGCTCGCCGTGCTCGCCGGCAACCTCGCCTCCCGCAGCGGCTTCGACATCGCCTCGGAGCTCGACAGCCTCCACCTCGCGTTCGTCCTCGTGCCCCACAACCCGGATGCCTCGGACACGACGCGGCAGCGGATCGTGGACGCCCTCGACGGCAACCGCCTGCTCACGCCGATCGGCGACACCACGGTCGGCGCCCTGTGGCACTACGAGGGCCTCGGCGAGGGCGCGGCCCCGACGGGACCCGGTCCGCTGGGCACGACGACGGGAGTCGTCATCCTCGCCGCTCAGGCGCTCGTCTTCCTCTGCGCCCTGCTGCTGGCGATCCCGACCACTCGCCGCCGTAGGCTGCGGACCCGCTCGGCGGGCGACGCGGCCGAGGCGGACTCCGCGGAGGAGGACTCGTGAGCGACCCGTTCAACCAGGAGCCGACGGGCGACGAGTTCGCCGAGGATCCGGCCTTCCCCGAGCAGGACGAGCCGGAGAGCGAGGCCCGCCGCACCGTGACCGCGAAGGGCGTGGTCGTCGCGGGCGCCCGCACGGTCGCCGGCCTCGTCGGGATCGGCGTGGCCGCGGTGACGATCGCCGCCGCCGTGCTCCTCCCGCTGCCGACGATCGGCTCGACGCCGGAGAGCATGACGGTGACGCCCGTCCCGACCGCCCAGCAGCTCGTGTGCGCGGGCTCCGTGCTGCGCCTCGCGGACGACTCGGGCGAGGGGGCCACGACGGTCTCCGCCCTGGGCCGCCCCGACCTCGACGCCGCGGCAAGCGAGGGCGAGGTCTCGACCACCGAGGTCGAGGTGTCCGACGCCGCCACGGGCGGGACCTCCTCCGCCCCGGTCGTCGTGAGCACGCCTCCCTCCGACGGCGCGACCGAGAGCGCGCTCGTGAGCGGGGCGCAGGCCGAGCTCGTGAACGAGGGCGACTTCGTCGGGCTCGCGGCTGCGGACTGCGCCGTCGCGAACGGCGACAGCTGGCTCGCCGGCGGCTCGACCGAGGTGGGCCGCACCACCCTGCTCTCGCTGACGAACCCGAGCGAGGTGGCAGCCACCGTGAACCTCGAGCTGTTCGGCGAGAACGGGCCGATCATCGCCCCCGGCACGAGCGGCATCATCGTCCCGCCGAACGGCCAGCGGGTCCTCTCCCTCGCGGGCTTCCAGCCGGACGTCGTGTCGCCCGTCGTGCACGTCAAGAGCACGGGCGGGCAGGTCTCGGCGACACTCCAGCAGGCGACGGTGCGCACTCTCGTCCCCGGCGGGCTGGACATCATCTCCTCCGTGTCCGAGCTCGCCGCCTCAACGGTCATCCCCGGGGTGCTCGTGACAGACCTCGATGCGGTGCAGGCCCTGCGCAAGGGCGGCGACCCCCAGTTCGACGACGTCGAGACCATGGTCCGGGTGTTCGCGCCCGGCGAGGGCACCGTCTCGCTCACCGTCACCGTGACGCCCGAGAACGGCGCGGAGACGGGCACCTCCTTCCAGGTGGACGTCGACGCGGGCCGGGTCACTGACGTGCCGATCCAGCAGCTCGCAACCGGCAGCTACACGATCGGGATCACCTCGACCGCACCGGTCGTGGCTTCCGCGCGAGTCACGTCGGCCGTGGGGCAGGCCACCGACTTCGCGTGGTTCACCGGGGCGTCCCGCCTCTCGGGCGCCGCGCAGGTGACGGCTGCGCCCGGTCCGAGTCCCGTGCTGCACCTCGCGAACCCGACGACGAGCGACGCGGAGGTCGTGGTCGCGGCAGCCGGTGGGGCCAGCCGCACCGTGACGGTGCCGGCCGGGGCATCCGGCCTGCTCGCTCTTGAAGCGGGGACCACGTACTCGCTCTCGGGATTCGAGGCCCTGTACGCCTCGGTGTCCCTCGCGGCCGGCGGGATGATCGCGGGCTACAGCGTGCGCCCGCCCGGGGTCGGCTCAGCGCCGATCCTCATCTACCCGTAGCTACAGGTGGCGGAAGCGCTCCGGCGCGAGGTCCCAGGGGTCTTTGCCGAGCAGTTCGGCCACGGCGCGGAACACGCAGCTCTCGACCATCATGCGCTTGTGCAGGTCGTCGTAGCGGTGCAGTCGCGACAGGCGCTCGATCGGCAGGCGGTAGAGGATGACGCGGCGCTCCCTCGCGAGGACGCGCCACCGGTCGACGGCCGGGTCGGCGCCCAGGGCCGTGGGCATGCCCGCGATCTCGAAGGTCACGTCGGCGAGCTCGTCTGGCCACAGGTCCTTGAGGTACTCGGCAGTGGAGGCGACGGTCATCTCGAAGGTGTCGGCGCGGCTGCGCAGCAGGGGCAGGTGCGGGCCGGTGACGGCGGCGCGGATGCCCCGCCCGTGCCTGTCGCGCCACCCCGGGCGCGCGGACGCGGGGAGCGCTCTTCTCGTCGGCTTCGCCACCTGTCGATTCTACCGGCGTGGCTCGCGCCGCGGGCTGCCCGCGGTCGTACCCTTGCACCGAGATGAGTGGTCGTCCGTGCAGCAAGGTCGCCTGTAACCAGGAGGCCTCCGCCACGCTCACCTACGTCTATGCGGACTCGATGGCAGTGCTCGGCCCGCTCAGCCAGACCGCAGAGCCGCACAGCTACGACCTGTGCGACCGTCACGCCGAGCGCCTCTCCGCCCCGCAGGGGTGGCAGGTCGTCCGCCATGTAGTTTTGGGGCATGAGTTTTCGTAGTGCCACTGACCTGAAGGCCGTGGTCTTCGACCTCGATGACACGCTCGCCCCGTCCAAGTCGACGATGGACCCGACGATGAGCGATGCCCTCGCCCGGCTCCTCGAGCGCGTCGAGGTCTGCATCATCTCCGGCGGCCGGTTCGAGCAGTTCGAGGCACAGGCGCTCGACGGATTCAGCGCGAGCGATGCCGCGCTCTCCCGCCTGCACCTGATGCCCACCTGCGGCACGCGGTACTACCTGTGGCAGGGCGGCCAGTGGGTCCTGCAGTACGCCGAGGATCTCACGGACGACGAGAAGCAGCGCTCGATCGCCGCGCTCGAGCAGGGCGCGAAGGAGCTCGGGCTGTGGAGTCCCGGCCCATGGGGGGACCTGATCGAGGACCGGGGCAGCCAGGTCACCTTCTCGGCCCTGGGGCAGCAGGCGCCCGTGGCAGCCAAGGTCGCCTGGGATCCGGACGGGTCGAAGAAGCGCGCGCTCTGGGAGTACGTCGCGCCCCGACTGCCCGACCTCGAGGTGCGCGGGGGCGGCTCGACGTCGATCGACATCACGCGCAAGGGCATCGACAAGGCCTACGGAATCGCGAAGCTCACCGAGGAACTGGGCGTCGACAAGGATGCCCTGCTCTTCATCGGCGACCGGCTCGACGAGACCGGCAACGACTACCCGGTGTACGCGCACGGGGTGCAGTGCGTCCCCGTCCACGACTGGACCCAGACCCGCGACTACGTCAACGCGCTCCTCCAGTGGCTCGACTCCGACGACCAGCCGTTCCCGCTGCCCGTGATGGCCCCGGTCGCGTCCGGGCGCCTGTCTTGACCGATCCCGCGGTCGGGCGCCTGCACTCGCTCGACGGGCTGCGCGGGGTCGCGGCGCTCGCCGTCGTGCTCCACCACAGCGCCCTCGCAGCGCCCGGGCTCCTCGAGGCGCTCTGGCCGGGACGGGACGGCTCGTCGCTCGCGCAGGTCGCAACCACAGTCGGGTGGCGCGCCCTGACGTTCCCGCTGCACCTCGTACTCTCGGCGGGCCTCGAGGCGGTGTTCGTGTTCTTCATCCTGAGCGGGCTCGTCCTCACGATCCCGGCCCTGCGTGCCCGGGAAGCGTACTCGTGGCGCGTGTACTACCCGCGCCGGATCATCCGGCTCGGCCTTCCCGTCCTCGCCTCCATCGTCCTCGCCGTCCTGCTCCTGCTCGCCGTGCCGCGCTATCCCATCCCGGGGGGAGGCGGGCTCGACTGGGTGTCGACCACCAACTCGCTCACCCTCACCCTCCAGGACCTGCTCGACACCCTGAACCTCCTGGGGCCGCGCCAGCCGCTCAACAACCCGCTGTGGTCGCTCGGCTGGGAGTTCGCCTTCTCGCTCCTTCTCCCGCTCGGCGTGCTGCTCGCGACCCGCGTCCGCTCGCGCCGCGCTGCCGCCGTCGTCATCGTGGCGAGCCTCCTCGTGATCACGACGGGAAGCGTCCTGCACCTCGACGCGCTCGTGTACCTGCCGATGTTCGCGATCGGCGCCGTGCTCGCAGCATCCCTCCCCGATGTGGCCCGCGCGCGGGGCGCGATCGGGTCGCGCCGGGGCGAGGCCCTGTGGTTCGTCCTGTGCCTCGTGCTCGTGGCGGCGCCGTGGGTCGCTTCCGGGATCACCGGGGCGCTCTACCCGGTCACCGTGGGGCTGGCGGTCGCCGGCTGCCTCGGCCTGGTGCTGCTGGCGCTCACCGGGGGCTTGTTCGCCGGATTCCTCGAGACGCGGGTCGTGCAGTTCCTCGGCCGTATCTCGTTCAGCCTCTATCTCGTGCACGTGCCCGTGCTTGTGACGACGTTCTACCTGTTCGGCGTCGAGCGGTGGTTCCTCGCCCTGCCCGTGGGTATCGCGCTGTCGCTCGTGGTGGGCTGGCTCTTCACCCTCGGTGTCGAGCAGCCGAGCCATCGTCTCGCCCGGTGGGTGGGGCGGCGCATCGAGATCGGCAGCCGGACACGGCGGACTGCGACTTCGGGGCCGGACCTGCGAGAATAGCTGGATGCTCACGACAGCCCTCCCCTTCAAAGTCGCCGACCTGTCCCTCGCTGAGGCGGGCCGCCACCAGATCCGCCTCGCGGAGCACGAGATGCCGGGGCTCATGGCCCTGCGCAAGGAGTTCGGCACCACGAAGCCGCTCACGGGCGCTCGCATCGCGGGCTCGCTCCACATGACCATCCAGACCGCGGTGCTCATCGAGACTCTGGTCGCCCTCGGCGCGCAGGTGCGCTGGGCGAGCTGCAACATCTTCTCCACGCAGGACGACGCGGCGGCCGCCATCGCGGTCGGCCCGAACGGCACCGTGGATGCCCCCTCCGGCGTCCCCGTCTTCGCCTGGAAGGGCGAGACCCTCGAGGAGTACTGGTGGTGCACCGAGCAGATCTTCGACTGGTCGGCCGAGGGTGCGTCGGGCCCGAACATGATCCTCGATGACGGCGGGGATGCCACGCTCCTCGTCCACAAGGGCCGCGAGTTCGAGCTTGCCGGCGCGGTTCCCGCCACCCCGGAGGGCGCGAGCCACGAGTGGAGCGTCATCCTCGACGTGCTCCGCAACTCCCTCGCCGCGTCGTCCGACCGCTGGACCACGATCGCCGCCGAGATCAAGGGCGTCACCGAGGAGACCACCACGGGCGTCCACCGCCTGTACGAGCTCGCGGCGGCGGGCAACCTGCTCTTCCCCGCCATCAACGTCAACGACTCCGTCACCAAGTCGAAGTTCGACAACAAGTACGGCATCCGCCACTCCCTGCCCGACGGCCTCAACCGCGCCACCGACGTGCTCATCGGCGGCAAGGTCGCCTTCGTCGCGGGCTACGGCGACGTCGGCAAGGGCGCTGCCGAGGCCCTGCGCGGCCAGGGCGCGCGCGTGATCGTCTCCGAGATCGACCCCATCAACGCACTGCAGGCCGCGATGGACGGCTTCCAGGTCACCACGATCGAGAAGGCCCTCGGCGAGGTTGACATCTGGGTCACCGGCACGGGCAACGAGAACGTCATCACCACCGATCACCTCCTCGGCATGAAGCACCTCGCGATCGTCGCCAACGTCGGCCACTTCGACAACGAGATCGACATCGCCGGCCTCGAGAAGCTCGAGGGCGCCGTGAAGGTCGAGATCAAGCCGCAGGTGCACGAGTGGCGCCTGCCCTCCGGCCGCAGCGTGCTCGTGCTCTCCGAGGGCCGCCTGATGAACCTCGGCAACGCGACCGGGCACCCCTCGTTCGTCATGAGCAACTCGTTCACGAACCAGGTGCTCGCGCAGATCGAGCTGTGGGCGAACAACGGCGACGCCCAGTACGCGAACCAGGTCTACGTGCTGCCGAAGCACCTCGACGAGAAGGTCGCGCGCCTGCACCTCGACGCCCTCGGCGTCGTGCTCACGGTGCTGTCGTCCGAGCAGGCCGCGTACATCGGCGTCCCGGTCGAGGGCCCCTACAAGGTGGACCACTACCGGTACTGAGGCGGGGTCGGGGCAGCTCGGATCCGGCACCACGGAAAGGGTGGTCCCTCGGCGGCACTCGGGAAGTCAGGCCTACCCGCGGTCGGGGAAGCCCCGCGGCATCCCCTCGAGCACGGGCGCGAGGCGCGCGAGCCCTGCCTTCTCCAGCTGGAGCGCTGCGAACTCCCGCTCGCGGCGCAGGGCGGCGACCGCGGCGAGGAACAGCTCGGCGTTCGCGGCGGGCACCGGTGACACGAACACCGAGACCTCGTTCGCGAGCTCGCGGCTGAGGCGCTCGCGTGAGGCGGGAACCAGGTTCGGCGCCTGCTGGAGGAACTGCGCCACGCGGCGGGCGAGAGCATCCGGCAGTTTCGCGACGTCCGCGGTCCGGCTCCACTCGACCAGCCCCACCGGCACGCCGTAGACGGGCGTGACCGCTTTCGACACCCGTTCGTTCTGGCTGTAGGTGCCGGCGACCAGGTCGCCGATCCGCTTTGCGCGGCCGTTGAGCAGGCCCGTGATGGCGGCGATGGACCCGAACGTCATGAAGGTCTCGATGACATTGAGGAGTGCCCGGATGAAGGCGTGCCGAAACCCGATCGCCCCGCCGTCGTCGCGCACGATGCGGGCGCCGACCGCGAGCTTGCCGAGGGACTTGCCGTGGCTGAGCAGTTCGACGGCCGTCGGGATCACGACGATGCAGAGGACGATGCCAGCGACGCCGATCGCCTGCATGAGGGCGTCGTCGATGCCGAGCTGGGTGGCGAACGTGAACAGCACGACCATGAGCGCGATGTAGCTGCCGAAGTACACGAGGTAGTCGATGATCGCTCCCGCCGCGCGGAGCACGAAGCTCTGCGACCGGAGGTCGAGGGCGACGGCCTCGCCGGTCACGAGCTCGTGCGCGTCCTCCACGTGGTCGAGGACGTCAACGGGAGCGGGGCGGGCCATGCGATCATTTAAGCAGATGGATCTCGACGCCTACTCCGCCGCCCACCGCGATGAGTGGGAGGAGCTTGCCCGGCTCGGGTCGAAGAGCTCGTTCAGCGGGGTCGAGGCCGACTCCCTGATCGACCACTACCAGTCTGGCGCGAGCCAGCTCTCGGCGATCAAGACGACCGCGGGGCAGTCGGTGCCGGGCGACCGGCTCTCCCTCTGGCTCAGTCGCGCGCGCCTCCGGTTCACGGGCGCTTCGACGAACGTGCTCAGCCAGCTGCCCCGGTTCTTCGTCAACCAGCTGCCTGCGGCCCTGTACCGGGTGCGCTGGCTCTCGCTGGTGGTCACGGCGGTGTCGGCCCTCATCGCGGTCATCTACGGCGCGTGGGCTGCGAGCGACCCGCAGGTGCTCGCCGCGACGAGCGGCACCGAGGCCGACCTCGAGAGCTACCGCAAGGAGTTCGTCGACTACTACTCGAACTACTCGGGCTCGTCGTTCACCGGCTTCGTGTGGACGAACAACGCGTGGGTAGCCGCGCAGTCGATCTTCCTCGGTGTCTTCGGGATCTTCACGCCGGTCATCCTGTTCACCAATGCGCAGAGCGTCGGCATCGCCGGCGCGCGCCTCGAGCACTTCGGCGAGCTCGACGTGTTCTTCCAGTACATCGGCCCGCACGGCCAGCTGGAGCTGTACTCGATCTTCGTCGCGGGGGCCACCGGCATGAGCATCTTCTGGGCCTGGGTGGCGCCCGGCAGGCGCACCCGTGGCCGTGCGCTCGCCGAGGAGGGCAGGGCGATGTTCACGATCGTCATCGGGCTCATCGGCGCGCTGCTCGTCTCGGGCATCATCGAGGGCTTCGTGACGCGCCAGCCGTGGCCCTGGCCGATCAAGATCGGCATCGGCACCGTCGCCCTCGCGGCGTTCCTCAGTTACCAGTGGATCGTCGGCCGCCGCGCGGTCCGCGCGGGCGAGACCGGCGACCTCGAGGAGTTCGAGGCGGGCGCGAAGCAGCTAGTCGCGGGCTAGGCCCTGCTGGTCCGGATGCTCGACGAAGAACAGTGAGATCGCGTCGCCGTCCGGGTCGGACTCCGCCGCCGCGTACTCCTGGAAGAGTGCCTCGAAGCGCGACAGCATCTCCTCCCGGCGCGCGGGGGAGAGCTTGAGCCCGAGCCTCGTGGCGTTGAGGGCATCCGGCGGCAGCCCTTCGATCTCTTGGAGGAAGGTCTCCAGCAGGAGGGTGCCGACCCCCGGCACGTAGTGGCCCCACGAGCGGCGCGTGGCGCGGTACGGCACCTCGCGAGCGCCCCGCGTGCCGCGGCGCGGCTCCTCGGCCCGCAGGAACCCGTTGGCGACGAGTGAGCGCACGTGGTGCAAGAGGCTGCCGGGGTTGACGCCGAGCAGTTCGGCGAGCTCCTTGTTGGTGCGCGACTCGTGCAGGCAGAGCCGCAGGATGCGCATCCGCAGCGGTGACGCGAGCGCCCGTGCGCGGGCCTGCTGGGTCGCGTCGTCGGGTGCTGGCGCAGTCGCGGACATGCTCACAGGCTAGCAAATAGACCGATTGACTTATCCCAATCGCGAGCCCGATACTTGACCGGTGAGCACACCGCAGCCCCTCCTCCGCAACCGCAACTTCCTCTGGTTCTGGACGGGCGAGGGCATCAGCCAGCTCGGCGCCCAGTTCACGGGCCTCGCGCTGCCCGTGCTCGCGGTCAGCCTCCTGGGGGCGACCGAGTGGCAGGTCGGCGTGCTCGGCGCCGCGCAGACGGCGGCCTTCCTCGTGGTCGGCCTTCCGGCCGGGGCCTGGATCGACCGGATGCTCAAGCGCAGGGTCATGATCGTCGCCGACCTCGTACGGGCGGTGACCCTGGCGCTCATCCCCGCGCTGTGGTTCGCGGGGACGCTCGAGATCTGGCACCTCTACATCGTCGGCGCGGTGGTCGGCGTCGCGACGGTGTTCTTCGACGTCTCGTACCAGAGCTTCATCCCGGTGCTCCTGCCGGGGGAGCAGGTCGGCAGCGCGAACTCGAAGCTCGAGGCGACCTCACAGATCGCCCACATCGGCGGCCCCGGGCTGGCCGGCGCCCTCCTGAGTGTCGTGAGCGCGCCCGTGCTGCTGCTCGCGGACGGCATCTCGTACCTGTTCTCCGCGTTCGCGCTGTGGCGGGTGCGCGATACCGAGACCCTCCCGGACCCGAAAGACCGCCAGAGCCTCCCGCGCGAGATCGGCGAGGGCCTGCGCTTCGTCTTCGGGCACCCGCTGCTGTGGCGCATCACCGCGACGACAGGAACCTCCAACTTCTTCAGCACCCTCATCTTCACGCTCGAGTCGATCCTCATCCTGCGCATCCTCGGACTCAGCCCGGCGGCCTTCGGCATCATCCTCGGCGTTGGCTCGGTGGGCGGCCTGCTCGGCGCGCTCGCCACCCCGTGGATCCAGAAGCGCGTGGGGGAGGGCACCTCGATCTCGCTCTCGGCGGTCGCGATGGCACTGGGGGTTCTGGCGATGCCGCTCTCTGCCGTGTTCCCCGCGGCCGCGATCCCCATCCTCATCGCCGGGACCTTCGTGGTGTCGTTCCTGGTGCTGGTCTACAACATCACCCAGGTCACGATGCGCCAGCGCCTCACTCCGCCGCGACTGCTCGGCCGGATGAACGCCTCGATCCGCTTCGTCGTGTGGGGTGTCATGCCGCTCGCCGCGCTGCTCTCGGGCGTGCTCGGCGAGACGATCGGGGTGCTGCCCACGATGTGGATCGGAGTCGTCGGCGGGTTCCTCGCCTCCGCCTTCGTGCTCTTCTCCCCGCTCACGACGATGCGCACCCTGCCGACCGAGCTGGTCAGCTCGGGCGAGCCGGACACGGCCGCCGAGGTCGTCTCCGACACCGAGAACGCGGGCGACGAGGCCGGAACCACTCGCGACCCGCTCGTCTGAGCACTGCCGCGTCACGGGGTGCAGGCGCACAACGTCGGAAAACGCAGGAGTCTTGGATAGTTCAAGCGCTTGATGGGCGCCCGCACGGGCTTGGGAGCGCGAATGTCCTGAGTTTCCGACGGCGCGAGTCGGGCCGCGAGTGCGTTAAACGCCGGATGCCCGGGGCCGACCGGCCCCGGGCATCCGTGCGTCGAACTGCCTACGCGCGCTTGCGGTCGAACAGGAAGCCGTACGTGAAGCCCGCGATGAGCGCGCCCACGATCGGGGCGACGATGAACGCCCACAGCTGCTCGAGCGAGCCCGCTCC
Organism: Rhodoglobus sp.; assembly: GCA_025463515.1. Classification (GTDB taxonomy): domain Bacteria; phylum Actinomycetota; class Actinomycetes; order Actinomycetales; family Microbacteriaceae; genus Rhodoglobus. The sequence goes on from JAODAQ010000044.1 coordinate 105,064, forward strand.
GCCGTAGATCGCGGTTGCGATCGAGCGGGCCGGGTTGAGCGAGGCGTTGCTCACGGGAATCGTGACGAGGTGCAGCGCGGCCAGCGTGAGGCCGATCGCGAGCGGGGCGAAGCCGCTCGGCGCACGGCGGTCGGTCACGCCCAGGATGATGTACAGGAAGATCGCGGTCGCGACTACCTCGGCCAGCAGCACCGACGGGAGGTTGAAGCCCGCGGGGGAGTGCTCGTCGAAGCCGTTGGAGGTGGCGGTGAAGCTCGCGAACACGTCGCCGCCCGCCCCAGCGCGGATGCCCAGCAGGATCGTCGTGGCGAGCGCGCCGCCCACGATCTGAGCGCCGATGTAGGGGAGCACCTCGGTCCAGGCGAAGCGGCCGGATGCCGCGGCGCCGATGGTCACGGCGGGGTTGAAGTGGCCGCCCGAGATGTGGCCGAACGCGTACGCCGCAGCGAGCACCGCGATGCCGGCAGCGAGCGCGACGCCCACCCAGCCGGTGTTCTGCGACGCGAACTGCGCCGTGCCGATCACGCTGAAGACGAGGATGAACGTGCCGGCGAACTCGGCGACGAGCCGCTGGATGAGGGTCGGTGCGCCGATGGCGACATCGGCATTGGTTACAGGGGTTGAGCTATCGACCTTGGCCACGAGAGACCTTTCTGTGAAAGTGCTGAACTTCCTCGACCCTACACGCGGGCTACAGGCGGCCGGCGGCTTTCAGCGCAATATAACGGTCGGCGAGTGCCGGTGGGAGGTCCTGCGGGGCGCCCGTGACCACCTCCGCGCCGAGCTGCCGGATGGCGGCGGCGACGCGCGCCTGGTCGAGCAGCGCCCGCTCGGCGGCGGCGGCGCGGTAGACCTCGTCGCGCGTGGCCCGGTCGCGCGCGGCATCCATGACGTCCGGGTCGGTGACCGACGACACGACCACCGTGTGCTTGCGGGTCAGCTGCGGCAGCACCGAGAGCAGCCCGCGGGAGGCCCCCGGCGCGTCGATGGTCGTGGCCAGCACGATGAGGGAGTGCTGGGATGTCACGGACCGCACGAGCCCCGGAACCGACGACCAGTCCATCTCGATGAGCTCGGGGTCGACAGTCGCCATGCTCGACACCATGCGGGAGAGCAGCTCGGCGCCCGTCGCCCCCTGGACCCGCGCGCGCACCCGGCGGTCGAAGATCAGCAGGTCCACCCGGTCGCCCGCACTGCTCGCGAGGGCGGCGAGCAGGAGCGCGGACTCGAAGGCGGTGTCGATGCGCGGCTCGTTGTCGATGCGCGCGGCGGAGGTGCGGCCGCTGTCGATGATGATGACGACGCGGCGGTCGCGCTCGGGGCGCCAGGTGCGCACCACGAGGTCCTTGCGGCGGGCGGTCGCGCGCCAGTCGATCGAGCGGACGTCGTCGCCGCGCACGTAGTCGCGCAGGCTGTCGAACTCGGTGCCCTGGCCGCGCACCATGACGCTCGTCGCGCCGTCGAGCTCGCGCAGGCGGGCGAGCCGCGACGGCAGGTGCTTGCGGGAGTTGAACGGCGGCAGCACGGTGATCGCCCCCGGCATGGCGATGCTCGCCTGGCGGGCGAGCAGGTGCAGCGGGCCGAAGGAGCGGATGGTGACGTGGGCCGCCCGGCGCTCACCGCGGCGGAATGGGGTGAGGGTGGTGGTGACGGCGCGGCGCTCACCGCGCGGCACGTCGATGCGCGCGCGGTCGGGTGCGGCGACGGCGGAGGGCTGCCAGCCGTCCCGGATCATCCCGCGCAGCCGACGGCGCCCGGTGTTCGCGACGTACAGGCTCGACGACACGGTCTCGCCGAGGCGCACCCGGCCGGGGAGGTCGCGCGAGAGGACGACCGCTCTCGGGGAGCCCGCGAGCAGGAGGTCGACGATTCCGAGCACCAGGACGAGGACGAGCCAGAGCGCGAGCACGACGGGCTGCCCCGTCAGCACGATCGGCACGACACCGAGGGCGACGAGGGCGACGAACCACCCGGAGACTGCCACGTCTAGATCGGTACCTGCACCTGCTGCAGGATGCTGCGCAGGATCGCGTCCGCCGAGACGCCCTCGAGCTCGGCCTCGGGCCGCAGCTGGATGCGGTGCCGCAGCACGGGCAGCACCATCGCCTGCACGTGGTCGGGGGTGATCGCGTCGAAGCCCTGCAGCCACGCCCACGCCTTGGCCGCGGCCAGCAGCGCGGTCGAACCGCGGGGGCTCACGCCGAGCTTCACGGACGGGCTCTGGCGCGTCGCGCGCGCGAGGTCGACGGCGTAGCCGATCACGTCGGCGGAGGCGCGCACTGCGGCGACGGCCTGCTGCGCCTGCGCGATCGTGGCGGCGTCGAGCACGGGCGTCACCCCGGCCGCGACGAGGTCGCGCGGGTTGAAGCCGGCGGCGTGCCGGGTGAGGACCTCGACCTCGTCGGTGCGCTCGGGCAGGTCGAGGATGAGCTTGAGCAGGAACCGGTCGAGCTGCGCCTCAGGCAGCGTGTAGGTGCCCTCGTACTCGATCGGGTTCATGGTGGCGGCGACCATGAACGGCACCGGCAGCTTGCGCGTCTCGCCGTCGACGGAGACCTGCCGCTCCTCCATGGCCTCGAGGAGGGCGGACTGCGTCTTCGGGGGCGTGCGGTTGATCTCATCCGCGAGCATGATGTTCGTGAAGACCGGGCCCGCGCGGAACTCGAACTCGCCGGCCTTGGCGTCGTAGACGAGCGAGCCGGTCACGTCGCCGGGCATGAGGTCGGGCGTGAACTGCACGCGCTTCGTCTCGAGGCTGAGCGCCTGGCTCAGGCTGCGCACGAGCAGCGTCTTGGCGACACCCGGCACACCCTCGAGCAGCACGTGGCCGCCCGCCAGCAGCGCGATGGTCAGGCCCGTCACGGCGGACTCCTGCCCGACCACGGCCTTGCCCACCTCGGTGCGCAGGCGCGCGAACGATTCCCTCAGTTGAGCGTCGGTTCCAATAGCGGAGGTCATAGTCCGATTCTTTCCTATCGCGGGGGTCAGGGTCGCACGGCCGCGGCGACGGCGCGCTCGAGTTCGAGGAGTTCGTCGGAGAGCACGACGAGCTGGGCGTCCGAGGAGGGCACCGCGTCGATCAGAATGCGCCGGATGCCCGCCGCCTGGTCGCCCGTCACGTCGGCCACTGCCGCCACGACGTCATCGACCGAGGCCGTGCGCGAGAGGCCGCACAGGCTCGCGAGCCGGCGCACGGACCCGATGCGCAGCGCATCGAGCGCCCGCAGCCGCGCGGACGACCGCTGGTACAGCCGCGCCCTGCCCAGCATGGTCTCGCTCGCGCGCACCGTGACCGGCAGGTTCTCGACGACCAGGGGGCCGAAGCGCCGGGCGCGCCAGATCGCGCCGGCGAGGAAGGCCAGCAGCAGTAGGGCGAGCGCAGGGGTAACCCACGGCGGGGTGAGGGAGCCCAGGTCCGGTGCCGCCGAGTCGGCGAGGTCGTCGACCGACGGGAGGTACCAGACGAGGCTCTCGTGCGCGCCGAGCAGGTTGAGGGCGAGCGCGGCGTTGCCCTCCTCGACGATGTGCTCGTTGGTGAGGGCGCTGGTGGCTCCGAGGACGACGAGCTGCGAGTCGCCGCGCTCGAGCTGGACGAGGGAGTAGACGCCGTCGCCGCTGCCGAGGCATCCGGTCACCGCTGCGCTCTCGTCGACGATGCGATAGCCGTTGCCGTCGCTCGTGACCTTTCCGGCCTTCTGCGCCGGAGTCAGGCCGCAGTCCGCGTCGAGCGTGCCGCCCGCGTACCCGGCCAGCGCGAGCTCGGGTGCGACAGCCTGCAGGGTGTCGAAGGCGGCATCCGCGATCACCACCGTGCTCGCCCGCCGCACGGCCTCGCGGAGCTGCGCCGCCGTGAGGTAGCCGTTCGGGTCGTAGAGGAAGAGCGTGGTGCCCGAGGGGTCGGCGATCTCCTGCTCGGTCTCGCGCAGGCTCGAGGTCTCGGTGACCGTCACGCCCTGCTGTCGCAGCACCTCGGCGAGCGCGCGCGTACCGGGCGGGGCCGCGTTCGAGGCGTCGAGGCGGGTGCCTCCGGCCTGCGACCCTGCGGTCGCGAGCACGATGACGACGATGATCGCGAGGAAGGCGACGACGCCGACCCAGAACAGGGAGCGCTTGAGCACGCGCCCGGTGGTGGGGGTGAGGACGCGCTGCCCCGTCTCGCCCGCGGCGGCCACCGTCATGCGGGCACCGCGTCGAGGGCAGACTTCGCGGTACGGAGGTCTTTCTCGAGGGAGGCGATCGCGGCGTACTGGTCGGCCGTGCCGGTGCGGTCGAGGTAGCGGACCGCGTCGAAGGCGGCTGCGGACTCGACGAGGCGGTCCGCGAGCGCGGGGAACGTACTGCCCGTGCGCGCGGCGAAGTCCCGGGCCGTCGTGCCCGGCGTGGTCGTGACGATGGTGCGCTCGGCGAGGCCGCGCGCGATCGCGCGGAACATCTCGACGACCGCCGTCGAGTAGTCGCCCGCGGCGGCTGCGCGCTCGGCGTCCTGACGGATGCGAGCCGCGGTGCGGGCGTCGTCCTCCCCGAAGAGCGAGCCGGTCACGCGGCTGCGGCGGTTCAGGCGCGGCAGCCCGAACAGCAGGAAGGCGACAACGAGGGCCCCCGCGACGAGCGCCACGACCACGGCGATGCCGACCGTGGGCGGGCCCTCGGCGGAGCCGAGGTGCAGCGAGCCGAGCCAGTCGGAGACCGCCTTCGCAAGGCGGTCGAAGAGCGTCGGCTGCGCGGCCTGGTACGGCGCCTTGGAGAGCTCGGTGATGAGCCAGTCCCTGGCTTCGGGCGCGTCGGGGTCGACCGGTACGTCCAGCGGCAGCAGCAGGGGCAGGATCACGACCAGGGCGACGCCGTCGGAGCGGCGGCTGCGGTCGGCGCCTTCGGGAGGTACGGGTCGGGCACCGAGGCATCCCCGGCCTGGCGCGCCTCGACGAACCGGCTGAGCTCGAGGTCGAGCCCCTCCTTGCGCATCCGGATGTCGATGTAGAGGAGGGCGGGAGTCGCAGCCTGCACGACCGCGCCGATCGCGCCGAAGACCACGCCGAAGACGATGGTCAGCACGTAGACCACGATCACGCCCGTGATGATGCCGCCGCTGGTGCCGTTCGGGTCGAGGAAGGTCGAGCCGAAGCTCACCACGAGCTGCAGGGGCGTCGAGACGATCGACGACACCACGTAGATGATCGCCGAGACCAGGAGGAGGATGCCGAAGGTCTTCCAGAAGTAGCCCTTCGTGAGCGACCACGAGCGCGCGATCGCCGCGCCCAGCGACAGCCGCTCGAGCATGAGGGCGCTCGGCACGAGGGAGAGCTTGGTGCCCAGCCAGATCGCGAGCGCGATCGCGCAGGCGCCCAGGAGCAGGCCGAGCAGGACGCCCGCCACGACTCCCACGGTGCCGCCGAGGCCGACGAGCAGCCCGATGAGCACGGCGGCGATCGTGACCGCCAGGATGACCGCGACGACGAGGATGCCCGACCAGCCGATCAGCGCGCCGATGCGGCCCTTGGCGCCGCGCCACAGGCCAGGCAGCCGGAGCTTCTCGCCGAGGGTTGCGCGGGCGACCTCGAGTGAGATGACGCCCTGCAGGATGGCGCTGCCGACGATCGCAAGCGCCGCCGGCACGAGCGCCGAGAGGATGATGACGCCGACGCTGCCCGCCATGAGCGTCTCGGCGTCCTGGCTGCTGTTCGCGAACTGGGCCCGCGAGATCATGAAGAAGGTGACGAAGCCGACGACCCCGAGGCTCACGATGTAGATCGCGCCCGTGACCAGGAGGGCGAATCCGAAGGTGGGCCGCGGGTTGCGCCGCAGCACCTGGAACGACGCACCGAGCAGGGTGCCGAACGTGAGCGGCCGCAGGGGGATGAGCCCGGGCTTGGGCGGCGGGGTCCAGCCCGCGGGCGCGGCGGGCGGCGGGAAAATAGGCTGCGAGCCGGGGGGCGGCGGCGGGGCAGAGGGGCTCGCGTACGGAGACGGCGGGGCGGCCGGGGCGGCGCCCGCAGGGGGCTGCCACGAGGTGCTGTCGGTCACGTGCTCTCCTGAAGGATTCGCTGGGCGTCCCAATCATGCTTTCACACTCGGCTACTCTTGTGCGAAAGCTCCCGCCGAACCCTGGCGACGAGCCCCTTGGCAGCGGCGAGGACAAGTGAACGCGCGAATTCTGGTGGTCGACGACGACACCGCCCTGGCGGAGATGATCGGCATCGTGCTGCGCACGGAGGGCTTCGAGCCCTTCTTCTGTGAGGACGGCCTTCAGGCCCTGGACGCCTTCCACTCCGCCAAGCCCGACCTGGTGCTCCTCGACCTGATGCTCCCGGGCCTCGACGGCATCGAGGTGTGCTCGCTCATCCGCGAGGAGTCCGGCGTCCCCATCATCATGCTCACCGCCAAGAGCGACACGGCCGACGTCGTCAAGGGCCTCGAGAGCGGCGCCGACGACTACGTGGTCAAGCCCTTCAACCCCAAGGAGCTCGTGGCGCGCGTGCGCACCCGGCTGCGCCCCACTCCGCAGACGACCACCGGCTCCCTGCAGATCGGCGACCTGACTCTGGATGTCGCGGGCCACGAGGTGCGCCGGGGCGAGACGAAGATCAACCTCACCCCGCTCGAGTTCGAGCTCCTGCTCGCGCTCGCACTGAAGCCGCAGCAGGTGTTCACGCGCGAGATGCTGCTCGAGCAGGTGTGGGGCTACCACTACAAGGCCGATACCCGGCTCGTGAACGTGCACGTCCAGCGCCTGCGCGCCAAGGTCGAGGAAGACCCCGACAACCCGCGGATCGTCATGACCGTGCGCGGCGTCGGCTATCGCGCGGGCAGCACCGCCTAGGGCAATGCGCGACTTCGACCTGCGCGCCTGGTTCGAGAACCTGGCACGGCTGTGGCGCTCGTCGCTGCAGCTGCGCACGGTGGCCATCACCGTCCTGCTGTCGGGAGTCGCGGTCGGGATCATCGGCGGCTACATGTCGTTCGCGGTCGGCACCAACCTGTTCGACCTGCGCCGCTCGCAGCTCGAGACCACGTCCGCGGGCGCGACCCTCGCCGGGCAGAGCTTCTTCGAGCAGGCGGCGGAGCAGGTCGGGATCGAGGACATCGACGCGACGACCACGGACGCGCTCCGCGTCATCCTGAGCACGGCGACGAGCACCGGCACCACCCAGCTCGCGCTGCTGCGCTCGCCGGGCCAGGACGGCCGGCCCATCACGCCGGACAAGTACTTCGGGTTCAACACCCGCGACCTCGTGACCGACGAGCTGCGCGAGGCCGTGCAGGACTCGAAGGAGCCGCGCACGCACTCCCAGCCCGTGTCCGTGCCGCAGGAGGACGGCACCGTGCACCCGGGGGTCGCCGTCGGCTCGATGCTGGAGATCGGCGGGCAGCGCTACGAGCTCTACCTCGTCTACGACACCGTCGACCTGGAGCAGGCACTCGGCTTCGTGCAGCAGACCCTCGTGCTGGGCGGCCTCTCCCTCGTGCTGCTCATCGCCGCGGTCGCGGCGCTCGTCGTGCGGCTCGTCGTCGGGCCGGTGCAGGTCGCGGCGGAGACGAGCGAGAAGCTCGCGGCCGGGCAGCTCGAGGTGCGCATCCCCGTCAAGGGCGACGACGTGATCGCGACCCTCGCGCGCTCCTTCAACGGCATGGCGGCCTCGCTGCAGAACCAGATCACGCGCCTTGCGGCGCTATCGCAGGTGCAGCAGCGCTTCGTCTCCGACGTGTCGCACGAGCTCCGCACCCCCCTCACCACCATCCGGCTCGCGGGCGACGTGCTGTACGACCAGCGCGAGAGCTTCCCGCCGTCGACCGCGCGCACCGCCGAGCTGCTGCACACCCAGGTGGAGCGCTTCGAGCTGCTGCTGGCCGACCTGCTCGAGATGAGCCGCTACGACGCCGGCGCCGTCGACATGGAGACCGAGCCGACCAACCTCGTCCGGCTCGTCGAGGACGCGATCGAGGGCGTCACGACGCTCGCGGAGTCGAAGGGCTCCCAGCTGCGGCTCGTCGCGCCGGGCGGGTACTTCGAGGCGGAGGTGGACAGCCGCCGCATCCGCCGCATTCTTCAGAACCTGCTGGGCAACGCCATCGACCACGGCGAGGGGAAGCCGATCGTCGTGTACGTGGACAGCGACACGGCCGGGGTCGCGATCGCGGTGCGGGACTACGGGGTGGGGATGACCCCTGCCGCCATGGACCGCGTCTTCGACAGGTTCTGGCGGGCCGACCCGTCGCGCCAGCGGGTCACGGGCGGCACCGGACTCGGCCTCGCGATCTCCCTCGAGGACGCGGCGCTGCACGGCGGCTGGCTCGAGGTCTGGTCGGCGGAGGGGGAGGGCTCGTGCTTCCGGCTCACCCTGCCGCGCGTTCGCGGGGCCGTGCTCACGAAGTCGCCCCTCGACCTCCCGCCCGACGACGAGATCCCCCTGGAGGTGGACAGTGCGTAGGCCTCTCGCCGCGGCGCTCGCCGCTGCCGTCGTGCTCGCCCTGGCCGGCTGCGTGGGCATCCCGACCTCGGGCGGGGTCAACGACGGTGCGATCATCGACGGCCAGACCGCGCCGGAGTTCGTCGTGCTGCCCAACGACCCGATCCCGGGGTCCACCCAGCAGCAGATCCTCGCCGACTTCATGCAGGCGGTCAGCAGCCCGCAGAACGGGTACCAGGTGGCGAAGAAGTTCCTCACCGCGGAGCTGGCTGCCACGTGGAACCCCGACGCGAGTGCGATCATCCGGACCCCCTCGGTCTCGGCGGAGAGCACCGGCCCCGACACCATGACCTACTCGTTCTCCAGCAAGGCGAGCGTCGACCCGACCGGGCAGTTCCAGGAGGCGCGCGACGCCTCGGCGCAGTCCCTGACGTTCGTGTTCGCCAAGGAGGACGGCGAGTGGCGCATCAGCCAGGCCGCCGACGGCATCGTGCTCTCCCAGTCGGGCTTCGACACCGCGTTCCGCAAGCAGGCGCTGTACTTCTTCGACCCGAGCTACGCCTACCTCGTGCCGGACGTCCGCTGGTTCCCCGCGCGCCAGACCTCGTCCAGGCGCGTGGTGGAGGCGCTGCTGGCGGGCCCGGCGCCGTGGCTGCAGCAGGCAGTGACCACCGCGTTCCCCGACGCGACGACCGTCGGCGGAGTCACGGCAGAGCCCGACGGCGTCGTCGTGGACCTGAGCACCGAGGCGCTCTCCTCGGACGCGAGAGCGCGCGACCGGATGCGCCAGCAGCTCGTCGCGACCCTCGACAAGCCCAACGTCTCACTCACCGTGCGCGGGCTAGAGCTCGCCACGCCCGACGCAACCGGCGACCGCGCCGTGATCCCGAGCGTCGACCCGGCGGTTCTCGTGGGCGACGGCACGGCGTTCGGATTCGACGGCGGCAGCGGCATCACGGCGATCAAGGGCCTCTCCGACCAGGTGGTCACGGGCGGCGCCGTCGCTGCCGACCTCGCCTCCGACAAGCAGTCGGTCGCCTTCAGGGACGCCGCGGGCGCGGTCTACGTCGCGCTCGCCGGCGACAGCGAGGCGACCCTCATCGACGGGCAGCCCGGCCATGCCGCGCCGGCCATCGACCCGTTCCGCTTCATCTGGTCCGCGCTGGCGGCGGATGCCTCGACGCTCACGACGTGGAAGGTCGACGGCAGCCCGCCGAACGCGATCTCGGGCCTGCCCGCCGACAACGCGATCGTGTCGATGGATGTCTCCCGCGACGGCGCCCGGCTGCTTCTGCTGCTCGCCACCCCGGTCGGCCCGCGCCTGATCGTCGCCGGCATCATCCGGCAGAACAATGTGCCGGTCGCCCTCGGCCAGCCCCTCGACCTCCCGGTCGGCACCGAGACGCCACTGGACGCGACCTGGGTCGACGACCGCACCGTCGCCACCGTCGCGGCCGACGCCGACGGCCACTCGATCGTCACCGCCTTCGAGATCGGCGGCCCGAGCATCTCCCTCGGGCGGGTGGACGGCGCGCACACGATCGCGGGCGGCGCGAGCGGCACGGACGGCCTGCGGGTGCTCACCGCCGACGGCGAGATCTGGCGCCCGCGCGGCAGCGAGGGCTGGGTCTCGACGGGCATCCGCGCGAGCTTCCTGGCCACCAAGCAGTAGTTCTCCACAGCCCCGGCGCCGATCTCACTACGCGCGCCACCGCTGCCGCACAGTGTGCTCATGGGATTTCGGGATGCGCTGCTCGACGCCTGGGCGCTCGTCATGCCGGTCGAGTGCGCGGGCTGCGAGGGGCCTGACCGGGCGCTGTGCGGCGGGTGCTCGGGCAGCCTCGTCCCGCTGCCCACGCTGCGCGCGACGCCCGGTGGGCTGCCGGTGGTGACAGCCCTGCGCTACGAGGGCATCGTGCGCCGCGTCATCCTCGCGTTCAAGGAGCAGCAGCGAACGGATGCCGCGGCGCACCTCGCACCGGCCCTCGCCGCCGCGCTGCTCGCGACCGCCGACCAGCCGGGCCCCGTCGAGCTCGCCCCCGTGCCGACCAGCCGCGCTGCCTACCGCCGGCGGGGCTACGACCCCGTTCGGCTCGTGCTGCGCAAGGCCGGCCACCGGCCCGCCGGCGTGCTCCGCGTCGCCCGCCGCACGACCGCGCAGAAGTCGCTCTCCGCCGCCGAGCGCGCCGAGAACCTGCGTGGCGCGCTCGTCGCGCGGGGGTCGCTGGAGGGCCGGCGATTCACTCTCGTGGACGACATCCTGACCACCGGAGCGACCCTCGACGAAGCCGCGCGGGCCATTTCGGAGGCCGGCGGCACGGTCGTCGGCGGGGCAACCATCGCGTTCACTCCGAGGTTGATCGCATTCCGTGACAAGCCCAGCAGGGAGGACTACGTTGGGGGAAAGGCGCACGATGACGGACCGCCTCCAACCGGGCGGCCGAGTTAGCGCAAGCGCCGAGAGGGCTGGGAGGTCGCCGTGGAAATTACCGTCAGCGGACGAAACCTGGGGGTCACGGACAGGTTCCGTGAGTACGCCATCGAGAAGGCCGAGAAGATAGACCATCTGGCCGAGAAGGCCATCGCCTTCGACATCAAGGTGTCGCGCCACCACGAGACCCGCGGGTCGAGCGGCGACGACCGTGTCGAGCTCACCCTCGTGGGCCCCGGGCCGCTCGTCCGTGCGGAGTCCTCGGGCTCCGACAAGTACGTCGCCTTTGACCTCGCCATCGCGAAGCTCGTCGAGCGCATGCGCCAGGCCAAGGACCGCAAGAAGGTGCACCGCGGCCAGCACCGCCCGGTGTCGCTGCGCGAGGCGTCGTCCGCCGGGTTCAGCGTCGTGGACATCACGCCCGCGAGCCCCGAGGTGCTCGCGAAGGCCCTGACCGGCGAGATCCCGGTGCAGTCGGGCGAGGGCGAGCAGACCGATGAGGATTACACGCCCGTCGTCATCCGGCGCAAGGTGTTCCCCACCTCGCACATGACCGTGGAGGACGCCCTCGACCACATGGAGCTCGTCGGGCACGACTTCTTCCTGTTCATCGACAGCGAAACCGACCGCCCGAGCGTCGTCTACCGGCGCAAAGGCTGGGACTACGGGGTCATCGCACTCGAGGATGAGGCTGGGGAACTGCCCAAAGTAGCCTCGAGGGGCCGCAGTAGAGGGCGGTAGTCCTGCCGCTGTTGGTACCATTACAGGTCGGTAACGGCCCTCATCGGCCGTTCCAGAACTGGAGTAATCGTGGCCAACGTTCTCGAGCGCGCTCTTCGCGTCGGTGAAGGTCGTCTTCTTCGACGCCTGAAGAACTACGCGGATGCCGTCAACCACCTGGAAGACGACTTCAAAGAACTGAGCGACGACGACCTCAAGCACGAGACTGTGGAGCTGCGCGAGCGCTTCGCGAACGGCGAGTCACTCGACGACCTCCTGCCGGAGGCCTTCGCCGCCGTCCGCGAGGCCGCCGTGCGCACGCTCGGCATGCGGCACTTCGACGTGCAGCTCATGGGCGGCGCCGCCCTGCACCTCGGCAACATCGCCGAGATGAAGACGGGCGAGGGCAAGACGCTCGTCGCGACCCTCGCGGCCTACCTCAACGCGATCGCCTCGCGCGGAGTGCACGTCATCACGGTCAACGACTACCTGGCGAGCTACCAGTCGGAGCTCATGGGCCGCGTCTTCCGCGCGCTCGGCATGACCACCGGCGTGATCCTCTCGGGCCAGACCCCGGCCGAGCGCCGCGAGCAGTACGCGTGCGACATCACCTACGGCACGAACAACGAGTTCGGCTTCGACTACCTGCGCGACAACATGGCGTGGCAGGCGGTCGACATGGTGCAGCGCGGCCACTACTACGCGATCGTGGACGAGGTCGACTCCATCCTCATCGACGAGGCCCGCACCCCGCTCATCATCTCCGGGCCGGCCTCGGGCGAGGCGAACCGCTGGTTCACCGAATTCGCGAACCTCAGCACGAAGCTCATCGCGGATGTCGACTACGAGGTCGACGAGAAGAAGCGCACCGTGGGCGTGCTCGAGCCCGGCATCGAGAAGGTCGAAGACTACCTGGGCATCGACAACCTCTACGAGTCGGCCAACACCCCGCTCATCTCGTTCCTCAACAACTCGATCAAGGCGCGCGCCCTGTTCAAGAAGGACAAGGATTACGTCGTCATGAACGGCGAGGTTCTCATCGTCGACGAGCACACCGGCCGCATCCTGATGGGCCGGCGCTACAACGAGGGCATCCACCAGGCGATCGAGGCCAAGGAGGGCGTTGCGGTGAAGGCCGAGAACCAGACCCTCGCCACGGTCACGCTCCAGAACTACTTCCGCCTGTACGGCAAGCTCTCCGGCATGACCGGTACTGCCGAGACCGAGGCTGCAGAGTTCATGAGCACCTACAAGCTCGGTGTCGTCCCGATCCCGACGAACAAGCCCATGCTCCGCAAGGACCAGTCCGACCTCGTGTACAAGAACGAGCAGGCGAAGTTCGAGCAGGTCGTCGAAGACATCGCCAAGCGCCACGCCTCCGGCCAGCCCGTGCTCGTGGGTACCACGAGCGTCGAGAAGAGCGAGCTCCTCTCCCGGCTGCTTGCCAAGAAGGGTGTGCGCCACGAGGTGCTCAACGCCAAGAACCACGCTCGCGAGGCGGCGATCATCGCGCAGGCCGGTCGGCTCGGCGCCGTCACGGTGGCCACGAACATGGCGGGCCGCGGTACGGACGTCATGCTCGGCGGCAACGCCGAGTTCCTCGCCGTCGCGCAGATGAACAGCCGCGGCCTCAGCCCGATCGAGACGCCGGACGAGTACGAGTCCGAGTGGGACGCGGTGTACGAGGCCGTGAAGCACGAGGTCGAGACCGAGGCCGCCAAGGTCATCGAGGTGGGCGGGCTCTACGTTCTCGGCACCGAGCGCCACGAGTCGCGCCGCATCGACAACCAGCTGCGCGGTCGTTCCGGCCGCCAGGGCGACCCGGGGGAGAGCCGGTTCTACCTCTCCCTACAGGACGACCTGATGCGCCTCTTCAACAGCGGCGCTGCGGAGGCCCTCATGGGCCGGGGCAATGTGCCGGACGACCTGGCCATCGAGTCGAAGGTTGTGAGCCGCGCCATCCGGAGCGCGCAGTCCCAGGTCGAGGCGCGCAACGCCGAGATCCGCAAGAACGTGCTCAAGTACGACGACGTCCTCAACCGCCAGCGCGAGGCGATCTACGGCGACCGCCGCCACATCCTCGAGGGCGACGACCTCCAGGACCGCGTCAAGCACTTCCTCGAGGACGTCATCACCGAGGTCATCGACGTGCACACCGCCGAGGGCCACTCCGACGACTGGGACTTCGACGCCCTGTGGACCGAGCTCAAGACGCTCTACCCGATCTCGATCACGGTCGACGAGCTGCTGAGCGAGGCCGGTACGCGTGGCAAGGTCACGTCGCAGTTCGTGACGAGCGAGATCATGTCGGATGCCCAGCTCGCCTACGAGCGCCGCGAGCGCCAGCTCGGCGAGCCCGCGATGCGCGAGCTCGAGCGCCGTGTCGTGCTCTCGGTGATCGACCGCCGCTGGCGCGACCACCTCTACGAGATGGACTACCTCAAGGACGGCATCGGCCTGCGCGCCATGGCGCAGCGCGACCCGCTCGTCGAGTACCAGCGCGAGGGCTTCGCGCTGTACCAGAGCATGATGGGCGCGATCCGCGAGGAGTCGGTCGGCTTCCTGTTCAACCTCGAGGTCGAGGTCACGGGCGGCGCGTCCGTCGAGGCCCGCGGTCTCGCGGCACCGGCGGCGAACCCGAACCAGCTCAGCTACTCGGCACCGAGCGCGGATGCCCAGGGCGAGGTGGAGGTGCGCAACCAGCGCGGCCAGCTCGAGGGAGCAGCCACCGCTCGCGCACAGCAGGCCCAGGCCGCCCAGCAGCGCCCGCTGCAGGCACCGCCCGCCGCGGCCTCGCAGCCCGCCGCGCGCGGAGCGTTCGGCCAGCGCGCCGAGGGTGCACCCACCCCG
>JAODAQ010000046.1 GCA_025463515.1 Rhodoglobus sp.
GAGGTCATGATGATGACCGCGTTGCGGAAGTCCACGGTGCGACCCTGGCCGTCGGTCAGGCGCCCGTCATCCAGCACCTGCAGCAGCAGGTTGAAGACGTCGGGGTGTGCCTTCTCGATCTCGTCGAAGAGCACGACGGAGTACGGGTTGCGGCGGATGCGCTCGGTGAGCTGCCCGGCCTCGTCGTAGCCGACGTACCCGGGAGGGGCACCGACCAGTCGCGACACCGTGTGGCGCTCGCCGAACTCGCTCATGTCGAAGCGCAGCATCGACTTCTCGTCGCCGAACAGCGACTTCGCGAGGGCCTTCGCCAGCTCCGTCTTGCCGACACCGGTCGGGCCGAGGAACAGGAAGCTGCCGACGGGGCGGTTCTGGTCGCCCATGCCGGTGCGGTTGCGCCGGACAGCCTTGGCGACGACGCTCACGGCGTCATCCTGGCCGATCACACGCCCGTGCAGCTCCTGCTCGAGCAGCGCGAGGCGCGAACGGTCGTCCTGCGTGAGCCGGTTGGCCGGGATGCCCGTGGCGCGCGAGATCACGGCCGCGATCTCGGGCTCGCCGACGACGGCCTTCATGTCGCTGCTGGTCGGCTTGGCGGTGTCCAGGCGCTCGTGCAGGGCGTCGATCTCGTCGCGCAGGCGCGAGGCGTCCTCGTAGTGCTCGGCCGCGACGGCCGAGTTCTTCTCGGACTCCAGCTCGGCCAGCCGCTCCAACAGGGCGCTGACGTCCAGCTTCGAGCCGAGGCTGAGGCGCAGTCGCGCGCCGGCCTGGTCGATCAGGTCGATCGCCTTGTCGGGCAGGAACCGGTCGGTCACGTACCTCGCGGACAGCTCCACGGAGGCGCGGATCGCGTCGTCCGTGTACGTCACACCGTGGTGGTCCTCGTAGGCCTTGCGCAGGCCGGAGAGGATGAGCACGGCATCCTCGATACTGGGCTCGCCCACCTGCACCGGCTGGAATCGGCGCTCGAGGGCGGGGTCCTTCTCGATGTTGCGGTACTCGCGCAGCGTGGTGGCGCCGATCACGTGCAGCTCACCGCGGGCCAGCCGCGGCTTCAGGATGTTGCCCGCGTCCATGCCGCCGTCACCGGAACCCCCGGCGCCGACCACGGTGTGCAGCTCGTCGATGAACACGATCAGCTCGGTCTTGTGGGCCGAGATCTCGTCCATCAGCTTGGTGAGCCGCTCCTCGAAGTCGCCGCGGTAGCGGGTGCCGGAGAGCATGGCGGGCAGGTCGAGCGAGACCACGCGCTTGTCGCGCAGCTGCTGCGGAACGCCGCCGTCGACGATCGCCTGGGCGAGGCCCTCCACGATCGCGGTCTTGCCGACGCCCGCCTCGCCGATCAGCACGGGGTTGTTCTTGGTGCGACGCGACAGGATCTCGATGGCCTGCTCGATCTCGTCGGCACGGCCGATCACCGGGTCGAGCTCGCCGTCGCGGGCGCGCTGGGTGAGGTCCATGCCGTACTTGTCGAGCATGGGCGTCTCGGACTCGGGCTCGGCCTCGGGGGCCGCGCCGGCGTTGACCGTCTCGCGCATCCCCTCCTGCAGGGCCTCGGGGGTGATGCCCGCGGCGGCCAGCACCTGGCCGGCCGGGGAGTCCTGGCTGATCACGAGCGCGAAGAAGAGGTGCTCGGGGTCGATGTAGGTCGAGCCGGAGGCACGCGCCACCTGGTAGGCGTGGAACAGCGCGCGCTGGCCCGACTGGGTGAGCGCGGGAGCGCCATCCACGCGGTCGGTGGATGCCTCGGGCAGGCGCTGCTCGGCGGCCTCCGCGATCGCGGCCGGGTCGGCACCCGCGCGACGGATCACGTCGGATGCGGGGGCGCGCTCGGCGAGCACGCGCAGCACGTGCAGCGCGTCGAGCTCGTTGTGGCCGTGCTCGATCGCGTAGCGGCCCGCCTGGGCCAGCACCTCGCGGGTGCGCCGGCTGAGCAGCCGGCTGATGTCGATGGAACGCCCGGACTGTGCCGCACGCTCGCCCTCGAGGTAGCGCGCGAGGAACTCGTCGAACGAGTTGTTGGCGCCCTCTTCGGGTTCTGTGTTGCTAGGCATGGGACCTCTTTCAGGGAAAACTTGAGTGCCTTTGACTCAAGTTAACGCTGGCCACGCCAAATCATTCCCGGAGTTCAGTCGCCGGCGATCTCGTGGGTGCGATCCTCGCGCAGGGCCCGCAGGTGCACCGACGCCCAGGTGCGGAACGGCCGCCAGGCCTCCGCGACCTCGGTCGGGGTGCGGCCCTCGCCGTATTTGAGCGCGATCTCCTTGGTGAGGCGGCCCTCGCTGCTGGGCAGAACATCCGGTGCGTTGGCTCCGCGGAGACGACCAGCTCGGCCGCGAACGGCCCGAGCCCCTTCACCTCCTGCACCCGCGCGATCGCCTCCTGCGGGTCGATCGCGCGCAGTGCTGCGCCGTCGAGCCTGCCCTCGAGCGCGGCCTCCGCGACGGCGTGCAGGTACTCCGTCTTGCGCCCGGGCAGGTCGAGGTCGAGGTCGACGAGCACCCGCGGATCGGGGAACGCGCCGCCGTCGCCGTGCTCCCGGATGAGCTCCTCGCGCAGCTTCGCCGCCTGCACGATGCGGATGCGCTGCGACAGCACCGCCCACGCCGCCGCCTCGTACGGGGAGTGGAACCCGCACGGCCGCAGGCCGGGCAGCCGCGCCTGGGCATCGCCGATGACCGGGTCGCGAAGCCCCACCTCGGGCCAGGCCGACGCGTCGATGTCGAGGGCGAGGAAGCGCGCGACCTGGACCGCCGCGGCATCCAGGTCCCCGTCGCCGCTGACCGCGATGCGGGCGGATGCCCCCTCCTGCGTCACGACGGCGTCGACCGGGAGCCAGTCCGCCTCCGAGCGGAACACCGTGCGAATCTGTTCGGCCTCGCCACGGGTCGGCAGCGCCTGGGGCGCGAAGCCCTCCCAGAACGCCTTGCTCGTGGTGAGGGACCACGGGCCCTTCACTTCGACTACGGTCTCGCGTCGCATGCCCGAATCATGCCCCCGACCGCCGACATCCTCAGGCCGGCGTCGCCTCGCGCTCGGCCCACTGCTGGAAGGATGTCGCGGGCCGGCCGAGCACGCGCTGCACCCCGTCGCTCACGTACGAGTCGTCACCGCTCCGGATCCCCCCGAGCATCGCAAGCCGCCAGGTCACGTAGCCCTCGGGCGTGCCCGCGGCGAGCAGCCGCTCGCGGTGGGCGTCCAGTCCCTCGTCGACGAAGCGGTACGACTGCCCGGCGGCCTCGCCGAGCACGGCGACGGCCTCGTCGAAGGTGAGCGCCGCAGGCCCGGAGAGTTCGATGATCTCGCCCGTCCACCCGCCGCTGCCCAGCACCTCGGCGGCGACCGCCGCGATGTCGAAGGCGTCGATGAAGGGCTCCGCGCCGGCCGCGACCGGGGCGACAACGACGCCGTCCTCGGGCACGAACATCGCCTCGGTGAAGTTCTGCGCGAAGTGGCTGGGGCGCAGGATCGTCCACGGCACCGGCCCGGCCATGAGGGCGCGCTCCGCCCGGTCGACGGCGCCGTCGGGCAGGAACTCGACGCCGCGGGCCGAGAGGAACACCGCGTGGCGCACGCCCTCGCCCGCCGCCACCGCCAGCACCGCCGAGAGGGTGTCGGACCAGTCGGTCGCCGACCCGGGCCCGACGAGGAACACCCCGTCGACTCCAGCGAATGCCGGCCCGTAGCTTTCGGCATCCCGCCAGTCGAAGCGCACGTCGCCCGAGGTGCGGCTGGCGATGCGCACGCCGTGGCCAGCGTCCCGCAGGAGTCGCGCCAAGCGGCTGCCGACCTTGCCGGTTCCGCCGATGATCAGAAACGTCGTCATGGGACTCCCTTATGTGCAAGGGTACGTCGCGCGGGCTACTCCCCCTGCGCCCAGGCGGCGACCGGCAGGCGCAGGTAGACGCCGAAGTCGGTGAGCTCGGTCTGCGCGGTGACCTCGGCATGGATGCGGTCGGCGCGTTCCTGGCGGTCCCGCGCGCGGCTCTCGAACCACTTCGAGTGCACCTCGATCACGACGGGCAGGCCCACGACATCCAGCGGGCCGCGCTCGCGGAACCGGATCTCGACATCGCCCGGCTGCAGCGGCGGCACATACGGCTCCTCCGGGCACTCGACCGCGCGCGACACGATGTCGGGCAGCAGCTCGGCGAGCGCCCTCAGCGTCGCGTCGGGAACGAGGGGAACGAAGCTCACGTCGATCAATGGCATGCAAAAACCCTAGGCGTAGATGGCGCGGAGCCAGATGCCCGCCAGCACGTCGAGCACCGCGTCCGGGGTGACCGCCAGCGTCTCGCCGGCGAGCGCGGCGACCAGCACGCGCTCGTTCATGAGGTTGAGCGAGACGGCGAGGTCGCCGGCCGAGATGCCGGACGGCGCCGCGCCGCGGGCCTGCTCGGCGGCGATCGCCTCGCGGGAGAAATCCACCCACGTCTGCATCGAGCGCGACCAGAGCGCCTCGATCTCGGGGCTGCGGCCGCGGGCGCCGATCGCCGCGACCGAGACCGCGCGGTGCGCAGAGAAGACGTCGACGAACACCCCGATCGACCGCCGCCACGCGGCCTGCGGCTCGTGCCCGAGGTCGCGGGGAAGGGCGGCGACGCGGTGCTGCACCTCGGTGATCACCCGATCCAGCAGCGCCAGCAGCACGTCGTCTTTGGAGGCGAAGTAGAAGTAGAAGTTGGAGCGCGAGATGCCGGCGCCGCTCGCGAGCTCCTCGATCGGGATGTCGTCGAGCGAGCGCCCGTCAAGCAGCCGCTCCGCGGTGGAGAGGATCGCGTCATGGCGATCGTCGCCCGAGATGCGGGCGGGTCGGCGTCCGCGTTGCTCCATCCCCTCATGCTAGCCGAGAGACTGGACACGGTGTTGATTAATTTGACACGGTGTCTATAGAGTGAGGTCATGGCAGACGAAGAGGTCCCGCACGTCGACGTGCTGATCGTGGGCGCGGGCCTGAGCGGCGTCGGCGCGGCGAGCCACCTGCGGCGCGAACTGCCGGGCAAGTCGTTCGTGCTGCTCGAGTCGCGCGGAGCGGTCGGCGGCACCTGGGACCTGTTCCGCTACCCGGGCGTGCGCAGCGACTCGGACATGTTCACCCTCGGCTACTCGTTCCGCCCGTGGACCGACGCGAAGGCGATCGCCGACGGCGACTCGATCCGCGAGTACATCCGCGACACCGTCGCCGACGAGGGGCTC